>JADGHE010000023.1 GCA_019689555.1 Variibacter sp. | reverse complement strand
ACCCCGCCCCGCCCGCCTCCGCTACGCACCATCGCATGCCGGGCTTCTTCGCCACATTGAAGGGCGCGCTCTCGGACATTCCGAGCAGCGAGCCGGTGGTCGACGAACTGGGCTGGGTCAGCGACTTCAACGATCGGGTCCGCCGCATCCGCGCGATCATTGACGAAGCGCGGCCGCGGGTGAGCCGGCTCGTCGAGAGGATCGTCTCCGCCGCGCCCGATGAGCCGATCACCGCCGCGCAGGTGCGCGCCTGGCGCGAGGCGGTGAACGAGCAAGTCCGGCGCGATGCGGGCTTCGCCTACGAAGGCTATGTGCGCCTGAAGCTCGCCTCGGTGCGCGCTTTCGTGAGCAACCTCATTGCGACGCTGCGCGGCGTCCCGCTGCAATCGCCGCTCGCGCGCACCATCGCGGAGGTGATCGACGCCTGGGCCGCCCAGTCGGGCGCGGCCTTCGCACCCGTCGACGGGGAAATGGCAAACCTCGAACGCCGGCCCGGCGAACAAAGCGCGCCCGCCTGGGTGAAGTTCCTGCTCACCTTCGACCTCGACTACCGCCGGCGGCGACTGCATTTCCTGATCGAAGGGCAGAACCGCCTCTACGACGTGTTCGGTCAGGGCGGCGTCGCGGGCTTCGACCGCACGGTCGTCGATCGGCTGAAACGGGTCTTCTACGAGAAGCTCGACGTTCTCAATCGCCACGAGCAGGCGGCAACCTTTAGCCGCGCCACCGTCGGTCTCGCCGAACGGCTGTTTCCCTCCGCGCCGTCCGCGCGCGACGCGCGCGATCTTGGGCGCCATGCGCGGCTGTTCGTTCAGCGTCACGGGCGGCGGATCGACCGGCTGATCGCGGCGCTCGCCGCCGAGATCGATCTCGATGCGAGCACCGACGAGATCGACCGCCTGCTCGCCGCCATGGACCCCGCGCAATGGCACCCCGCGGCGCGCCGCGAAGTGCTCGTCAACTATCTCGGCTTTCCGTTCTGGGACGTGCTGACGTTCCCGGTCATGACCTGGCGCGAAATCGGGGAGTTCAACGAAGTCCTCGTCGACCGCATCAGCCCGGTGGACGCCCACACGCTCGGCGCATTCAGCGGGCCCGGCAGCCTCATGGGCGCGGCGTTCGGCCATTTCGCGGACTTCTTCTCCCGCGCCTTCCGCGAGAAGGACTATTTGCTCGGCCGGCTGCATGGGCTCGACCGGCTGATCGACATCGTGTGCGACGCGGCCGAGCTCGACCCCGAGCTCGGCGACGTCGACATCCTCGCGCTGAAGAAGCGCGCCTTCGCGCGGATCCTCGACGCCGAGGAGCCGCACTTGCCGCACAGCGCCGCGTTGATCGCGGCGCTGCGGCGCTGCGTCGCGGATTTGGGCACGGGCGGCGCCACGGCGGCCTGACGGGGCGCTCGTGCGGGGCCTCGGCGCGGGCGGTTCCCTTGCCGCGGGGGCGGATGTATCCTCGCGCGCCGCGAACAAGGGAGGCCCGTCTCGTGCGCATCAAATCGGTCACGCCGCTGTGGATCAGCCTGCCGCTCGTCGAGCCCATCAAGATGGCGAGAACGACGGTCGAGACCGCGGAAAACCTGCTGGTGCGCGTGGAGGACGTGGACGGCTTCGTCGGCTGGGGCGAGGCCTCCTCGGCGCCCACGATGACGGGCGAAACGCCCGAAAGCATGGTCGCGGCGGTGAACTTCATGCGCCCGGCCCTCGAAGGGCTCGAGATCGAGGATGTGAGCGCCTTCGGCCAGGCGATTGACGGCCTCATGTACGGCAACGCGGCCGCCAAGTCGGCGCTCGACATGGCCGTGTACGATCTCGCCGGCAAGCGGGCACGAAAGCCGGTGGCCGAGCTGCTGGGCGGCATCGTGCGGCGCGATGTTCCGGTGCTCAGGATGCTGGCGGCGGCCGACCGCGTGGCCGACGTGGCCGCCGCGCGGCGCATGGCGGCGGAAGGCTTCGTCGCCTTCAAGGTCAAGATCGGCGGCGCAGCGCCCGAGGCGGATCTCGAGCGCGCCGCAGCCGTGCGCGCCGCCCTTGGGACGGGGCCGCACGTCTCCGCCGACGCCAACCAGGGCTACACGCGCGAGCAGGCGCTGCGGTTCGCCGCCGGGGCCGCGGCCGCCGGCCTCGATTTCATCGAGCAGCCGGTCGCCTGGAAGGATCTCGAGGGCATGGCGATGGTGGCCGCCGCAACCGCGGTGCCGATCGGCACCGACGAGGGCGTGCACAGCCTGGAGGACATCGAGCGCCACCACAGAATGCGGGCCGCGCGCGGCGGCAGCCTGAAGACGATCAAGCTCGGCGGCCTCTCGGCCGTGATGACCGCGGGCCGACGCATGGACGCGCTCGGCATGTCCGTGAATCTCGCCGGCAAGGTCGCGGATTCGAGCGTCGCGAGCGCCGCGATCGTGCATCTCGCCGCCGCCCTGCCGCAGCTCGACTGGGACGTGAGCGTCACCTGCCAGTATCTCGCCCGCGACATCACGCGCGAGCCCCTGCGGATCGAGCGCGGCCACGCCCGCCTGCCCGACGGGCCGGGACTGGGCGTCGAGGTCGACGAATCGAAGCTTTCGGCCTCCTCGGTGCGCCGCGCGGCCTCGGCGCTTATTTGGGCAGGCACGGAACCGCATCGGCCACGGGCCTGCGCCCTCCTCCCGGCCGCTTCGGGGCCGGCTTCCCCCTCCCCGCGCGCACCGCCGGCGCGCGCCTCCGGCCGCTTTCCTCGCGCCGGGAAAGCCTTCGCGCGGCGGCCGAAAGACGCTATGAGAGGCCGCGCGGCCCCGTAGCTCAGCCGGATAGAGCAGCAGCCTTCTAAGCTGTTGGTCGCAGGTTCGAATCCTGCCGGGGTCGCCAGCGCGACGCCGAAAAAACCAAAGAAATCAAAGACATTTAACGAGGGCGGCGGGTGTTGCGGCACTGCCACAGTGAACGGAAGGGATCAAAAGGCCTTTCCGGGCGTCGTCGGGCACCGAGAGTCCCGTCACTGGCCCCGTCACTGGACCGGATTGTTCCCGTTCCGTTCCGGCGCTCGGGAGGGGCCTTGAGCCGCTCCGATTGGCGCCGAACTCATCGGTGATTGGCGTTTTCGCTTCCGCCTCGGCCGCGACGCGGACCGGTCATCGAGCGAGACTGTTCAGGCGCACGAGAGAAGCGCCCCGTCCGCGGCCATCGGCACCAGGCCCGTGCGGCGGCTTCCCAGGAACATAGGGCAGGCGAGACCGTTCTCCCGCTTGGGCACAGGGAGTGGCCAATGGCTCAAGCAACTCAAGTGACACAGGCAACAACGGACACGGCCGGCTGGACGTGGTCGTCCGTGATCGTGGGCGTGATCGCCTCGCTCGTCATTCAGGCCATGCTGATCATGCTCGGCATCGGAGTGGGGCTTCTCTCCATGGGCTCCTCGGCGGACACGGCGGAGTTCGCCTGGGCCGCCTTCGGGTGGTGGGCGTGCTCGGGGATCATCGCCGCCTTCGTCGGCGGCTGGATTGCCGGCGCCCTCTCTCCGATGGTCGATCCCCGGATGAAGGGAGTCGCGGGACTGACCACATGGGCCGTGGCGACGCTGATCGTGCTCGGCGTCGCGGGCGTGGCCGGCGGAACCGGCGGAACCATCATGAGCAACCTGGCCGGGCCCACGGCGGAGACGAGCGCGCGCCTCGGCCGTCCTTCGCAAGCCGAGAATGTCGGCCAGGCCGGACCGGCCCGCCCCGACCCGGGCGCCCTCGAGAGCGCGCAACGGCACCTCTCGGCCGCGATGCTGGCGAGCTTCGTCGCGCTGCTGATCGGGGCCGGCGTGGCCTATGCCGGCGGCTCCATGGCCCGCACGATGCCCGGACGCGCCTACCGAACCGTCTGAGCCGCGCGGCGGAGTCTTTTGGAAGTGGCGAGCAAATTCCGCTTTCCTGCCGGGAGAGCGGGGCGAGCGTCTTCGCCCCCGCGACGCCCAGGCCATCGCATCGCGATGCCCGTGGACGCTAGTGACCTCGGTGCAACAGCGTGCCGAATTCATGCAATCCCAAGTTTATCCAGCGCCTTGACCGCACCGTTGATTGCGTGCACCCTTCCTGGACTCAACTTCTAGGGAGGGTGCCTTGCAGAGGCTTTGCATCGGTGTCTCGCTGCTTGCGTTGACGATCGGTTCCGCCGGCGCCGCGGACCTGGCTGTGAAGGCGCCTACCCCGCCGGCCTATGTCGCACCGGCCTTCAGCTGGACCGGATTTTATCTCGGCGCGCACGCGGGCTATGGCTGGGGCACGGGTCGTGGGACCGTGCTGGGCTTCGACATCGGCAGCGCCGCCATCAACGGCGGGTTCGGCGGCGGCCAAATCGGATACAACTGGCAGACGGGCGGTTTCGTGCTCGGCATTGAGGCCGATATTTCTGGCGGCGACATCGGGCGCGAGGATGACTTCCTCCTCCTGGGGGGTGTCGGCACTATCAGATCACGCATCGACGTCTTCGGCACCGTGCGCGGCCGCATAGGCGTGGCCTGGGACAGGTTGCTTCTTTACGCCACCGGCGGCTTCGCCTGGGCGCGCGACAAGATCGACTTTACCTTCGCCGGCGTACGCATCTCTGACGACCAGACGCATGCCGGATGGACGATCGGCGCGGGCCTCGAATATGCCTTCGCGCCCAATTGGTCGGCAAAGCTCGAATACCTCTACGCCGACTTCGAGCGGAGGAACTATTTCGCTTCGCTCATTGCTGGCGGCATCGACCTCGATGCTCGCGTCCACACCGTGAAGTTCGGCATCAATTATCATTTCGGCGGCCCGGCGGCCGTGGTCGCGGCTTATTGAGGACGCGCATCGCCGAACCATCTTGTTGCGATCGAGCCTGCGTTCCGCGGCGTTGCTCTCCGGCCGGTCCGCGGACGCTCTTGGCTCACGGCGCGAAGGGGCGAGAGCTTAAGTCCCACTCTCGGGCTCCCGCCTCCTCTTCCATGCGAAACGCGCCGGATCTGCAGCACGGCGGCGCGCGCTCGTGTCTCCACGCGAGACGAAACGGCGCTAAATCACGCCGCGTTCGCGCAGTGCGGCGATGTCGCCGGCCCCGAGTCCGAGCCACGAAGCATAGACGTCCTCGTTGTGCTGGCCGAGCAGCGGCGCAGGCTCGAGCTTCGGCGTCGCGCCGTCGTGGCGCACAGGCCAGCCGACCATCTTGTAGGGGCCGTATTCCGGGTGGTCGGCGTACTGCATGATGCCGCGCCGCACGAGGTCGGGATCGTTGATCATCTCGAGCGTGTCGCGCACGGCCCCGCAGGGAATGCCGGCGTCGCCGAGCGCCTTCATCACCGTGTACTTGTCGTGCCGCAGCGTCCAGCTCTCGACGAGCGCGTTGACCTCGTCCTCGTTGTCGCGCCGCGCGGCCGCCGTCGCAAAGCGCGGATCGCCCTTGAGATCAGGGCGACCGATCACGTCGAGCAGCCGCTCCCAGTGCTCAGGCATCGCCGCATGGCACATGATGTAAGCGTAATCGTTGGGGCCGCCGCCCTTGCAGCGGAAGACGCCTTGCGGCGCGGTGCGCCCGCCCAGCGCCTTGGGCCCGTAGCGGCCGCACGCCTCGCCCGTGCCGCTCGTATGGGCCCAGGCGAGGCGAATGTAGTGCTTGCAGGCGTCCTCCATGGCGACCTGGATGCGCTGGCCCTTGCCCGTGCTCTTCGCCTCGTAGAGCGCGGCGAGGATGCTGATCGCGAGCAGCATGCCGGTGCCCGTATCCCCGAGCCCCGGCCCGGGCTTGATGGGGCGTGAACCCGCCTCCCCGCTCACGCTCATGATGCCGCCCATCGCCTGCGCGATCGGATCGAACGAGAGGAAGTTTTCGTACGGCGTGCCTTCGCCGAAGCCTTTCACCTGCGCATAGATCAGCCGCGGATTGAGCGGGCGAAGCTCCTCGTAACCGAGGCCGAGGCGCTCGATGGTGCCGGGCGCCATGTTTTCGATGAACACGTCCGCCCGCTTCGCCAGCTCTTTGACGAGCGCGAGTCCTTCCGGCGACTTGATGTTGGCGGTGACCGACTTCTTGTTGGCGTTGAATTGCAGGAAGTACCAAGAGTCCTTGTTGCTTTCGCGCGCGAAGGCGCGCCGCGACTGCTCGCCCCCGTTCGGATTCTCCACCTTGACGACCTCGGCGCCGAGCCACGCCAACGCCTCGGTGCAGGAGGGCCCCGCCTCGAACTGCGACAAATCGACGATGCGAACGCCGGCGAGAGAGCCGATCTTCCTCGAACGCGCTTCCATGGGTGCTTCCTCTGCGCATCTTGTTGGCCGCCTGCGCAACGACCGTATTGGACATCGCCGCGGCCGTACAGAGGCGACGCGGCGCCGATCCAAAAGGCTGCGGTTGCGGCGGCGCAGCCGCTCGACTGTGACACGCAAGAACAAAACAATTTCCCCGCATCGTTTGCCACGCCGCGCGGGATTACCTAGTGTCGCGGACGCATAAACACGGAAAGCCCTGGGAGGAAACCATGGAAGGCGGGGCCATGAACGTCGAGCCGCAGACCGCCGAGCTCGACTGCCTTGCGGGCGTTCGCATCGTGGATCTCAGCCAGTACGAGGCCGGTCCCTCCTGCACCGAGACGCTGGCCTGGCTCGGCGCCGAAGTCGTCAAGATCGAGCGTCCGGGCCGTGGCGAGCCCGCGCGTTACGGCTATGCCCGCGTGCCGGACAAGGATTCCTGGTACTTCTGCCAGTTCAACGCGAACAAGAAATCGGTGACGCTCGACCTGAAGTCAGAGCGCGGCATCGCGATCCTCAAGGCGCTGCTCAAGAACGCCGACGTGTTCATCGAGAATCTCGCGCCGGGCGCGATCGAGCGGCTCGGGCTCGGCTACGACGTTGTGCGCGCCATCAATCCGCGCCTCGTCTACGCGCAGATCAAGGGGTTCGGCGAAGGCAATCGCTACGAGGATTTCCTGGCTTACGATCCCATCGCGCAGGCGATGGGCGGGATCATGAGCGTCACCGGCGAGCGCAACGGGCCGCCGGTCAAGCCCGGTCCCGGCCTCGGCGACACCGGCACCGGCATGCTGATGGCGATCAGCATTCTCGGAGCGCTCTATCGCGCGAAGAACACCGGCCGGGGGCAGCGCCTGCAAGTGGCGATGCAGGATGCCTGCATGTCCTACATCCGTCTCGCCTGGGCGCACACCTTGCACACCGGCGAAGCCTGCGGCCGCCACGGCGCCAAGACCGTCGTCGGCAATGTGGTGCCGCAGGGCGCATTCCGCTGCAAGGGCGACGGGCCGAACGACTACATCATCATGTACTGCCATCCGGGCGTGCCGGAGCAGTTCCAGCGGCTGCTCGCGGTCATCGGTCGCGAGGACCTGCTCGGCGATCCGCGCTACGCCACCCAGGCGGCCCGGGCCGAGCGCGAGCCCGAGGTGAACGCGATGATCACCGCATGGACGATGCAGCACACCAAGCTCGAGGCGATGGAGATCCTCGGCGCCGCCAAGGTGCCGGTGGGCGCGGTGCTCGACACCAAGGACCTCTACGCCGATCCCGATTTCGAGCGACGCGGCCTGATGCAGGCCGTCGAGCATCCCACGCTCGGCCGGTTCAAGATGGTCGGCTGGCCGGTGCGCCACGACGGGAAGATGGCGCGGATACGGCCGGCGCCGCTCGTCGGCGAAAACACGGACGAGGTCTTCACCGCCTGGCTCGACATGAGCGACGACGAGATCGAACGGCTTCGCAAGGACGGCGTCGTCTGAAGGTGCGCACCTATCGTTCGGGCGCGGCGTGCGCGCGGCGCAGCGCGGACGCCAAGTCCAGCCGCGAACAAGGCCAGATCGATTGAAGACGATGCAGCTTGTCACGGCGCGCCGGCGCATCGGTGCGGAGCGGAATACCAAGGGAGTGACGTGCGATGGCTGAGCTCACGGGTTCGGAAATCCTGGCGAAGGCTCTCAAGAAGGAGGGCACGGAGAACCTCTTTTTCCTCATGGGCGGCCCCATGATCGAGTGCGAAGGCTTCTGCGCGAAGGAAGGCATTCGCATGATCGACGTCCGCCACGAGCAGGCGGCCGCCATGATGGGCAATGCCTGGAGCCGGCTGACGCAGAAGCCGAGCGTGTGCATGGCCGCGAGCGGCCCGGGCGTCATCAATCTCACCACCGGCGTCGCGCACGCCTACATCGACTGTGCGCCCATGGTCATCTGCGGCGGCTCAAGCTCGGTGAGCACGTTCGGGCGCGGCTCGTTCCAGGACATCGACCAGGTCGCGATCATGAAGCCGATGACCAAGTTCGCGGAACGGGTCTACAAGCTGTCGCGCATTCCCGAGCAGATCCACAACGCGTTCGAGCGCGCGATGACCGGCAAGCCCGGTCCGGTCTATCTCGATTTTCCCGGCGACCTGCTGCACGAGTCCATTCCGGAAGAGAAGATCGACTGGTCGAAGAGCGGCCAGCCGATCCTGAATGCGCGGCCCCTCGCCGATCCCGAGAAGGTTGAGGCGCTCGTCGCCGCGCTCGCGCGCGCGAAGCAGCCGATCATCCTGTCGGGCAGCGGCGTGATCTGGTCCCGCGCCTGGGAGGAGCTCACCGCCTTCGTCGAGGCGACGGGCATTCCCTTCTACACGACGCCGCAAGGCCGCGGCGTGCTGCCCGACGATCACAAATATTCCTACCTCAGCATGCGCTCTTTGGCCTTCAAGGAAGCGGACCTCATCATCGTGGTCGGCACGCGCATGAACTACATCGTCGGCCACGCGGCCCCGCCGCGCTTCAACGCCGGCGCCACGATCGCCCGCATCGACATCGACCCGGAGGAGATCGCGACCGCCCCGCGCCATGTCGACATCGGGCTCGTCGGCGACTGCAAGGCCGTGCTGCAGCAGTTGCTCGCCGCCTTGAACGGCAAGGCCGATCCGGACCGATACAAGGACTGGCGCAAGAAGCTCGCGGACGGCGCCGCCGCCAAGCGCCAGGAGCCGGGCTCCAACCAGCCGCCGCAGGGCGATCCGATCCATCCGTTGCAGCTCTGCGACGCAGTGAAGAACTTCATGCGGCGCGACGCCATCCTGGTGGTGGACGGGCAGGAGATCCTCAATTACGGCCGCCAGTGGATTCCGACCTACGAGCCGGGGCACCGGCTCAATTCGGGCCCCTTCGGAACCATGGGCGTCGGCCTGCCGTTCGGCCTCGGCGCCAAGCTCGCGAAACCCGACAAGCAGGTGATCGTGCTGCACGGCGACGGCTCCTTCGGCCTCAACGCCATGGAGCTCGACACCGCCGTGCGCCACAAGATTCCGGTGCTCGTCGTCATCAGCCTCAACGGCGGCTGGACCGCCGATCCGCGCCGGGAGAAGCAGGGGCGCGATCTCGGCTATACGCGCTACGAGAAGCTCGCCGAGGCCTTCGGCTGCTACGGCGAATATGTCGAGCGGCCGGAAGACATCATGCCGGCGCTCGAGCGTGCGCAGGCGCAGGTCGACGCCGGCAGGGTCGCCGTCGTCAACGTCAAGACGGACTACCGCGCCCGCGCCTCCACCGTTCGCTTTGCAAGCTACGCCACATAGCGCGCGGCCTCTGGGAGCCAGAAAGTTCACGGCACCGCGATGCGCCGTGCCACCCATCGGCCGAATCGATGTCGCGGTGCTGCGCGGCTGTTGACCTGAGGTCCCGCATCTGCGGCGCACCGCTTGCGCGCTGCGCCGCGCGCGGGACACGCTGCAGCCCCTACGCCGCCTCGCAGGTCAGCTTCGCATGCGGTTCCTCGACCCAAGCGTCCTTGGCGAACCACTCGTGCAGGATCCGGCAGTAGGGACAGAGGGTGCGCGAGAAGAACACCGGGGTGCGGGCGAAGGTCGAAGGATCGGCCTGCAACCCGGTCGCAATGGGCGCACCCGTTTCGGGGCATCTGATCATGACCGAGCCCATGATGCACCTCCTTCGCTTCTGCTTTTGCCTGCGACGCGGAAGCTAGGCCGGCAGTGCGAAGCGAGTGTGACGCCACCGCGATCTTCTCATGACAGGGCGCGCCGCGATTTTGCCACCGATTGGGCGGACTAGGGACGCGCCGCGGCAATGACAATATCGGCCGCGCGCTGGCTGGGCCGGGCCGCGCCGATTTCCATGATCGCATCGAGCCGCGCGAAGGCGGCGCACTGCCGCCGCCGCTCCGGCGAATCCGCAAGCAGCGGGGCAAGCGCGCCTGCGAGATTGTCCGGCGTGCAGTCCTGCTGCAGAAATTCCGGCACCACGTTTTCGCCGAGCACGAGGTTGGCGAGAATGACCGACGGCACGCGGATCAGCCGGCGCGCGATCACCGCCTCGATGGGGGCCACGCGATAGGCGGCCACCATGGGCACGCCGGCGAGCGCGAGTTCGAGCGTCACGGTCCCGGACGCCGCAAGGGCTGCGCGCGCGGTGCGGAAGGCCGCGTACTTCTCCTCCCTGGCCACGATGATGCGCGGCTTGTGCCGCCAGCCGGCGGTCGCGGCCCCGATCTCCGCCGCCAGATGCGGGAGCGTGGGCAGAACGATGTCGAGCGCGCCGCTCCGCGCCGCGAGCCGCTCCACCGCCTGGCCGAACGGCGCCATCAGGCGGGCGATTTCGCTGCGCCGGCTGCCGGGCAGCACGAGCAGCACGGGCGAATCCGCAAGCCGCCGCGCCGCCTCCGCGGCACTGGGGCGCAGAAGGTCGATCTTCTCCGCCAGAGGATGCCCGACGAAGGTGCACGGCGGCCCGCCCAGCCGCTGGTGTGCGGCCGGCTCGAACGGCAGGAGCGCGAGGACGTGATCGACATAACTGCGCATGGCGCGGGCGCGTCCGGGCCGCCAGGCCCAGACCGAGGGCGAAACATAGTTCACGATCGGAATGTGCGGCGCCCGCGCGCGCACCCGGCGCGCAACCCGATGGGTGAAGTCGGGGCTGTCGATGATGACGACGACGTCGGGCTTCGCATCCACCGCCGCGCGGACCGTGTCGCGGATGCGGCGCAGGACGCGCGGCAGGCCGGTCGCGACCTGCAGGAAGCCGAACAGCGTCACGTCCGTGAGGGGAAAAAGCGTCGCGAGCCCTTCGCTCGCCATCGCCGCGCCGCCGACGCCGCTGAAGCGCACATGGCCGCCGAGGCGCTCGCGCAGCGCCTGCATGAGGCTTGCGCCGAGCTGATCGCCGGACTCCTCCCCGACCACCAGAAAGACGTGGAGATCGCGGGACGGTGCGGCGGCGGGCACGGCAGCGGTCATGGGAGCGCGGTCGAGCCGTGGACGAAACCCGCTACGAACAGTCCGGCCGCGTCGGCGGCGCTCACCACCGCCGCCGGCTCGGCGACGATGACCTCGCCCGCGCGGACCGCGACGCCGGCGAGCCCCGCGCGGCGCACGTTCTCGACCGTCCGCGGGCCGATGGCCGGCAAGTCGAGCCGCCGATCCTGCTGCGGCTTCGGCGCCTTGACGAGGACGCCGACACCGGGCGGCGTGCGGACGCGCCCCTCCTCCCGCAGGTCTGCGATGCGGGCAAGCATGTTGTCCGTCCCCTCGACGGCCTCGACGGCGAGCACGTGGCCGTCGGCGACGACGGCGGCCTGGCCGATATCGAACGCGCCGATGGCCTCGATCACCGCGAATCCGCGCACGGCGTCGGCGGCGTCGCGCGCCGACGGGGCGACGCGGCCGAGCGGGCCCTCGGGCACCAGGATTTCCGGCGCGAGTTCGTGAGCGCCGACGACGCGGAAGCCGTGCTCCTCGAAGATGCGGCCAAGGCCGGAGAGCAGCCGGTCGTCGCCCCCGCGCGCGAGATCGAGGGCGCGCGGCAGCAGGCGCAGCGTGAGCCAATCGAGGCTCAGCATCCGGACGGAGGGCCGCAGCACGTTGCCAATGAAGACCACGTCGCGGCAGCCCTGCGCCCGCATCAGCCTGCGGATGCGGCCGAACTGCCCGAGCTTGATCCAGTCGTGCCGGAAGCGACCGACGGCGGCCGCATCGGCCCACCCCTCGATGGCGAGGAGATAGACGTCGCGCCCCGCGCGCACCGCGGCCTCGGCGACCGCGGCCGGCAGCGGGCCGCCGCCGCAGATGATCGCAACCGGTCCTGCGTCGCCTGCCGCATGGGGCGGCGGCGCCTCCGGCCCGGGCGGTGCCTGATCATTCCTCATCCGTCGCGTCCGCGCGAGCCGCCCGACACAGCGGCCGCTTCCCGCGCGCGCGAATGAAGGCGAGGATTTGCGCCACCACGGGCTCCGCCCCGAGCGCGGCCTCCGTCGCCGCCACCCGCTCCTCGAGCGATCCGGAGCCCCGGAACAGCATGAAATAGGCCTTGCGGGCGGCCGCGCACGCCTCCGCAGTATAGCCGCGCCGCTTCATGCCGATGACGTTGACCCCGACCAGCCGCGCCGGCCGCCCGTCCGCGAGCCCGAATGGGATCACGTCGCCGCGAATGCCCGACATGCCCGCGATCATGGCGCCCGCGCCGACGCGGGTGAACTGGTGCAAGGCCGACAGGCCGGCGATGAAGACGTGATCGCCGATCTCGCAATGGCCGGCGAGGGTCGTGTTGTTGGCGAAGACGACGTGATGCCCCACCCGGCAGTCGTGGGCGACGTGGGAATAAGCCATGAACAGGCCGTGGTCGCCGACTTCCGTGACCCCGCCGCCGTCTTCGGTGCCGGTGCTCATGGTGACGCCTTCGCGGATCGTGCAGTCCGCACCGATCACCAGCCGCGTCGGACCGCCGCCGTACTTGAAGGACTGCGGCGGCATGCCGAGCACGGCCTGGGGATAGACGACGGTGCGGGCCCCGATCGTGGTATGGCCGCCGACATGCACCTGCGCGATTAGGCGGCAGCCCGGCCCCAACGAGACGTTCGGACCGACGACGCAGAAGGGCCCGATCTCGACGTCCTCGGCGATCCGCGCTGCGGGATCGACCTGCGCGAGCGGGTGAATACGAGCTGCAGCCATGAGCTACCGCTCGGCGATCATGGCGCCGATCTCGGCCTCGCAGACAATCTGACCGTCCACCTTCGCCTCGCCGCGGAACCACCACATGGTCCGGCGCTGATTGATCTTGTTCATGTGGAACTCGACGCGGTCCCCGGGCACCACCGGCCGACGGAACTTCGCCTTGTCGATGGTGAGGAGATACACGCTTCGCGCCGGCTCGGTCCGCCCCAGGGCCATGGCGCAGATGACGCCCGCAGTCTGGGCCATGCCCTCCAGCAGCAGGACACCCGGCATCACGGGCCGGCCGGGGAAGTGCCCCGGGAAGAAGGGCTCGTTGATCGTGACGTTCTTGATGCCCACGCAGGACTCGTCGCCGACGATGCGCTCGATGCGGTCGACCAGCAGAAACGGATAGCGATGCGGCAAGGCCGCCATGATCTGCTGGATGTCGAGCGTGTCTGCGGCCTTTGCCTCCATCGGGTCCCTCATGCGTCTTCGGATGCACCCTCGGCGCCCGCCGGCCGGTCGCCGGCGCCGCCGCGGGCCAGTTGCTCAAGCGTCTTCATCTCGCGGAACCAGAGCCTCACGGGCTTGGCGGGCGTGCCGCCCCAGCGCGCCCCCGGGGGAACGTCGTCGTTCACGATGCTGATCGCGGCAATCTGCGCCCCCTCGCCTATGGTGACGTGATTGTTGGTTCCGACGCGCGCCCCCAGCACCACGTAATCGCCCAGCGTCGTGCTGCCGGAGAGGCCGGTCTGCGCGACGATGACGCAATGACGCCCAATAGAGACATTGTGGCCGACCTGCACAAGGTTGTCGATCTTTGTGCCCTCTCCGATCACGGTGTCGCGGTTCGCCCCGCGGTCGATGGTGGTGTTGGCGCCGATCTCCACGTCGTCCTGGATGATGACACGGCCGATCTGCGGCACCTTCCGGTGCCGCGCCCCCATGACGTAGCCGAATCCGTCCTGGCCGATTCGGCAACCGGGATGGATGATGACGCGGTCGCCGATCAGCGCATGGGTAATCGTCGCCCCGGCCCCGATGCTGCAGTCGCGGCCGATTCGCACCCCCGGGCCGATCGCCGCGCCGGCGCCGATGACGGTTCCGGCGCCGATCTCCGCCCCCGGCCCGATGACCGCCCCGGGATCGACCCGCACCCCGGGCTCGAGCAGCGCCGCGGGGCTCACGAACGCGCCCGGCGCCACCGCCTCCGCGCCGAACAGGGAGGAAGGACGCAAGGCGTCGGGAAACAGCGCGCTCGCCGCCGCGACGAAGGCCCGGTAGGGCTCGCGCGTTACCAACGCGACGGTTCCGGCCGGCACCCGGGGCGCGAAGCGCGCCGTCGTGAGGCAGACCCCCGCCCGCGTGCCGGGAAGGTCGCGGGCGTATTTGGGGTTGTCAAGGAACGCGAGATCCTTCGGCCCGGCCCGATCCAGCGCGGCGATGCCGGTGACGCACCGTTCGGCCGCTTCTCCCGCGGGGACCGGGGCGCCGGCAAGCTCCGCGATCTCGCGCACGCGCAGCGGCCGAGAGGAACTATAGAAGCGCGGTTCGCTCATGCCAGCCCGTGGCGCATCCGCCGCGGCCGCCCGTCAGAATCTCGTCCCGCCGCTGAACCGGAACTCCTGGATGCGGTCGATGGGCTGCCCATTGGCGTCCCGGCCCGCCGTGGTGACGGGGATCGCGTAATCGAAGCGCAGCGGCCCGAACGGCGATTCCCAGATCAGGCCGACGCCCACCGAGGACCGAATGACGTTCTTGTCCGACGGAATGATCGTCTGCCCCTGGAACTGCTCGATGCCCCGATAGTCCCACAGCGAACCCGCATCGGCAAAGACAGCCGCCTTCATGCCGAAGTCCTTCGGCGCGAAGAACAGCGGATACTGCAGCTCGACCGTCGCGCCCCAGTACATGGTGCCGCCGAGCGCGTCACGCGTCGAACCGGGGGTTATGTCGCGCGGGCCGATGCCGGCCGGGGCGAAGCCGCGGACCAAGTTGGGGCCCATGAAGAAGTGGTCGAGCATGCTGAGCTGCTGGCCGCCCCAGGAGGCGATGTGGCCGCCCTGGACCCGGAACAGCGCAATGAGATCCCAGCCGACCTCGTAGTAGAGCCGCGCGTCGCCGGTCGTGCGGATGAACTTCACGTCGCCGCCGACGCCGGCGAAGTCCTGCTTCAGCTCGGCGAGCAGCCCCTTGGTCGGATTCTTGTTGTTGTCGAGGGTGTTGTAGGCGAGCGTGTAGCCTACGAGAGAGGTGAGGACCGACCCCGCATCCGCAGCCTGCCGAAGCGCAGGCGCAGCCGGCGTACAGCCGGAGCTCGGCGGGAAGCAGTTGAAGATGGGGTCGAGCCGGATGTCGCGCGTATAGGCCGAGTACCGCAGCTGCGCGCTCAGCTCTTCGGTGATCGGAACGCCGAAGCGGACGGCGCCGCCCGCCGTCCGCAGCTCGTAGGACTGGAACGAGGACGGCAGAATCGTGCGCGCGAAGATGTCGACGCCGAAGGCCAGCCGGTAGTCGAACAGATAGGGCTCGACAAACGACAGCTCGAAGCCCTTGGCGCGCTGGCCGTACTGCACCGACGCCTTGGCGAACTGGCCGCGCCCGAGCAGGTTGCGCTCGGCGACGCTGACCTCGGCGAGGAAGCCGTCCGCCGTCGAGTAGCCGCCGGCGACCGAGAATTCGCCGGTCGACTGCTCCTCGACATCGACATTGACGATCACGCGGTCGGGCGCCGAGCCCGGCTCGCTGGTGATGCGGACGCTCCTGAAATAGGCGAGGTTCTTGAGCCGCCGCTCGGCGCGGTCGATCAACGCCTGGTTGTAGGCGTCGCCTTCGCCGATGTCGAACTCGCGGCGGATCACGTAGTCGCGCGTGCGCGTGTTGCCGCGAACGACGATGCGCTCGATATAGGTGCGCGGCCCCTGGTCGACGACGAAGACGACGTCGACGGTGCGCGCCTCGAAGTTGCGGTCCCCGCGCGGCCGCACCTGCGCGAAGGCATAGCCGCGCTTGGCGAGCTCGATGGACATCGACTCGACGGTCTTCTCCACCGCCTCGGCGTCGTAGGTGGCGCCGGAGCGCATCTTGAGCAGGCTGCGCAGCGCCGCCGGGTCGACCTCGCGCACGTTCGACTGCACGTCGACGACGCCGAACCGGTAGGGCTCGCCTTCCTCGATGGTGAACGTGACGATGAAGCCGTTCCTGCTCGGGTCGAACTGGGCCACGGCCGAGACGATTCGCACGTCGGCGTAGCCGTGACGCAAATAGAACCGGCGCAGCAGGTCCCGGTCGGCCTCGATGCGGTCGGGGTCGTAGACGTCGGTCGAGCGGAAAATGCTGAGCAGCCCGCTCTCGGACGTCTTGATGACGTCGCGCAGCCGGCTGGCGGAGAAGGCGCGGTTGCCGACGAACTGGATGCTCTTGACCGTGATCTTCTTGCCCTCGTCGATCTCGAAGACGAGGTCGACACGGCCGTTGCCGCGGTCGATGTATTTCGGCTCGACGCGGACATTGTAGCGGCCCGCGGCCCGGTAGATGTCGATGATGCGCTGCACGTCGGCGCGGACGATCTGGCGCGACAGCGGCCCCCGCGGCTTGGACTGGATCTCGGCCGAGAGCTGCTCGTCCTTGACCGCCCGGTTACCCTCGAACTGGATGCGGTTGATGACGCTGGCCTCGACCACCGTCACCACGATCCGCCCGCCCGACTGGGAGATGCGCACGTCCTCGAACAGGCCCGTCGCCAGCAAGGCCTTGTAGGCCTCGTCGATCTTCACGGCGTCGAGCCGCTCGCCCGGGCCGGTGCGGAAATACGAGCGAATCGTCTCCGCATCGACGCGCCGGTTGCCCTGCACGACGATCGAACTTGCGGCTTGCGCCCAGGCGGCCGCCCCCGGCAGGGCCGCGCTCAAACCATTGATCCCGACGCTGCCGCCAATCAACGCGGCGGCGACGCCCGCCCCCCTCAACAACCGCACCAACAGTCTCATGCGCAAAGCGCCCTAAGTCTTCTTGTCATCCGGCCGAGCGAACCATCGTTCTATGGTTCGTCGCTTGTAGAGGCTTTTTCGTGGCCTGCAAGCGCCGGAATTCCCCCGATCCTTTTTCCGCCCCAAAGCGTTGCGCGATCGCCACGGTCAGGAGGCGGAGACGAGATGGAGGATATCGTTGAAGGTGGCGAAGATCATCAGCATCAGCACGATCGCGAGACCAATGCGAAAGCCCATTTCCTGGGCCCTTTCCGACAGGGGGCGCCCCCGCACCGCCTCGATGCCGTAGAATAGAAGATGTCCCCCGTCGAGGAGCGGAATCGGAAAGAGGTTGAGCAGGCCGATCGAGACCGAGAGCACGGCGGCGAGGTGCAGCAGAGCCACGAATCCCGCGGTCGCCACCTGCCCGGAGACCTGCGCGATGCGAATCGGCCCGCCGAGCTGATCGGCGGATTCGCGCCCGACCACGACGCCGACGATGTAGGAGAGGGTGCGGTCGACCACGAACCAGGTCTCCTCCAGGGCCATGCCGACCGCGGCCACCGATCCGACGCGCTCGATCTTCACGTCGCCCGGCTTCATGGACCGCGTGATGCCGAGCACCCCGATGCGGTGCACGTTGCCGAAATTGTCCTTGACCTCCTTGAGCGCGGGCGCGGCCTGGAGCGTCACCTCGACCCCACCCCGCTCCACCACGAAGGTGAGCCGTTCGCCGGCGCGCGTGCTGACGATTCGCTGCATGTCGCCGAAGCTCTCGATCCTGCGGCCGTCGATCGAGAGGATCAGGTCGCCGGGCTGGAAGCCGGCTGCCGCCGCGGCGCTGCCCGGCTGCACCGAGTCCACGCGGGCCGAGGTGATCGGCTTGCCGTAGAAGATGAAGACGCCGGCAAAAATGACGACGGCGAGGAGGAAATTGGCGAACGGCCCCGCTGCGACGATCGCCGCGCGGCGCCCCACGGATTTGTGGAAGAAGCTGTGGCGGCGCTCCTCCTCCGTCATGGCCGCGAGCGCCGCCTCGTCCGGCACGCTCGCGGCGTTCTCGTCGCCGAAAAACTTCACGTAGCCGCCGAGCGGCACGGCGGCGATCTTCCAGCGCGTGCCCCGCCGGTCCGTGAACCCCAGGAGTTCGGGGCCGAAGCCGATGGAAAAGACCAGCACCCGCACGCCGCACAGGCGGGCGACCAGGAAATGACCGAGCTCGTGGAAGAAGACGACCAGCGTGAGGACGAACAGAAAAGGAACGAGATAGCTGAAGAGCCAGCCGCCCCATCCAGGAATATCGCTCAGCAACCCCATTCCTCACCTCTTTCAGGTGTGCAAGGGCAAGTTCTAGGACGCCTTTACGGCAATTTCAGGCAGAAGTTCCCGCGCCAGCGCCCGGCCGGCATGGTCGAGGGCGAGCGCATCCTCGAGCGTGGCCGGCTCGCTCGCAAGCCCGTGACGGATGCCCGCCTCGACGGTCGCCTCGACCAAAGCGGGAATGGCGACGAAGCTCAGCGCGCCGGCCAGGAACTCCGCCACCGCGACCTCGTTCGCCGCGTTGAGAAGGGTCGGCGCCCCCTGCCCCATTTCGAGCGCCTGCCGGGCGAGCGCCAAGGCCGGAAAGCGCTCGGTATCGGGCGCGGCGAAGGTGAGCGTCGCAATGGCGGCGAGGTCGAGCCGCGGCGCCGGGGACTCGGTGCGCTCCGGCCAGGCGAGGCAGTGCCCGATCGGAATGCGCATGTCCGGTGCCGCAAAGGCCGCGATCATCGAGCCGTCGCAGAACTCGACCAGCCCGTGGACGATGGACTGGGGGTGCACGAGGACCTCGATCTGGTCCGGAGCTGCGCCGAAAAGATGATGAGCTTCAATGAGTTCGAGGCCTTTGTTCATCAACGTCGCAGAATCGACGGTGATCTTCGGGCCCATCGACCAGTTGGGATGCCGCAGCGCCTGCTCGGGGGTGACACTGCGCAGCGCCTCGCGCGTGAAGGTGCGGAACGGGCCGCCGGAGGCGGTCAGAATAAGGCGTCTGAGGTCGGTCCGCCGTCCGGCCGCGAGCGCCTGGAACACCGCATTGTGCTCGGAATCGACCGGAAGCACGGTCGCCTTGGCGGCGGCCGCCTGGCGCATGAACAGCGATCCGGCGCACACCAGGCACTCCTTGTTGGCGAGGGCGACGGTGGCGCCCTGCGCCACGGCGTTGAGCGTCGGCGCAAGGCCGCTGGCCCCGGCGATCGCCGCCATCACCCAGTCCGCCGGCCGGCCCGCCGCCTCGACGATCGCCTGCGGACCCGCGGCCGCCTCGATGCCCGATCCCGCGAGCGCCTCCTTGAGCTCCTTGTAGCGGGTGGGGTCGGCCACCGCCGCGAAGCGCGCGCCGAGCGCCCGCGCGAGCGCGCCCAGCGCCGCCGCGTTGTGATTGGCCGTGACCGCCTCGACCTGGTAACGCGCCGGCTCGCGCCGCACGAGATCGACGGTGCTTGCGCCGATCGAGCCGGTGGCGCCGAGGATGCTCACGCGCCGCGGCGCGCGGGTCGGCGAAAAATCCGGTCGGTAAAGAGGCATTCCGGCTTGCATTGCCGTCCTTTACCAGATCAACAGGCCGCGGGAAGGCGCTTCGAGCCCCCCGCGCGCCACGCCGATGAGGGCCGCGAGCAGCGCCGCCGCGATGAACCCGTCGAGCCGGTCCATCAGCCCGCCGTGACCGGGGATGAGCCGGCCTGCGTCCTTGACGCTGAAGCGGCGCTTGATGGCCGATTCCAAAAGGTCCCCGAGCTGCGAGGCGGCCGACAAAGCGAGCGCGAGGACAGCGATCCAGGAGAGGTTCTCGAGGCCCGCCGTCCGCGCGACGGCGAGCGCTCCCGCAACGCCGACCCCGGCGCCGACCACTGCGCCGGACCAGGTCTTGTTCGGGCTCACGCGGGGCCACAGCCTGGGGCCGCCGAGCAGGCGCCCGCCGAAATAGGCGCCGATGTCGGTCGCCCACACGACGGCGAACAAGAGGAGCAGGGCCACGAGTCCGAAGCCCGGGTCCGAGCGCAACAGGATCGGGGCGACGACGAGGCTCCCGGCATAGAGGATCCCTGCAGGCCCCCACCAGCCGCGCGCGACGAGCCCGGCGCCCGCAAGGGCCGCGCCCAGCACGAGGGCGGCGTCGCGCGGCCGGGCGGAAAGCACGGCGAGGCAGGCCGCCGCGAGCGCGGCCGCGCCGACCGCGACGAGGCTCCAGGCCGCTCGGGCGGAGAGCAGGCGTCCCCACTCCCACAGAACCCCGAGGCCTGCGACCATCCAGAACAGGGCGAAGGGCCAGCCGCCCAAATAGGCGGCCCCGATGGCGACGGGCACCAGGATCAGGGCGGACGCGACGCGCGTCCACAGCTCGCGGCCGAAGCGGGGGCGGGCGGCCGGATCTGCGTCGGGCTGGGCCGTGGGATCGGAGCCCACCGCGGTTACGACCCGGTCCGGGCGACAAGCCCGCCGAAGCGGCGTTCTCGGCGCCGGTACTCGGCCAGCGCGTTTTCGAGCGCAACGCGGTCGAAATCGGGCCAGAAGATCGGCACGAAGACAAGCTCGCTGTAGGCGGCCTGCCACAGCAGAAAATTCGACAGCCGCTGCTCGCCGCTGGTGCGGATGATCAGATCGGGGTCGGGCAGATCGGCAAGATCGAGCTTGGTCGCGATGAGCTCGGCCGTGATCGCCTCCGGGGCGATCTCGCCGCGCGCGACCGCTTCCGCCACGCGCCGCGCGGCGCGGGCGATCTCCTGGCGCGCCCCGTAGTTGAAGGCGACGACCAAAGTGATCCTGGCGTTGTCGCGCGTCAGCTCCTCGGCCTCCTCGAGCAGGCGCCGAATGTCCGGATCGAGCCCGTTGCGCTCGCCGATGACGCGCACGCGCACGCCCGCGCCGTGCAGCTCGGCGAGATCGTTGCGGATGAAGCGGCGCAGCAGGCCCATGAGTTCGGTGATCTCCGCCGCCGGGCGCGACCAGTTCTCGGCGCTGAACGAGAAGATGGTCAGCACCTCGATGCCGAGCTCCCCCGCCGCGCGCACCGTCCGGCGCAACGCCTCGACGCCGCGGCGATGTCCCTCGGCGCGCGGCAGCCCGCGCGCGGAGGCCCAGCGGCCGTTGCCGTCCATGATGATCGCCACATGGCGCGGCACGGGATTGTCGCCGGCAGCAGGAGTAAACGTTGGCGCCACTTCGCTCGTCGAACGCGGGACCATTCCCGCTCCTCCCCTCCTGCCGCCCGCGAACGGCCCCTCACACCGTCAAAATTTCCTTTTCCTTGACGGCCAGCAACTGGTCGATCTCGGCGATGAACTGGTCGGTCGCCTTCTGCACCTGCTCGGCCAGGCGCTCCTGCTCGTCCTTGCTCAGGTGCTGGTCCTTTTCCATCTTCTTCAGGGCGTCGAGACCGTCCCGCCTGACATGCCGGACCGCGACCTTGGCGGCCTCGGCGTATTTGTGTGCCACCTTCACCAACTCCTTGCGGCGGTCCTGCGACAGGTCCGGAATGCGCAGGCGGATGACCTGCCCCTCGGTGGACGGGGTCAGTCCGAGATTGGAGTTGATGATGGCCTTCTCGACCGCGTGCACCATCGACTTGTCCCACACCTGGATGGTGAGGAGGCGGGGCTCCGGCGCGCTGACGGTCGCGAGCTGATTGAGCGGCATGTGGGTGCCGTAGGCCTCGACCTGGATGGGTTCGACCAGGCTCGGCGTCGCCCGGCCGGTCCGCAGGCCGCCGAACTCGTGCTTGAGCACCCCGATCGCGCCCTGCATCCGGCGCTTCAGATCCTCGATGTCAAAGGTCACCGTTGCCATGGGATTCCTCGAAAGACTTTACGCCCCGCCCCCGCGGATTCTGCGGCTTCACCCTCGCGTCGGAGCACCGGCTCCGCAACGCGCCGTCCCAGTCGCGTGGCGCACGAGTTATCCCGCCTCGACCACGGTTGCACGACCTTCCCCTCTCAGCGTAGCCGTGATGGCGCCGGCCTCGGCGATCGCAAAGACGATGATAGGCATCCGGTTCTCCTGGGCAAGCGCGAAGGCGGTCGCGTCCATGACCTTCAGGTCGCGGGCGAGCGCCTCCGCGTGCGTCAGTCTGTCATAGCGACGGGCGTTCTTGTCCTTTTTCGGGTCGGCGCTGTAGACGCCGTCGACATTGGTCGCCTTGAGCACGGCGTCGCAGCCGAGCTCGCAGCCGCGCAGCACGGCGGTGGTGTCGGTGGTGAAGAACGGATTGGCGGTGCCGCCCGCGAGCAACACGATGCGCCCGGCCTCGAGGTGCCGCAGCGCGCGATCGCGCCGATAGGTTTCGCAGACCTGCGGCATCACCAGGGCCGAGAGGGTGCGGGCGGGCGCGCCGGCCCGCGCGAGCGCGCCTTCGAGCGCCAGCGCGTTCATGACGGTGGCGAGCATGCCCATGCTGTCGCCGGTTGAGCGCGCGATCCCTCCCGCGGCGACGGTGCCGCCGCGAACGAAGTTGCCGCCGCCGATCACCACGCCGAGTGAGACGCCGAGCGCGCGCGCGGCGGCGAGATCGGCGGCGATGCGGTCCAGGGTCGTCTGGTCGATGGGAGCGCCCGAGCCCGCCAGGGCCTCGCCGGAAACTTTGACGATCACGCGGCGGTAAGCGAGCTCAGCCATGATCTGTCCTTGCGCGTCCGGAACGCGTCGACGGGCCACAGTCTAAACCGATTCCACGGCGACGAAATCGGCGCGGGCGCGCCCTCCCGCTCCTGCCGGAGCGCGGCCCCGCGCCTCGCGCCCTTCGCCGCGACGGTCGACGTCAACCCTGCCCCGCCGCCGCCGAAACCTCGGCCGCGAAATCCTGGGCCTCCTTCTCGATGCCCTCGCCGAGGGCGAACCGGATGTAGCCGGTGATTTCGATGGCGTCGCCCACCTTGGACTCGGCTTCCTTGACCGCCTGGGCGACGCTCTTGCTCGGATCGTGGACATAGGCCTGATCGAGCAGGCAGACCTCCTTGTAGAAGGTCTTCAATCCCGACTCGACGATCTTGGCGATGACGTTGTCGGGCTTGCCCTGCTGACGATACTTGTCGGCGAGCACGTCCCTTTCGCGCGCGACCACCGCGGGGTCGAGCCCCGAGGCGTCGAGCGCCTGCGGATTCGCGGCGGCGACGTGCATGGCCAGCATGCGGCCGAGCGCCGCGAGCTCGTCCGGCTTGCCGCGGGACTTGAGGCCGATCAGGACGCCGATCTTGCCGAGCCCTTCGGCCACCTGGTTGTGGACGTAGGCGTAGACGCCGCCCGGCGAAGCCTCGAGCGCCGCCGCGCGCCGCAGCGTGATGTTCTCGCCGATCGTCGCGATGGCCGAGGCGATGGCGTCCGCGACCGTGGCGCCGTCCGCGGTCTGCGCGGCGCGAATGGCCTCGACCTCGGACCCCGCGCCGAACGGAGCCTTGTTCAGCGCCACGTCGGCGATGGCGCGCACGAGCGCCTGAAACTGCTCGTTGCGGGCGACGAAGTCGGTCTCGGAATTCACCTCGACCACCACGCCCTTGGAGGGCGCGAGCGCCACGCCGATGAGCCCTTCCGCCGCGACGCGGCCCGCCTTCTTGGCGGCCTTGGCGAAGCCTTTCTTGCGCAGCCAGTCGACCGCGCTCTCCATGTCGCCGCCCGTCTCGTTGAGCGCCGCCTTGCAATCCATCATGCCCGCGCCGGTCTTCTCGCGGAGCTCCTTCACCATGCTTGCGGTAATGTTCGCCATCGCTCAATCCCAAACTAGACAATGCGCTCGATGCGCGGCCCCGTGGGCCGCGCGCTTGCGCGCGGCCGCCCGCGGAGGAGCGCATTCGGGCCCCGGTCCGGCGCCCTCGCCAAGGCGGGCGGGAACGCCGCCTATTCGGCGGCGGCTTCCTCCGCGATCAGCTTCTTGGCCTGCTCGATCCAGCTCTGGACGCGGCCCGGCAGTCCCACCTCGTCGCCGATGCGGTCCGCATCCGCGGGACCGAGCTCCGCGAGCTGCCAGTAGTGGAAGATGCCGAGGTCGTTGAGCTGCTTCTCGATCGCGGGCGAAACGCCGGGGAGCTTCGTGAGATCGTCGGCCACGCCGCGCGGGCCGGAGAGCGGCTGGAAGCCGCCTTCGGACGGCCGCTCGGCCGGCAGCTCCTCCACGAGCGGTTCCTCGGCGGCGCCGAGGTCGAGGCCCATCTCCGCCTGGGAGCGCGAGAGGCCGTCGATCGCCGCGCGGGCCGCAAGGTCGCAGTAGAGGGTGATCGCGCGGGCGGCGTCGTCGTTACCGGGGAAGGGATAGGTGATGCCGTCCGGATCGCAATTGGTGTCGACCACGGCGGCGACGGGCACGCCGAGCCGCTGCGCCTCCTTGATCGCGATGCCCTCCTTGTTGGTGTCGATCACGAACAGGAGGTCGGGCAGACCGCCCATGTCCTTGATGCCGCCGAGCGCGCGGTCGAGCTTGTCGCGCTCGCGCTGCAGCGTCAGCCGCTCCTTCTTGGTGTAGGCCTGCGCCTCGCCCGAGGCCAGCATCTCCTCGAGCGCGCGCAGCCGCCTGATGGAGTTCGACACGGTCTTCCAGTTGGTGAGCGTGCCGCCGAGCCACCGGGAATTGACGTAGTACTGCGCGCAGCGCTTGGCGGCCTCGGCCACCGGCTCCTGCGCCTGCCGCTTGGTGCCGACGAACAGGATGCGCCCGCCCTGCGCGACGGTATCGCTGATCGCCTGCAGCGCGCGGTGCAGCATCGGCACCGTTTGCGCGAGGTCGATGATGTGGATGTTGGAACGAACCCCGAAAATGTACGGCGCCATCTTCGGGTTCCAGCGGTGGGCCTGATGGCCGAAATGCACGCCAGCCTCCAGGAGCTGGCGCATCGAGAACTCGGGCAGAGCCATTCGATCCGTCTCCGGTTATGCCTCCGCGGATGCGGGAGCCTCCGCATGCCCGGCCGGGCTTGTCGGAAACTCCACCGGACGGCCTGGGGCCGGAAATCCGCGTGTGAGATGCGGCGGTATATATCGAGGGGGGTAGGCGCGCGCAAGGATCGCGTTTCGCCCCCTTAAGGCCCCGGGCGCTCGCCCCCATGCGACGCGCAGCCCGCGGCGACGGCCGCGGGGAAATCGTCTTCCGAAAATCCGCCGGGCCCCATCAGCCGGCCGCGCCTCCTGCCCGGCCGCGTTCCGCCGGCCGGCAGGCGCCGCGCCGAACCGGTGCGGCGCCTGCGCGCACCATCCCTATCGACAGCTCTGGCGCGACGTGCAAGGTTCGAGCCCCTTCACAACGGCGTGTCCCCGCCGGCGAATCGCCCCGCTCGGGCGTTGCGGCGCGGCGGCAGCCGATTCACAACGGGGCGCGCATCCGGCGCGCCGCTTGCGGAGGAAAACATGACATCAACCACGCGGCGAGCGGTGCTTTCCCTGGCCGTTGCGGCGGCGGCCGCGTTTGTTGCGAGTCCGGCGGGCGCGCAAGCGTGGCCGTCGCGCCTCATCAAGATCATCGTACCGTTCGGGCTCGGCGGTTCGGCGGACGTTTACGGGCGCTACCTCGCCGAGCATCTGCGCGAGCCCCTGGGCGCCACCGTGGTGGTCGAGAACCGGCCGGGCGCCGGAGCCGTCATCGGCACGGATGCGGTCGCGAAGGCGGAGCCCGACGGCTACACCTTCCTCATCATGTCCAACACGCACACCGCGAACGAGACGCTGCTGCCGAACAGGCCTTACGTGCTGCTGCGCGATCTCGCGCCGGTCGCCGGCATCAACATCGCCTACAACGTACTGGTCGTTCACCCTTCCGTGCCGGCCAAGACCTTGCCCGAGCTCATCGCCTACGCAAAGTCGCAGCCCGGCAAGCTCAACTACGCCTCGTCGGGCCCCGGCACGCCGTACCACATCGTCGGCGAAATCTTCCGCGCCATGGCGGGCATCGAGGTCCAGCACGTTCCGTTCCGCGGCAGCGATCAGGCGCGCAACGCCGTGATCGCCGGCACCGTCCAGTGGATGTTCGACGCCATCCCGACCATGGTCGAGCAGGTGAAGGCCGAAAAGGTCCGCGCCATCGCGACGACCGGCCCCCACCGCAGCCCGCTGCTTCCCGACGTGCCGACCGTGGCCGAGACGCTGCCCGGCTTCGACGGGCCGATCTGGATCGGCATGATGGCGCCGAAGGGCACGCCGCCGGACATCATCGAGCGCATGAACCGGGAGGTCACGCGCATCATGACCTCGCCGGCCGCGCGCGAATGGCAGGCGAAGCTCGGCTCCGAGCCGATGCCGATGACGCCGGCCGAGTTCGAGGCCTTTGTGCGCAAGGACATCGAGACCCAGCGCAAGTGGATCACCGAGGCCAAGATCTCGATTCAGTGACCTTGTGAGGCGCAAGGCCGGGGGCGAGGCAGATTCCTACCCGGCCCTCCCCGTTCCCCGGCGGCGAAGCCGCCCGAGCGAGTTTCGCATGGGTCGACACGCCTCGCGCAGCGCGGGGCCCGGCTCCGGCGCAATCCCGTTGGCCGTCCGTCGCGGCGAAAGCGGGCAGCCGGTCCTGCGCCGCCGCGCGTCGGCGGCGCGCTACACCGCCTCGACCTGCACGACGCCCGGCACGGCCTTGATGGCGCCGGCGATCTGCGGGGAGACCTTGAAGCGCCCGGGCAGCTTCACCTCCACCTCGGCGCTGTCGAGCAGAAGCACCATCGAAACCTCCCCGTCGCCCTGCTGCTCGAGGCGCCGCGCCACGCTTTCGATCGGCGTCTCGCTGCGCACGAAGATGCGCAGCCCCTTCTGCATTTTCTCGGCGGCGGCATCGAGCGGCTCGACCGACTGGATGCGCGCGCGCACCTCGTCGCCCTGCGCTTCGGCGGTGAGGAAGAGCAGCACCGCGGCGCCGGGCTCGAGCAGGTCGCGGTACTGCTGCAGCCCTTCCGAGAACAGCACCGCCTCGAAATGCCCGGACGGGTCGGAGAGGCCGATGATGCCCATTTTGTTGCCGGTCTTGGTGCGCCGCTCCGTGCGCGAGACCACCGTCGCGGCGACGCGGCCCGCGGTGGCGCCCGCCTTCACCTGCCGGGCGAAGGCGGCATAGGGCTCGACCCGCAGGCGCTTGAGCACCGCCGCGTAGTCGTCGAGCGGGTGGCCGGAGAGGAAGAACCCGATCGCCTCGTATTCGCGCTGCAGCCGCTCGGCC
Source organism: Variibacter sp. (assembly GCA_019689555.1). Classification (GTDB taxonomy): domain Bacteria; phylum Pseudomonadota; class Alphaproteobacteria; order Rhizobiales; family Xanthobacteraceae; genus JADGHE01. The sequence goes on along the minus strand of JADGHE010000023.1, from coordinate 19,729 downwards.
GGCAGCCACGGCTGGACCTGCGGGATCGGCAGCGTCTCGCGCGCCGCCGGGCCGCCGAACAGCTCGCTCTGCCCACTCGTGGCGGCCTCGTGGCGGCGCTGCGCGCAGGCGAGCATGGCATCGACGGCGGCGTAGGCCCGCGCCCGCTCCGGCTCGATCACGTCGAAGGCGCCGGCCGCCGCGAGGCTTTCGAGCACGCGCTTGTTGACCGCGCGCGGATTGATGCGCGCGGCGAAATCGGCAAGGTCGGCGAAGGGGCGGTCGCCGCGCGCGGCGACGATCGATTCGACGGCCTGCGTGCCGACGCCCTTGAGCGCGGCGAGCGCATAGCGGATCGCTCCGTTCTCCACCTCGAAGGCGACGTGCGAGTGGTTCACCGAGGGCGGCAGGACCTTGATGCCGAGCCGCTCGGCCTCCGCGCGGAATTCCGAAAGCTTGTCGGTGTTGTGCATGGCGAGCGTCATCGACGCGGCCAGGAACTCCACCGGATAGTGCGCCTTCATGTAGGCGGTCTGATAGGCGACGAGCGCATAGGCCGCGGCGTGGCTCTTGTTGAAACCGTAGTCGGCGAAGCGCGCCAAAAGCTCGAAGATCGTCTCCGCGTGGCTGCGGTCGGTGCCGCGCGCGACCGCACCGGAGATGAAGCGTTCGCGCTGCGCCTCCATTTCCTTCTTGATCTTCTTGCCCATCGCGCGGCGCAACAGATCGGCCTCGCCAAGCGAATAGCCGGCGAGCTCGCGCGCGATCTGCATCACCTGTTCCTGGTAGATGATGACGCCGAACGTCTCGCGCAGAACCGGCTCGAGCTTGGGATGGATGTAGTCGGGCTTCTCGTGCCCGTGCTTGCGCGCGCAGTAGGTGGGGATGTTGGCCATCGGGCCCGGCCGGTAGAGGGCGACGAGCGCGATGATGTCCTCGAGCCGGTCCGGCTTCATGTCGATGAGGGCGCGGCGCATGCCCGCGCTTTCCACCTGGAAGATGCCGACCGTCTCGCCGCGCGCCAGCATCTCGTAGGTCTTCGCGTCGTCGAGCGGGATGCGCGAGAGGTCGAGGTCGATGCCGCGCCGGCGCACGAGCTTGGCGGCGCGCTCCAGCACGGTCAGCGTCGTCAGGCCGAGAAAGTCGAATTTGACGAGCCCCGCCTGCTCCACCCACTTCATGTTGAACTGCGTCACCGGCATGTCCGACTTGGGATCGCGGTAGAGCGGGACGAGTTCGGTCAGCGGCCGGTCGCCGATCACGATGCCGGCCGCGTGCGTCGAGGCGTGGCGGGTCAGGCCTTCGAGCTTCTGGGCGATGTCGAAGGCGCGAGCGACGACGGGCTCGGAATCGCGCGCCGCCTGCAGCCGCGGCTCCTCGTCGATCGCGCGTTTGAGCGAGATCGGATTGGCGGGGTTCTGCGGCACGAGCTTGCACAGCTTGTCGACCTGCCCGTACGGCATCTCCAGCACGCGGCCGACGTCGCGCAGCACGCCGCGCGCCTGCAACGTGCCGAAGGTGATGATCTGCGCCACCTGATCGCGGCCGTAGCGGTTCTGCACGTAGCGGATCACCTCGTCGCGCCGATCCTGGCAGAAGTCGATGTCGAAGTCCGGCATCGACACGCGCTCGGGATTGAGGAAGCGCTCGAAGATGAGCCCGAAGCGGATCGGGTCGAGGTCCGTGATGGTGAGCGCATAGGCGACGAGCGAGCCCGCGCCGGAGCCGCGGCCGGGGCCGACCGGTATCCCCTGCGACTTCGCCCATTGGATGAAGTCCGCGACGATGAGGAAGTAGCCGGGGTACTTCATGCGCTCGATCACATCGAGCTCGTAGGCGAGGCGCTGCCGGTAGTCCTCGACCGTGGCGCCCGGCGCCGGGCCCTGCACGGCGAGGCGGCGCTCGAGTCCGGCCTCGGCCTGCCGGCGCAGCTCGCGCGCTTCGGCGGCCAGGGCCTCCTCCCCGGTCGCGCTCGTGAACTGCGGCAGGATGGGCTTGCGCGTGCGCGGGCGAAAAACGCAGCGCCGGGCGATCTCCACCGTGGAGGCGAGCGCCTCCGGCAGGTCGGCGAACAGGGCGGCCATCTCCGCCCGCGTCTTGAAGCGATGCTCCGGCGTGAACTGGCGCCGGTCGGTCTCCGCGATGACGCGCCCCTCGGCGATGCAGATCAGCGCGTCGTGCGCCTCGTAGTCGGCCTCCTGGGCGAAGCGCGGCTCGTTCGTGGCGACGAGCGGGAGGCCCTTGGCATAGGCGATGTCGACGAGCCCCGGCTCGACCGCCCGCTCGCGCGCGCCATGGCGCTGCAACTCCACGTAAAGACGGTCCCCGAACAGCCGCAAAAGGGTATCGGCGCGCGCCGCCGCCCGCTCGACGCGCCCGGCGGCGAGTTCGAGATCGAGCGGCCCGGAGGGACCGCCGGTCAGCGCGATCAGCCCCTCCGTCTCGCCCTCGAGCCAGGCGAGACGAATGTGCGGGCGGGAGTCGGCGGGCGATTCGAGAAAGGCGCGGGAGCTGAGCCGCATCAGCCGGCGGTAGCCCTCCTCCCGCGCGGCCAGCAGCACGATGCGCGGCAGCCGCGGCGCGGCGCCGTTGCGCGGCTCGGCCTCCTGATCGCCGAAGTCGACCGCGAGCGCGCAGCCGACGATCGGCTGGATGCCGGCGCTCGCCATCTTCTCGGAGAATTCCAGCGCGCCGAACATGTTGTCCGTGTCGGTGAGCGCCAGCGCCGGCTGCCGGTCGGCCTTGGCGAGCTCGGCGAGCCGGCCGATCGTGAGCGCGCTCTCGAGCAGCGAGTACGACGAGTGGACGTGCAGGTGAACGAATCCGGGTTCGGCCACGGGACCCTCACGATTCTGCCAGGCGCTCGGACAGTGCGGGGGACGGAGGCGGGAGTCCACCGGCGCGGGGCGAAACTGCACAGGCTTCCCGCCGGCCCCCGCCCGCGCGGGTCAACGTTAACGGGACCCTAACGGCCCGTTCGGCACAAACGGCCCGTTCGGCAAATTTTTGCCCGTTTGACCGGCAAACAGTGTCGCGCCGCGATCCACGTCCAACCCGTCGTCCATGCGCGTTGTTGCCTTCTTTTGTGCCCTGGCTCTGCTTTGCACCACGCCGGCGGCCGCCGACTATCGCATCACCCGGGACCACGGCGGCCGCGTCGATGTCTACAAGGCGAAGTACGCCCGCCTGCGCGACCGCGGCGAGCGGGTCATCATCGACGGCGTCTGCAACTCCGCCTGCACCCTCGTTCTCGGCATCGTGCCACTTAATCGAATTTGTGTGACACCGCGCGCAAGTCTCGGTGTTCACGAGGCTTATATCGACAAAAGGTGGACCGGCGGCATCCGCATCGCCAGCGCCTCCGGCACCGCCGACCTGCTCGCCCACTATCCGCCGCCGCTCAAGCAATGGATCAAACGGCACGGCGGCCTCAAGCCCGAGATGCAGCACATCCGGAACGGCCCCGATCTGTGGGCGATCGTCGACCCCTGTCCCGAGGAATTCTGACCCCCGCCGGCCGCGCCCCAAGGCCGAGCCGGCGGCGGGGCGCCGTCCTCCGGCTATTTCACATGTCACTTCTGCATTGAACTGCGAATGGCGCCGCCCTAGCTGTTGAAAAAGCTTCCGGCGGTGGCCCGTGAGAGCCGCCGCGCCCTGTCTGGGAGTTCGGCCATGCTCGTTCTGCCTTCGCCGTGCGGCGCCTCCCCCCGCGTTTACGTGCTGCATGAGAACGACGAATGGGTGGAGCCGCTGCGGCGGGCCTTCGTCGCGCGCGGCATCCCGTTCGCCGAATGGTTTCTCGACCGCGGCCTGCTCGACCTGCGCGAGCCGCCGCCCGCCGGCGTGTTCTACAACCGCATGAGCGCGTCCTCGCACACCCGCAACCACCGCTACGCCGCCGAGTACACCGCCGCCGTGCTGGCGTGGCTCAAGCGCCATGGCCGCACCGTGGTGAACGGAGAGCGCGCGCTGGCGCTCGAGATCTCCAAGGTCGCGCAGTACCAGGCCCTGGCGGCCTTCGGCATCGAGACGCCGGAGACCATCGCCGTCGTCGGCAAGGAGAATATCCCGGCCGCCGCCGAACGCCTCGGCTTTCCGCTGATCCTCAAGCACAACCGCGCCGGCAAGGGGCTCGGGGTGCGGCTCTTCCTCTCCCCGCAGGGGCTCGAAGAGCATCTGGCCGGCGACGGCTTCGAGCCGCCCGTCGACGGCATCACCCTCGTGCAGCGCTACATCAAGGCGCCGGCGCCGAAGATCACCCGCGTCGAGTTCGTGGGCGGACGCTTCCTTTATGCGGTCGAGGTCGACACCTCCCAGGGCTTCGAGCTGTGTCCGGCGGACGCCTGCCAGGTCGGCGCGGCGGACCTCGCGGGCGCCTGCCCGGCGGAGGCGCCGAGCGAGAAGTTCCGCATCCTGCGCGACTTCGACCATCCGCTCCTGCCCCGCTGGCAGGCCTTCCTCGCCGCCAACGACATCGGGATCGCGGGCGTCGAATTCATCACCGACGAGGCGGGGCGCGCCTACACCTACGACGTCAACACCAACACCAACTACAACCCGGCGGCCGAGGCCAAGGACGGCCGCTCCGGCATGGGCGCCATTGCCGACTATCTCGGCAGCCTGCTCCGCCAGGAGCTCGCCGCGCGTCCGGGCGAGCCCGCGACCGCGCCGGCCTGGGCCCAGGCCGGCGCCTGACGCGGAGACTCCCGGTCGGCGAAGGGGCCTTGCAGCCTCCGCGCCCCTCGCCCCCGCACACCGAGCGCCGGAACCGACAGGGTGCGATCACCCGCGCCCCGCGCCGAACCTCCACACGGCGCGATCACCGGGGCCACGCGCCCGAACCTACAGGGCCGCGATCACCCGCGCCCACACGGCAATCATCCCCAGGAACAAGGCGAGCGAGGTGAGAGCGGCGGCTTCCTCGACGACGGCTCGGATCATGGCCCGACTCCAGAACATTTGTGGAACATTGTTCTTGAAATGTTCTTCACAGTCAAGTCCCGACATGCGGAGACCATGCGAGCGCGCCGCGCTGAACACACAAGGCCGCACCGACAATTCTCTTTGATGTAAATGTGTTGCGTCAGTGTCTTAACGCGATTTGCGATCCGGCGCAGCGGAGGCAAACCCGGAAATGGGCGAACCGGGATGGACCCCAGCGAGCCTCCGCTCACGCGGTCCGGACGCCGCGGAAGCCCGTGGCCAGGACATAGAGCTCCGCCGAATCCGGCCGGCTCGCCGCCGGCTTGACGTGCTTCACGCTCGCAAAGTCGCGCTTGAGCTGATCCAGCAGCGCCCGTTCGGTGCCGCCCTGCAGCACCTTGGCCAGAAAGACGCCGCCCGGCGCCAGCACCTGCCGGCCGAATTCGGCGGCCGCCTCCACGAGCGCCATGGTGCGCAGGTGATCGGTGCGCTTGTGACCCGTGGCGTTGGCCGCCATGTCGGAGAGGATCACGTCCGCGGCCCCGCCGAGCATGGCGCGCAGCCTGTCCGGCGCGGCGGGGTCGAGGAAATCGAGGCGGAGGAAGTCGACGCCGGGAACGGGGGCCATCTCGAGCACGTCGATGGCGACGACGCGGCCGCGCCCCTCCGCCGCGCCCACGCGCTTGGCCGCCACCTGGCTCCAGCCGCCGGGGGCCGCGCCGAGATCGACCACGACCCGGCCCGGCTTGAGAAAATGCGCCTTGTCGTCGATCTCGATGAGCTTGAAGGCGGCGCGCGAGCGGAAACCTTCGCGGCGCGCGCGGGCGACGTAAGGGTCGTTGAGCTGGCGCTCGAGCCACCGCCGCGAGGAGGCCGTGCGCCCCGCCTTCTTCTTCACGCGCACCTTGAGGTCGCGTCCGCCTCCGCCGCGCGGCCCTGTCATTCCGTCCTCGCAACGCCGTCCCAGACGCCGTCGGCCCGCATCAGCTCGACGAGGATGCCCTCGCGCAGACCGCGGTCGGCCACGCGCAGGCGGCGGCAGGGGAAGGCGCGGCGGATCGCCTCCATGATCGCGCAGCCGGCGAGCACAAGGTCGGCCCGCTCGGCGCCGATACAGGGGTTGGCCACGCGCTCGCGATAGTCCATCGCCAGCAGGCGATCGACCACCGCCGAGATTTCCTCGTCGGTCATCCAGCAGCCGTCGACCTGCCGGCGGTCATAGCGCCGCAGGCCGAGATGCACGCCGGCGATGGTGGTCACCGTTCCGGAGGTGCCGAGCATATGAATGTCTTCGCCGTTGCACGGCCCGCCCTGCGCCTTGAAGAAGGCTTCGACGTGGGGCAAGATCTCGGCGATCATCGCCTCGAACAGGTCGCGCCCGACGACGATGCCGCCGTGGCGCTCGGCGAGCGTCACCACGCCGACGGGCAGCGACGTCCATGCGTCGATCACAGGTCTCGGCGGCCCGGCCCCGCCGTTGACCGAGCTCATGCGCACGAGCTCGGACGAGCCGCCGCCGATGTCGAACAGGATCACGCCCTGCGCCTGCGGATCGACGAGGGGCGTGCAGCCGGTCGCGGCGAGGCGCGCCTCCGTCTCGCGGTCGATGATCTCGAGGTCGAGCCCGACCACGTCGCTCACGCGCGCGACGAAGTCGCGGCCGTTCTCGGCGGAGCGGCAGGCCTCGGTCGCGATCAGGCGGGCGCGATGCACGCCGCGCTGGCGCATCTTGTCGCGGCAGACGATCAGCGCGTCGATCGCGCGCTCCATCGCGGCCTCGCTGATGCGCGCGGATGAGGACACGCCCTCCCCCAGCCGGATGATCCGCGAAAAGGCGTCGATGACACGGAATCCGTCGCGCGTGGGCCGCGCCACCAGCAGCCGGCAATTGTTGGTCCCGAGATCGAGCGCCGCGTAAGTGGGCCCGGCTTCGTCGGACGTGGCCGACCCGTTCGCGTGCGCGCGCGCATGCCACCGACCCCACCGCGACCGGTGCCGGGGCCACCGGCTGCGCGCGGGGCCGAGGCCGGCGGTTGCCCGGGCCTCGTTGGTCATCACAAGCCTTCCTGCCGCGGCCTCGTTCGCGCGACAGCCGCGGCACAATCCGGTTCGCTATCGCGGAATTTGTAGCGCCAGAAGACCGGCGAAGACAATGAGGCGGCGCCGAGGGCCCCGCGCGCCGCGTCCGAAGGGGCTCGCGGCTCCGCGCGAATGGTGCGGCGCCTAAAGGGCGACGAGACTCTTCGCCCGGGCGGCAAGGCGCGCCGGACCGCGCGCCCGAGGCCCGGCAGGCCCCGCGCTTGACTCCGGGCTTCCCAGACCACAGCCTCCCGCCGATCCGGCGTTCCTGCCGAAGCGCGCAAGTCCACGAGCTCAATCAACGAAAGCCCGCAACCATGAACATAGCCGTGCGCGACGACCTCAACGATCCCGCTCTGCAGAAATTCGGCGTCGGTCAGCCCGTTGCACGCAGCGAAGATCCCAAGCTGGTGCGCGGCGAGGGCTGCTATACGGACGACGTCAGCCGGCCGGGTCAGGTCTACGCGGTGATGGTGCGCAGCCGCCACGCGCACGGGATCATCCGCAACATCGACACCTCGGCGGCGCGCGCCATGCCCGGCGTGCTCGCCGTGTACACCGGCGCCGACCTGCAGGCGGCCGGCTACGGCACGCTGAAGAACATCCTGCCGCTGAAGAACCGCGACGGCACCCCCATGCGCAAGCCGCCCCGCCCGGCGCTGCCGACGGACAAGGTGCGCTGCGTCGGCGAGCCGGTGGCCGCCGTCATCGCCGAGACGCTCAATCAGGCAAAGGACGCGGCCGAAGCCGTGGTCGTCGACATCGAGCCGCTGCCCGCGGTGATCGCGATGGAGGAGGCGGATACGCCCGACGCGCCGCAGCTCTACGAGGAGGCGCCGCGCAACATCGCCGTCGACTTCCACTACGGCGACTCCGAGAAGGTGGCCGCCGCCTTCGCCCAGGCGGCGCATGTGACGCGGCTGCGCATGGTCAACAGCCGCGTCGTGGTGAGCGCCATGGAGCCGCGCGCCTGCATCGCCGAATACGACGCGGCGACCGGCCGCTTCACGCTCCATGTGGGCTGCCAGGGCGTGTTCGGGATGAAGAACCAGCTCGTCGACGTGCTCGGCGTTCCGCCGGACAAGGTGCGCGTGCTCACCGGCAATGTGGGCGGCTCCTTCGGCATGAAGGCGGCGGCCTATCCCGAATACATCCCCTGCCTGCACGCCGCGCGCGAGCTCGGCCGCCCCGTGCGCTGGACGGCGGACCGCAGCGAGAGCTTCCTGTCGGACCACCACGGCCGCGACCAGGTGTTCGACTGCGAGCTCGCGCTCGACAAGGACGGGCGTTTCCTCGCCTGGCGCGCCACCGGCTACGCCAATGTGGGCGCCCACCTCGGCAACGTGGCGCCGCTGATGGGCACGCTGAACATCGTCAAGAACATGAACAGCCTCTACCGGACGCCGGCAATCGAGGTGTCCACCAAGGCGGTGTTCACGAACACGGTGCTCGTCAGCGCCTATCGCGGCGCGGGTCGCCCGGAAGGCAACTACTTCATGGAGCGCCTGATCGACGTCGCGGCCGCCGAGATGGGCATCGACCGCGTCGAGATCCGCAGGCGCAACATGATCCAGCCGAGCGAGATCCCGTACACCTCCCCGTCCGGTTCGGTCTACGACAGCGGCGACTTCCCCGGCGTCCTCGACCGCGCCCTCAAGGCCGCGGACTGGGACGGCTTCGAGCAGCGCAAGAAGGAGAGCGCCAAGCGCGGCAAGCTGCGCGGGCGCGGCCTCGGCTGCTTCCTCGAAGTGACGGCGCCGGCGAGCAAGGAAATGGGCGGCATCCGCTTCGAGCCGGACGGCACCGTCACCTTCATCACCGGCACGCTCGATTACGGGCAGGGCCACGCCACGCCCTTCGCCCAGGTGCTCGTCGACAAGCTCGGCATTCCGCTCGACCGCATCCGCCTCGTGCAGGGCGACAGCGACCAGCTCCTCGTCGGCGGCGGAACGGGCGGGTCCCGCTCGGGGCAGAACTCGAGCGCGGCTGCGGTCGAGGCGGCGGAGAAGGTGATCGAGAAGGGCAAGCTGATCGCGAGCCACCTGCTCGAGGCCTCGGCCGCCGACATCGAGTTCGCCCGCGGACGCTTCGTGATCTCCGGCACCGACCGCTCGATCGGCCTCCTGGAGCTCGCGGAGAAGCTGAGGGGCGGCATGAACCTCCCACCCGACGTGCCGAGCACCCTGGACGTGAGCCACGTGAGCGAGGGCGTGCCCTCCACCTATCCCAACGGCTGCCACATCGCCGAGGTCGAGATCGATCCCGAGACCGGCGTCGTCGAGGTGGTGCGCTACGTCACGGTCAACGACTTCGGCACCCTGCTCAACCCGATGCTGGTGGACGGCCAGCTCCACGGCGGCGTGGTGCAGGGCATCGGCCAGACCCTGGGCGAGATGACCACCTACGACGCCGACGGCCAGCTCCTCACCGGCTCGTACATGGACTACGCGCTGCCGCGCGCCTCCACCGTGCCGAACATCGAGGTGCTCTATCACCCGGTGCCGGCCACCACCAATCCGCTCGGGGTGAAGGGCTGCGGGGAGGCCGGCTGCGCCGGCGCCCTCACCTCGATGATGAACGCGATCAACGACGCGCTGGCGGAGTTCGGCATCCGGCATTTCGACATGCCGGCGACCCCGCAGCGCGTCTGGCAGGCGATCCAAGAGGCGAAAAGGAAAAAGGCGGCGTAGCCCGCGCCGCGGGACCCGGGCGCCGCCGGGCGCGCGCCCTGAGCGACGCGCGCCCGCGTCCGGGCGCGGCCGCAAGGTCCTGCGCGGCGGCGCTTGTCCGTTGCGCGCGGGACGTCTAAGCCGGGCGATCGGAATTCATCTTCGAGGGCGAACCTCAAGGAGCAGCCATGTATCCCGACACTTCGCTTTTCATTGACGGCGTCTGGGGCCCGAGCGCGAGCGGGCGGACCATTCCGGTGCTCAACCCGGCGACCGGCGAGCCGGTCGGCAAGGTCGCGCACGCCGACAAGGCCGATCTCGACCGCGCGCTCAAGGCCGCGCACAAGGGCTTTCAGGTCTGGAAGAAGATGTCGGCCTTCGAGCGCTACAAGATCATGCGCAAGGCCGCCGACATCGTTCGCGCGCGCGTCGACGACATCGCCCGCATCATGACCATCGAGCAGGGCAAGCCGGTGGGCGAGGCGAAGATCGAAACCATGCTCGCCGGCGACCTCATCGACTGGTTCGCCGAGGAAGGCCGCCGCACCTACGGCCTCACCATTCCGGCGCGCGCCGACGGCGTGCAGCAGCTCGTGTTCAAGGAGCCGGTCGGCCCTGTCGCCGCGTTCACCCCCTGGAACTTCCCGATCAACCAGGCCGTCCGCAAGGTCTCCTGCGCGCTCGCCGCCGGCTGCTCGATCATCCTCAAGGGGCCGGAGGAGACGCCCGCGTCCTGCGCCGAGCTCGTGAAGGCCTTCGCCGAGGCCGGCGTGCCCGAGGGCGTCATCAACCTCGTCTACGGCGTGCCTTCGGAAATCTCCGAGTACCTGATCCCGCACCCGATCATCCGCAAGGTGACGTTCACGGGCTCGACCGCCGTCGGCAAGCACCTCGCGAGTCTCGCCGGCAAGTACATGAAGCGGATCACCATGGAGCTCGGCGGCCACGCGCCCGCCATCGTGTTCGAGGACGCCGACCTCGACACCGCGGTGAAGATCCTTTCCGCCAACAAGTTCCGCAATGCGGGCCAGGTCTGCGTCGCGCCGACCCGCTTCCTGATCCAGGAGAAGGTCTACGACGCGTTCGTCGAGAAGTTCACCGACGCCGCCAAGGCGATCAAGGTCGGCGACGGGCTCGACAAGGACACCCGCATGGGCCCGCTCGCGCATGCGCGCCGGGTCGACGCCATCGAGGCCTTCGTCAACGACGCGGTCGAAAAGGGCGCGAAGCTCAAGACGGGCGGCAAGCGCATCGGCAACAAGGGCTATTTCTTCGAGCCGACCGTGCTCACCGACGTGCCGCTCGAGGCCCGGATCATGAACGAGGAGCCGTTCGGCCCGGTCGCCGCCTTCCGGCCCTTCAGCACGTTCGACGAGGTCGTGAAGGAGGCGAACCGGCTCGAATACGGGCTCGCCGCCTACGCCTACACCCGCTCCGCGAAGACCGCGGCCGCGATCGGCGCCGCGATCGAGAGCGGCATGGTCTCGATCAACCACCACGGCCTCGCGCTGCCCGAAGTGCCCTTCGGCGGCGTGAAGGATTCGGGCTACGGGTCCGAGGGCGGCTCCAACGCGCTCGAGGCCTATCTGAACTTCAAGTTCATCACCCAGACGGGGCTCTGAGAAGACCGCCTCTTTCCCGCTTTGGCCGGCGGGGAAAGGGGCGGGCGAAGGGCTCCTCGTCGCGAGCTGCGATTCGAGCCGCAATTCAAGCAGAGCCCTTCGCTGGCCCACGCGCCCTGCATCGCCCTCTCCCCGCCGCCCGCGGGGAGAGTTTTTTGTGGCAGAATCGTCGATCTCCGTTCCCGCCGCGCGGGGAGATGTCACGCGCGGCGCGAAATCGGGGGCGGGGCGCGTGCCACGCAGGCCGCATCGCGCGGCGGCGAGATGCGCGACATGCGCGACATGCGGTGCTCGCAGGTCTTTGTCCTCCCCGGACTTCGCTTCGCTCAACGCTGTTCCCGGATTTCGCTCAATCCGGGCTACCTGCGCCGGAGCCTCGCGCAGATGCTTGCCGGTCGCCATTCCCGGATTTCGCTTCGCTCAATCCGGGCTACGGACTACGCGCTCGATCCCGGCTGCTTGCACCGGCCCCTGCCGCGGAGAAAGCCTGCGCTGCGCGGCGACGGGCGCCCGTGATAGGCTGGCGATGCGCTGAGACATGGAGCAGGCGATGCCCCAAGAAAAATTCGATGTGGTCGTGGTCGGCGGAGGAAACGCGGCGCTGTGCGCGGCGATTGCAGCGGAGGAGCGCGGCGCGCGCGTGCTGGTGCTCGAACGCGCCCCGCGGGAGGAGAGCGGCGGCAACAGCCGCTTCACCGCGGGCGCCATCCGCTTCGTCTACAACGGCGTCGAGGATCTCAAGGAGATCATGCCCGACCTCACGGAGGCCGAGATCGCCAACACCGATTTCGGCACCTACACGGAGGATCAGTTCTTCGACGACATGTTCCGCGTCACCCAGTATCGCACCGATCCGACGCTGTGCGAGATTCTGGTGCGACGCTCGTTCGAGACCGTGAAGTGGATGCGCGACAAGGGCGTCCGCTTCGCGCCCATCTATGGCCGCCAGGCCTTCAAGGTCGACGGTAAGTTCAAGTTCTGGGGCGGCCTGACGGTGGAGGCGGTGGGCGGCGGACCCGGCCTCGTCGATGCGCTGACGGAGATCTGCCGCAAGCGCGGCGTGGAGGTGCGCTACAGCGCGCGCGTCACCGGCCTGCTCGCGGACGAAAAAGGCGTGCACGGCGTGCACGTGAAGTCGGGCGAACGGGTCTACGACATCCGCGCGGAGGCGGTGGTGCTGGCCTGCGGCGGCTTCCAGGCCAACACCGAAATGCGCACGCGCTATATGGGACCGGGCTGGGAGCTCGCGAAGGTGCGCGGCACCCGCTTCAACACCGGCGACGGGCACCTGATGGCGCTCGCGATCGGTGCAAGCTCGTGCGGCAACTGGTCCGGCGGCCACGCCGTCCAGTGGGACCGCAACGCGCCGGAATTCGGCGATCTCAGCGTCGGCGATCAGTTCCAGAAGCACTCCTACCCGTTCGGCATCATGATCAACGCCAACGGCGAGCGCTTCGTCGACGAGGGCGCGGACTTCCGCAACTACACCTATGCGAAGTACGGCCGCGTGGTGCTCGAACAGCCGGAGAACTTCGCCTGGCAGATCTTCGACGGCAAGGTGGAGCATCTGCTGCGCGACGAGTACCGCATCAAGCGGGTGACCAAGGTCGTCGCCGGCACGATCGAGGAGCTGGCGCACAAGCTCGAAGGCGTGAACGCCGAGCGCTTCCTCTCCACCGTCAGGGAATTCAACGCCGCCGTCCAGCAGGACATTCCGTTCAACCCCAACATCAAGGACGGGCGCTGCACGAAGGGCCTCAAGGTCAACAAGTCGAACTGGGCAAACACGATCGATACCCCCCCGTTCCACGGCTATCAGGTGACCTGCGGCCTCACCTTCACCTTCGGCGGCCTGCGCATCAACGAGAACGCCCAGGTGCTGGACGTCGACCTCGTGCCGATCAAGGGGCTCTATGCGGCGGGCGAGATCGTCGGCGGGGTGTTCTACTTCAACTATCCGGGCGGCAGCGGCCTCATCAACGGCGCCGTCTTCGGCCGGATCGCGGGCTACGCGGCGGCGGACGAGAGCGGCAAGGCGCTCGCGGCGCAGTAGGACGCGCGGCGGGGGCCGCGCCCAAGCCCCCTGCCGTCGCCCCGCCGGCCGGCCCCCTTGGGGCCCCAGGGCGTCCGGGAGCCTGCGCCCGGCGCGGCACGCGGCGCGCGATGGAACCCCGGCGCGACAGCGCCGTTCAAGTCTCTGTACGGCCCCCCGGGGCCGCTCCTGTTGCGCAAAAGGTAAGGTGGCCGGCCGGGAACAGTGTCTGAGGAGGCCACTCCCACTGTTTCCCAGGCCGGCCGAACCCCACGGACCCAGGAGATGCGGCGGACCTGAGCACTCCGTAGGGTTATCGAGCGGTTTGCGGGCTTCGGCTCGGCCGGCGGCCCTTTCGCCTCGCCTGACCAGCCTGCCGGCCCCTATCGCTAAAAATTACGGCGAAGACGTTCCAAAATCAATCGGCAAACCCTTGAAAAGGGCTGAAGATTTCCCGTCAACGTAAAGTGTTAGGGTTGACGGGGCCCGCCCTGCCCGCCCGCGCCCCTCAGGCCGCCGCGGCCACGCGGTTGCGCCCGTCGCGTTTCGCCCGATAAAGCGCCTGATCGGCGCGCTTGAGAATGGAGGCCGGGGTGTCCTCCGGCCCGGCGAGCCCGGCGATCCCGACCGAGATCGTGACGTCCACCGTCTCGCCCCGCGACCCGATGGGAAAAGGGTCCGTTGCGACGCGCCGCCGCAGCCGTTCGGCCACCATCGAGGCGATCCCGACATCGGTCTCCGGCATGACGATCACGAACTCCTCGCCGCCGTAGCGGCAGGCGAGGTCGATGCCGCGGATCGACTTGCGCACGCGCGTGCCGAACTCGCGCAGCACGTCGTCGCCGGCGTCGTGGCCGTAGGTGTCGTTGATGGCCTTGAAGTAGTCGATGTCGAGCACGAGCACCGACAGCGGCTTGCCGCGCGCGAGCGCCTGCTCGATCAGAGCGCCGAGATGCAGCTCCATATAGCGGCGATTGTGCAGCCCCGTGAGCGAGTCCGTCACCGCCATTTCGATGGAGAGCTGGACGTTGTCGCGCAGCCGGTCGTTGTAGCGCTTCTTGCGCACCTGGGTGCGCACGCGCGCCAACAGCTCGTTCCTGTCGATCGGGCGCACGAGGTAGTCGTTGACGCCGATCTCCAGCCCGCGGAGAAGCCGCGCTTCCTCCTCCGGCTCGGCGATGAGAAGGATCGGGAGGTGGCGCGTGCGCTCCAGCGAGCGCACCTGGCCGCACAGCCGCAGCGCGTCGAAGCGCTCGAGCCCGAGCGACACCATCATCAGGTCGTAAGGATTCTCAGCCGCGTGGAAGATGGCTTCCTGCGGGTCGGTTTCGACGTCGACCGCGTGCTCGACCGTGAGCGCCGCGGCGATGCGCTCGAAGGAGGACGGCCGGTCGTCGACCAGGAGGATGCGGCCGTTGCGGCCCGTTTCGGCGGTCGCCTGCGCGAGCGGGTCCTGTAGCCCGATCTCCCTCGAGGTCAGGGCGCGCATGCGCAATTCGTCGCAGGCGAGCTTCAGCCGCACGAGCGAACGCACGCGCGCAATCAGCGCGATCTCCGACACCGGCTTGGTGAGGAAATCGTCGGCGCCCGCCTCGAGGCCCTTGACCCGGTCTTGGGGCTGGTCGAGCGCCGTGACCATGATCACGGGAATATGGTGGGTCGCAGGATCGGCCTTGAGGCGCCGGCAGACCTCGAAGCCGTCCATTTCCGGCATCATCACGTCGAGCAGAACCAGGTCGCACTGCGCGGAGCGGCAGATCGCCAGCGCCTCCGGCCCGCTCATCGCGGTAATGACCTCGAAGTATTCGGCCATGAGCCGCGCTTCCAGCAGCTTTACGTTTGCCGGTACGTCGTCCACCACTAGAATGCGGGCGGTCATTGAGCGGCTCCCTCGTTGCCGCCGAGAAAATGACGAATCGTCTCGAGAAACTTGCCGACGGAGATCGGCTTCGAGAGATAGGCTTCGCAGCCCCCTTCCCGGATTCGCTCTTCGTCGCCCTTCATGGCGAAGGCCGTGACGGCGACCACGGGAATGGCCCTCAGCTCGGGGTCGTCCTTGAGCCATTTCGTGACTTCCAGCCCCGAGACCTCGGGCAGCTGGATGTCCATGAGAATGAGGTCCGGCCGGTGCTTGCGGGCGAGTTCGAGCGTCTCGATGCCGTTACGGGTGCCGATGGTCCGGTACCCGTGGGCCTCCAGGAGGTCCTGAAAGAGCTTCATGTTGAGCTCATTGTCTTCGACGATCAGGACGGTCTTGCCCATGGCGGGCTCCTCTCCCGGCGACCTTTCCTGCACCCTCGTCGCCCCCAGCGCCGACCGGCGATGACGATCGGTCCGCGCCCCTGTCAAGGCGCGGACGGCATCATCCTTGCACTCTGCGAATGAACTATCCACCGAAAGCCGGTCGCGGCTCCGGCCGGGAGGATCACGCTTGTGCCTGTGGCGCGGGAGCCTAAAGTTCATGTGTTACGGAAAGGCAAACGCATGCCCCGACAGACCGTTACCGGCCAACAACAAAGGGCGGAACTGCTGGCCGTCGAGGCCCTTGGCTTCATCGCCGCCGATGCCGAGCGGCTCGGCCGTTTCCTCGTGCTCACGGGGCTCGAGCCCGCGACCGTGAGGACGGCCGCGCGGGACCCCGCCTTCCTGGCCGCCGTGCTCGACCACATCGTCGGCGACGAGGCCCTGCTTCTCGCTTTTGCCCGGGACAGTGGGCTCGACCCGGGCGAGATCGTGCGCGGCTGCCGCATCCTCCGTGGGCCCGACTGGGAGCGCGACACCGCCTGAGCGGCCGGTCCCCGCAAGGGCGGGCACGACAGGGCGATTTCACGCGGACGCACGATGCCCGGCTTCTGCCGCGACTGTCTCGCTCACGCGCCGGAACCCGGCGGGCGCTGCCGCGCCTGCGGCTCCCCGCGGCTCATCCATCACGCCCGGATCGACAGGCTCGCGATCGCGCACATCGACTGCGACGCCTTCTACGCCACGATCGAGAAGCGCGACGATCCCTCCCTCGCCGACAGGCCCGTCATCGTCGGCGGCGGCCGCCGCGGCGTCGTGTCGACGGCCTGCTATATCGCCCGCACCTACGGCGTGCGCTCGGCGATGCCGATGTTCCAGGCGCTGAAGCTGTGCCCCGAGGCCGTCGTCATTCGCCCGAACATGGAGAAATACGTCGCGGTCGGGCGCGCGGTGCGCTCGCTGATGCTCGAACTGACGCCGCTCGTCGAGCCGGTTTCGATCGACGAGGCCTTCATGGACCTCTCCGGCACCGAGCGGCTGCACGGCATGAGCCCGGCGAAGACGCTCGCGCGCTTCGCCCGCCGGGTCGAACGGGAGCTCGGCATCACCGTTTCCATCGGGCTTTCGGAGAACAAGTTTCTGGCCAAGATCGCCTCCGATCTGGACAAACCGCGCGGCTTCGCTGTGCTCGACGCCGCCGAGGCGCAGGCGTTTCTCGCGCCCAAGCCGGTGAGCTTCCTCTGGGGCGTCGGGAAAGCGGCGGCGGCGCGCCTCCGGCGCGACGGGTTCGCCGTCATCGGCGATCTGCAGCGGGCCGACGAGGCAAGCCTCATCCGCCGCTACGGCGCGGAAGGTCTGCGGCTCGCGCGGCTCTCCCGCGGCATCGACCTGCGCCGCGTCGACCCCGCGCGCGAGGCCAAGAGCGTCTCCGCCGAGACGACCTTCGAGCAGGACATCGCGACCTTCCGCGCGCTGGAGCGCAGGCTGTGGACGCTGAGCGAGAAGGTCTCCACCCGCCTCAAGGACAAGCGCCTCGCCGGCTCGACCGTCACGCTGAAGCTGAAGACCGCCGATTTCCGGCTGCGCACGCGGGCGAAATCGCTTTCCCGGCCGAGCGCGCTCGCGGAGGACATTTTCGCCGCCGGCCGCGCCCTGCTTGAGCGCGAAACCGACGGGACGCGCTTCCGCCTGCTCGGCATCGGCGTGTCCAATCTCGTGCCGCTCGACGAGGCGCTGAAGGGCGATCTGATCGAGCCCGGGGCCTCCCGCGTCGGCGCGCGGGAGCAGGCGGTCGACCGCCTGCGCCGCCGCTTCGGTCCCCGCGCGATCGTCCGCGGGCTCGCCTTCGCGGCGGATGACGAGCCCTGACGGCGGCTCGCCGGCTGCCATTCGGCTTTGGGCGGCAGCCCGGCGGCCCGCGGGCGCCGGCATACGCGGCGATGGACTTTGGCCGCCAGAGCGACGAGAAGATGCGGCTGCGCCGGCCCGCGGCCGGCCAAATCCATTCCCGCTGTGTCCGCCCGCTGCCGATGCCGCTTGCTCGCGAACGTCTCGTCCCGTTGATCGTCGCGGTCGCGCTGTTCATGGAGAACATGGACTCCAACGTGATCGCGACCTCGCTGCCGGCGATTGCGCGCGACCTCGGCACGAGTCCGCTGACGCTCAAGCTCGCCGTCACCTCCTATCTCCTGTCGCTCGCCGTGTTCATCCCAGCGAGCGGATGGACGGCCGACCGCTTCGGCGCCCGCAACGTCTTTCGCGTGGCGATCGGCGTTTTCATGGTGGGCTCGATCACCTGCGCGGCGGCCTCGTCCCTCGCCATGTTCGTCGCCGGCCGCATCATCGAAGGCATGGGGGGCGCGATGATGTCGCCGGTCGCCCGGCTGCTTCTGGTGCGCACGGTGGACAAGCGCGCGCTCGTCGGCGCCATGGCCTGGCTCACCGTGCCCTCGCTGATGGGGCCGATGCTCGGCCCGCCGCTCGGCGGCTTCATCACCACCTATGCGGCCTGGCAGTGGATCTTCGTCATCAATGTTCCGATCGGCGTCATCGGAATCCTGCTGGTCACGCGCTACATCGAAGACGTGCGCGCCGAAGCGCCGGATCCGATCGACCTGCCCGGCCTCGTGCTCGCCGGCATCGCGGTCGCGGGACTGGCCTTCGGGCTGTCGGTTGCCGGATTCGACATCCTGCCGTGGCCGGCGGTGACGGCGCTGCTCGCGGGCGGCGCCGTGGCGGCGCTCGCCTACGTCCTGCACGCGCGCCGCGTCGTGGCGCCGGCGCTCGATTTCTCGCTGATGGCCCTGCCGACGTTCTGGGCGAGCGTGGTCGGCGGCAGCGTCTTTCGCATCGGCATCGGCGCCATGCCCTTCCTGCTGCCGCTGCTGATGCAGCTCGGCTTCGGGCTCACGCCGTTCCAATCGGGGCTCGTCACCTTCGCCTCGGCGGTCGGCGCGCTCAGCATGAAGGCGGTGGCGACGCGGCTCGTCAATCGTTTCGGCTTCCGCCCGCTCTTGACGGTGAATGCCGTCGTCAGCGCGAGCTTCATCGCCGCCTGCGCCTTGTTTCAGCCCGGCGTTCCGTTCCTGCTGATCACCGCCGTTTTGCTCGCCGGCGGCTTCTTCCGGTCGCTCGAATTCACCTGCATCAACAGCCTCGCCTATGCCGAGGTCGAGCCGCAGCGCATGAGCCGGGCCACCACGCTCACGGCGGTCGCCCAGCAGGTGGCGATCTCGACGGGCGTCGCGCTCGGCGCCTTCATCGTCGAGGCCACGCTGAAGCTGAAGCAGGAGACCGCGATCGGCGCCGACGATTTTCCGCCGGCCTTCCTCATCGTCGGCGCTCTCTCGGCCATGTCCGTGTTCTTTTTCGCGCGGCTGCCGCCCGATGCGGGGTCCCAGCTTTCGGGGCGCGTTCCGGCGAAAGGCGGAGGCGGAAAAGCCCCGCCCGCATGACGCGACCCGCTTCGTGAGCGGCGCTCGGGGGCGGCCCGCGCCTGGCCGGCGATCCGCCTCCACAGGAAAATTCCGGGGACAACGACGGGGCGCCGCCCCTTCCCCGCCTGTCCCGCCGCCGAATCGCCCAGCGCTTCAATGATCTGGGCGGGCGGGCGCCGCCCCTTCGCCGCCTGCAGGGCAGATCCGCGTGCGCTTCATGTGGACCTTCCCGCGGGCGGAACGGATCATTTTGCCCGGCCGCGCGGGACAAGCGCAAAGGCGTTTCCAAGGAAAAGAAACTGCCGTCAATGCGCGGGCAACATCGGTAGAGGCCCGGTCGATACGTCCACGCGACGCTCATCGCGTCCAGGCGCGCTCCGGCTGCCCGGAGGCGACGCAGGCGGCGCTTTCGCCGCCGGCGCGATCGAGGAGGAGGCACGACGATGAGGTTCCTGTGGAGCTGGTTTCGCTGGCGCACATCCCACGACCGTGTCGGCCGCGCGGCCCTGAGGATGATGCGGGATGAGGGCGAAACCGCCCTGCTCCGCGCCCGCGAGCGCGCCCGGCACGCCGAGGGCGACGGCGATCCGCGCCGGGCCCGCTACTGGCGGGCGGTGTGCGCGGAAATCGGCCGGCAGGTCCAGCGGGATCTCATCCGCGCCGCAATCCTCGCCCCCGTGTCGCGGTCGCAGGCGCCGCGCCCGCCGCAGGCGGTCGCCCACCCCTGCCCGCATCAGGTCGCAAACC
>JADGHE010000063.1 GCA_019689555.1 Variibacter sp. | reverse complement strand
CCTTCGGATCGCTCATGGCGTAGTCCCCCTTGGACCCCCCGCGTTCCGCCCCCTCCGGCCGGCAGCCGGCCGGTCAGAAGTGACTGAACGACGTTTTCTCGAATTCTAGGGTCTTCCCGTCCGCGCCGACAAATCGCGGCGGGCCGGAGCCTTCGGTCACGCGGCCGATCGCCGTCACGGCCATGCCGGCGGCCGCCGCGGCCTCCCGCATGGCGGCGACGCGCTCCTCCGGCAGCGTGAAGGCGATTTCGTAATCGTCGCCGCCCGTCAGCATGTCGCGCAGCAGCGCGGGCTCTGTGCGCAGGAAGGCCTGCGCCGGCTCCGAGAGCGGAATGCGCTCCACCGCGATCTCGGCCGAAACGCCGGAAGTGCGGCAGAGCTTGGCAAGATCGCCGACGAGGCCGTCCGATATGTCCATGCTTGCATGCGCATGGGCGCGCAGCGGGGCGGCGAGCCCGTTGCGCGGCTGCGGCAGCAAATAGCGCCCGATCAGGGCCTCGCTCGCCGCCGCCTCGAGGCCCGGCGGCGGCGCCTTGGCCTGCCGCAGCCTGAGGCCGAGCACGGCGTCGCCGATCGTGCCGGTGACCATCACGACGTCGCCGGGTCTTGCGCCGCCGCGCCGGACCATGCGACCGGCGGGCACGGTTCCGAAGGCGGCGATCGACACCATGATGGGGCCGGGCGAGCGGTCGGTGTCGCCGCCGAACAGCGGGCAGGCGAAGTGCGCGGCATCCTCCGCGAGGCCGCGCGCGAAGGCCTCGAGCCAGGGGTCGTCGATCTCGCGCGGGATCGCGAGGGAGAGAAGGAAGCCCGCCGGGTCCGCGCCCTTGGCGGCGAGATCGGAAAGATTGACGCGCAGCGCCTTGCGCGCGACGAGATCGGGCGGGTCGTCGGGAAAGAAATGCACCCCGCCGATGACGGCGTCCGCCTTGAGCACCAGCTCGCAGCCGGCGGGCGGCGCGAAGAAGGCCGCGTCGTCGGTGAGCCCGAGCGCGCCCGGATGCCGGGCGATCGGCGCGAAATGCTTCGCGATCAGCCGGTCCTCGGCCGAGCCGCCGTTATGGCCGGAGGCGCTCATGAGGCCTTGCCTTCGCTCGGGGCGAACTCGGCGGGGCGGAGCTGGCGGGCAAGATCGTCGAGCACCGCGTTCGCCATGCCGGTCTCCTCGGCGTCGAGAAAGGCGTGCGCCACGTCCACATATTCGGAGATGACGACGCGCGCCGGAATGTCCCCCCGGCGGGCGAGCTCGTAAGCGCCGGCGCGCAGGACCGCGCGCAGGAGCGCCTCGATGCGCCGCAGCGGCCAGCCCTTGGAGAGCGCGGCGTCGATGAGCGGGTCGATCCTGCGCTGCTCGGCCACGACACCGCCCACCACGTCGCGGAAGAAGGCCGCTTCCGCCGGCAGATACTGCGACCCCTCCACCTCGCGGCCCATCCAATGGCTCTCGAACTCGGCGAAGATCTCGTTGAGCCCGGTGCCGGCCACGTCCATCTGATAAAGCGCCTGCACGGCGGCCAGCCGTGCGGCGCCGCGGCGATTGGCCTTGCGTTCGCCTCTGCGCTTGCCGGCAGATGCGCCCATTTGCGTCCTCGTCCGGGTCAGAACTTGCGTTTGAGCGCGATCAAGGAGAGGGCGGCGCGCGCCGCGTCCCCGCCCTTGTCGCCGCGATCGAGGGCAGCGCGCGCCATCGCCTGGGCTTCGGTGTCGACAGTCAGAATGCCGTTGCCGATCGGGAAGGCGTGGCGGAGGGCGATGTCCATCAATCCGCGCGCCGACTCGCCGGCCACGATGTCGTAGTGGCTCGTCTCGCCGCGGATCACGCAGCCGAGCGCGACGGCCCCGTCATAGGCGCGGCCTTCGCCTTCGGCGGCGCGCAGGGCGATCGCGATCGCCTGCGGAATTTCGAGAGCGCCCGGCACGGCGACGCGCTCGATCGTCGCCCCGGCCGCCTCGAGCGCCCGCTTGGCGCCGAGCCACAGGGCCTCGCCGATCTCCTCATAATAGCGCGCCTCGACGACGAGCACGCGCGCGCCCCTTGCGTCGCCGGTCACGCTAGCGCCTCGCCGCGGTTCCGCCATCCGTTCGTCCTTTCAAACAGCGCGGGCGTCAGTAGCAAGCCCGCGGCGCCTCAAGCAAGCGCGCCGCCGTCATCGCGCCTCCAGAAGGCGCGCGACATAGCGCGCCATCAGGTCCACTTCGAGGTTCATGGCCTCGCCCACCTGCGCCGCGCCGAGCGTCGTCACGGCGAGCGTATGGGGGATGATGAGGACCGAGAATGCGTTCGCCTCGACCGTGTTGACGGTGAGCGACACGCCGTCGAGCGCCACCGACCCCTTGGGCGCGATGAAGCGTGCGAGCGGGGCAGGGGCCGTGAAGGTGAGGCGCGCCATGTCGGTCAAGTCTTCGCGGGCGGCGAGCGTCGCCAGTCCGTCGACGTGCCCGGTGACGAGGTGGCCGCCGAGCTCGTCCCCGATCTTGAGCGCCCGTTCGAGATTGAGGCGGGTGCCGACGCGCCAGCGCCCGGCCGTCGTGAGCGCGAGGGTCTCGGCCGCCGCGTCCACCGCGAAGCAGGCGCGGTTGCCGCGCATCTCCTTGGCGACCACCGTAAGGCACGGGCCGGAGCAGGCGATCGAGGCGCCGATCGCGATGGAATCGAGATCGTAGCCGCAGGCGATGGTGAGCCGCCGCAGCCCTTCCGCGCGATCCTCGACGGCGACGACCTCGCCGATGTCGGTGACGATGCCGGTGAACATGCTACTCCGCCCGTTCGAATATTTTCATCGTATCAGCGCCGATGCGCTCGGTCGCACGGCACGCCAAGCGCGGCGATTGCGTGAGCGCCGAAAGCGGCGCGCCCTCGAGCGCGGGAAGGCCGTCGGGCCCGATCGCCTCCGGGGACTGGAACAGAACGGCTTCGTCCACGAGGTCGGCGGCGAGGAATGCGGCCGCGAGGATCGGACCTGCCTCCAGCATGACCCGCGTGATCCCGCGTCCGGCGAGGAGCCTCAGCGCCGCCGCGAGGTCGATGGCATCCTCGGCGAGCGGAGCGCGCAGCACCTCGACGCCGCGCCGGCGCAGGGCCTCTTCGCGCTCGGGTGAGGCGTCGGGTCCGGCGACGATCCAGGCCGGCACTGTCTGCGCGGTCGCCGCGAGCCGGCTCTCCGGCGGCGTGCGCAGGTGCGTGTCGAGCACGACGCGGACCGGCGAGCGATCCTCCATGCCGGGCAGGCGGCAGGTGAGCAGGGGATCGTCGGCGATCACCGTGCCGACGCCGGTGAGAACGGCGTCGTGCATCGCCCGCATCAGATGCACCCGGGCGCGCGCCGCCTCGCCCGTGATGGCGGCGGGTCGCCGCCCGGCGAGGCCCGCCTTGCCGTCGGACGACACGGCGAGCTTGAGCGTAACGTGGGGGCGGCCGTCGCGCATGCGGCGGATGTGGCCCGCGTGGTCGCGGCGGGCCGCGGCCGCGCCCTCGCCGACGGCGACCTCGATTCCGGCGGCCCGCAGCCGGGCATGGCCTTCGCCCGCCATCTGCGGGTTCGGGTCGTCGATGGCCGAGACGACGCGGCGGATGCCCGCCGCGACGATCGCGTCGGTGCAGGGCGGCGTGCGCCCGTAATGGCAGCAGGGCTCGAGCGTGACGTAGAGCGTCGCCCCCCGCGCCGCCGCGCCGGCGCGGCGCAGCGCCTCGGTCTCGGCATGCGGACGTCCGCCGGGCTGGGTCCAGCCGCGTCCGACGATCACAGGGCCTCGAGGCTCGTCGCGGACGACGAGCGCGCCGACCGCCGGATTGGGCCAAGCGCGGCCGAGCCCGCGCCGGCCGAGCGCGAGCGCGACGTTCATGAACCGGCCGTCCTGCCCAGTCTGCTCTTGCGACATCGCGTCAGGCGGGGGGTTCCAGGAACAGATACCAGCCACGGGCCGGCGCCTGCACGCCGCGCTCAGGCCGGCAATTGGTAGCCGAGCAGCCGGCGCGAGGGATAGTCGTAGAGGCGGCCAGTCTCGGTGAAGTCGGGCAGGCAGAGCGGCACGATGGCGGCCGCCACCTCGTCGGGCGTCGGCAGCGTCATCGGGTCCTCGCCCGGCATCGCGGTCGCGCGCATGCGCGTGCGTGTCGGGCCGGGGTTGAAGAGGTTGACGCGCACCGGGGTGCGCTCCGTTTCCGCCGCATAGGTGCGGGCGAGCGCGTCGAGCGCCGCTTTGCTGACGGCGTAGGGGCCCCAATAGGCGCGAATGCGGAAGGCCGCGCCCGAGGTCACGAACACCGCGCGCCCCGCGGGCGCGGCGCGCAACAGCGGGTCCATGGCGCGGATGAGCCGCCAGTTGGCG
Organism: Variibacter sp.; assembly: GCA_019689555.1. GTDB lineage: Bacteria > Pseudomonadota > Alphaproteobacteria > Rhizobiales > Xanthobacteraceae > JADGHE01. The sequence continues at coordinate 11,115 of JADGHE010000063.1, read as the reverse complement.
GTCACGTTGACCGCGATCGCATCCTCGAAAACCTTCGGCTCCACATGGGCGAGCGGCGAGGTCACGCCCAGCACGCCGGCATTGCCGATGAGCACGTCGAGCCGGCCGTAGCGCTCATAGAGCGCGGCGCCGAGCCGGTCGATCCCCTCGTAGTCCTTGAGGTCGAGCGGCACCAGCGTCGCGGTGCCGCCCTCGGCGCGGATCGCGTCGTCCAGCTCTTCGAGCCCGCCGACGGTGCGGGCCACCGCGACGATGTGCGCGCCGGCGCGGGCGAGCGCGCGCGCGGCGGCCGCGCCGATGCCGCGCGAGGCGCCGGTGACGAGCGCGATGCGGTCGGAGAGGGGGCGCGTCATCTTTGTTCGTCCGGGTGGCCTCAAGGTCGTGATCGTGTCAGTTCTCTATTCCGCTTCATCCAATCCTGCATGCCGTCGAGCAAGTCGGGGACGGGAAGGCACTCGATTTCGCGATCCGAAAATCCGCGAGCCTTCAAGGCCTTGTAAGTGTCCGCCATGAAATCATTAAAGCGCCCCCACAATTCCCTGGGCCTTGAGGGCGCGTTGGCGAGTTTGGCTAACCAGCCAGTTGCGTACCTCGGTGACGATTTTGACAGGTTCGTTGCCGTGCACTGCGATGTCTGAGTTGGACAAATCGGAGAGTGCTGCCTGATACCGAAATTTCTGCGCCTCAAGAATCAGGCATCTCTTCTGTGCCCATTTTCCATCCTTGAAAAGCCGGCATCCGATATCGATACCCAGCTCGAAGGGCATATTGAGTCGGTAGAACTCGCCGGCCTGCTGTGCTTGGATTCGTGAAAGGTCGTGAATGCCGTATTTTGAATCGACGATAAGAGAAATGATTTTCTGAATTCTCGGCTCCGCCGAATCGAGTTGCTCCAAGGCAATCCTTGGCGTGAACCCTAAGAATACGATCGTAAACAGCAATGGGCGGAGTAGAGGAAGGTAGTCATCGTCAAATGGACAATTGACGAAGACGTTCTTGGAATAGGCCATGCCTGGCCATTAGTGGGCGCGCTTCCGCGGAAACGGGTCCGCGCCGTAACTCTCCACTTCGCGAATCGTACCATCGCGGCGATGGATGTAGAGATCGGCATGTTCCTGCCGCGCGACGCGCTTCGCAAATCTCAAGGCAGCATCTTGGGTCGCAAATGTCCGCGTGGCGCGCGCGGCGCCTGATTGGCGAACGCTCCAGCCGCCCTTGGGATTGGGAATCACATGTCGCGTTGCATTTGCCATTGCATGCCCGAGCCGTGTTCCGACCGATCAGTCCGAAAACGCAGCAAAAATAACGTCTCTAATCGCGTTTGTCGATGTCAGCTCGCCTCGGCCAGCAGCGAGAGCTGGCGCGGGACGGCTTCCTGCACGGCGAGGTCGGTGAGCGGCGTCGGGTAGTCGCCGGTGAAGCAGTGGTCGGTGAACTGCGGGTGCACGGGGTCGCGGCCCTTCTCGCCCATCGCGCGATAGATGCCGTCGACCGAAAGGAAGGCGAGCGAATCGGCGCCGATGAACTTGCGCATCCCTTCGATGTCGTGGGTCGCGGCGAGCAGCTTGTCGCGCTCGGGCGTGTCGATGCCGTAATAGTCCGGGTGGGTGATGGGCGGGGAGGCGATGCGGAAATGCACCTCCGTCGCGCCGGCCTCGCGCATCATCTGCACGATCTTCACCGACGTCGTGCCGCGCACGATGGAGTCGTCGATCAGCACGATGCGCTTGCCGGCGACCACGGCGCGGTTCGCGCTGTGCTTGAGGCGGACGCCGAGCTGGCGGATCTGCTGGGTCGGCTCGATGAAGGTGCGGCCCACATAGTGGTTGCGGATGATGCCGAGCTCGTAGGGGAGGCCGGACGCCTGCGCATAACCGATCGCCGCCGGCACGCCGGAATCGGGCACGGGAACCACCACGTCGGCCGCGGCCGGCGCCTCGCGGGCGAGCTCGCTGCCCATCCTCTTGCGCACCTCGTAGACATGGCGGCCGCCGACGATCGAATCCGGGCGCGAGAAGTAGATGTACTCGAAGATGCACGGGCGCGCCGGCATCGGCGGAAACGGCTTGTGCGAGTGGGCTCCCTCCTCGTCGAAGACGACGACCTCGCCGTTCTCGATGTCGCGCACATATTTCGCGCCGATGATGTCGAGCGCGCAGGTCTCCGAGGTGAGGATCGGGCAGCCGTCGAGCTCGCCGAGCACGAGCGGGCGGATGCCGAGCGGATCGCGCGCGCCCACGAGCTTCTTGTTGGTGAGGCCGACGAGCGCGTAAGCGCCCTCGATCGTCCGCAGCGCCTCGATGAAGCGCTCGATGAACCGGTTGCGGCGCGACCGCGCGACGAGGTGAAGAATCACCTCGGTGTCGGTGGTCGACTGCATCATGGCGCCTTCGCGCACGAGCTGCCGGCGCAGCGTGAGCGCATTGGTGAGGTTGCCGTTGTGGGCGACCGCGAAGCCGCCCGCATTGAGCTCGGCGAACAGCGGCTGCACGTTACGCAGCACAGTCTCGCCCGTCGTCGAGTAGCGGTTGTGGCCAACCGCCGAATGGCCGGGCAGCCGCTCGATCACCTCGCGGCGGGAGAAGGTGTCGCCCACGAGGCCGAGGCGGCGCTCGGAGTGGAACCGTTTGCCGTCGAAGGTGACGATGCCGGCCGCCTCCTGCCCGCGGTGCTGCAGGGCGTGGAGGCCGAGCGCCGTGATGGCGGCGGCGTCGGGGTGGCCATAGATGCCGAAGACGCCGCACTTCTCGCGCAGCACATCGCTGTCGAAATCGGAAAGGCCGTCGTCGCAGGCGATAGGCATGGGTTCTCCGATCAAGCCTTCCCGGGGCATGGTCATCAGCGGGTTTTCGACGTAGCCGCTTCCAGCAGGCGTTGCATGCCGACCCGGTCGGCGCGGTCGTAACCCGGCTGCTCGTCCTGCCCCCGCGCGGGAGGCGCGGCCTCCGAGCGCTGCGGGCGAGGATCCGCCGGTGTCGCCGGGGCGGAATCGGGCTCCTGCTCCTCGCGGGGCCGCCGCAGGCGGCGCAGATAGCCCTCGGGATCGTCCGGCAGCATGGACATAAGCGCCTGGCCGGTACTCTGCAACACGACGCGGGACTTGGCGTTGCGGACCCAGTCCGGCTGGCTGCGCTCGGGCACGAGCCAGACGAAGAAGAGAAAGGCGACGACCACGATCACGAGCCCGCGCGCAAGCCCGAACAGAAAGCCGAGCGTGCGGTCGAGCGCGCCGATCCGGCTGTCGAGAATCATGTCGGAAATCTTGATGGTGATGACGGAGACCACCAGCAGCGTTCCGAGAAAGACGCCGGCAATCACGAGCCCGGCGGCGACGAGATCGTGGTTGACGTATTGTTTCGCGACCGGCAGCAGCCGGGGATAGGCGTAGACCGTGGCCAGCGCCGCCGCCGCCCAGGAGGCGATGGACAGAACCTCGCGCATGAATCCGCGCACCATGGCCAGGATCGCGGAAATCAGCATCACGACGAGCAGAATAATGTCGAGGAGCGTCAGCGGCATACCGTGACCGTGCGGTGGATGGGCGGCGCTAAGCCATGCACACGGGCCGCCTCGTTCGAGCCCTGCGCCAGGCTCATGGCTGTCCCTCTATACCCGATCGCCGCGACCGCCGTCATCCGTCTTGTCGGGCGATCCTCAAGTCGCGGCGCGCATTTGGCGCGGCCCGCGCCGCGATCGCGGCGACGAGGTCGGCGAGCGCGGCGACGGGGGTGACCCGCAAAGCGGGATCCGGCGGCTCGTCGCGCCCCGATTCGGGCGCAAACGCCGCCGTGAAGCCGAGCTTCGCGGCCTCCTTCAGCCGCGCGGCCGCGGCGGCGACCGGGCGCACCGCGCCCGACAGCGACACCTCCCCGAAATACACCGCCTCGGCCGGCAAGGGCGCGCCGGACAGCGAGGAGATGAGCGCCGCGGCGGCGGCGAGGTCGGCGGCGGGCTCCGCAATGCGCAGGCCGCCCGCGACGTTGAGATAGATGTCGTAGCCGCCGAGCTTCACGCCGCAGCGCGCCTCCAGGACCGCGAGCACCATCGACAGCCGGTTCGGATCCCAGCCCACCACGGCGCGGCGCGGCGTGCCGAGCGGGCTCGGCGCCACCAGCGCCTGGATTTCGACGAGCAGCGGCCGGGTGCCCTCCATGCCGGCGAAGACCGCCGTGCCCGGAGCGCCGAAATCGCGCTCGGAGAGGAAGAGCTCGGAGGGGTTCGGCACCTCGCGCAGGCCCGCGCCGGTCATCTCGAAGACGCCGATCTCGTCGGTCGGGCCGAATCGGTTCTTGAGCGCGCGCAGGATGCGGAACTGATGCGAGCCTTCGCCCTCGAAGGAGAGGACGGCGTCGACCATGTGCTCGACCACGCGGGGGCCGGCGATCTGCCCGTCCTTGGTGACATGGCCGACCAGGATCACGGCCGCGCCGGAGCGCTTGGCGAAGCGGATCAGCGCCTGCGCGGCGCCGCGCACCTGCGTCACCGTGCCGGGGGCGGATTCGACGAGGTCGGTCCACATCGTCTGGATCGAATCGATGACGACGAGGCGCGGGGTCGCCCCCTCCGAGAGGGTGGCCACGATGTCCTCGACCGCGGTTTCGGCGGCGAGCTCCACGGGGGCCGCGGCGAGCCCCAGCCGCTCGGCGCGCAGGCGCACCTGCGCCACCGCCTCCTCGCCCGAGACATAGACCGCGCGGTGGCCCGCGCGCGCGAGCGCGGCCGCCGCCTGGATCAGCAGCGTCGACTTGCCGATACCGGGGTCGCCGCCCACGAGCAGCACCGAGCCGCGCACGAAGCCGCCGCCCGTCACGCGGTCGAGCTCGGCCATGCCGGAGGCGAGCCGCGGCGCCTCGGAGGAGGCGCCGGAGAGCGATTCGAGCTGGAAAACGCGGCCCTTGCGGGATTTTCGGCCGGGCATCGCGCGCTCGAGGGCGGCGCTTTCCTCGGCGACGGTGTTCCACTCGCCGCAGGCGTCGCACCGGCCCTGCCAGCGGCCATAGGCCGCCCCGCAGTTCTGGCAGACATAGCTTAGGTTCGCGCGGGCCATCGCCCTATCGAGGCGAGCGGGGAGGGGATGTCAATGGGGCATGGTCATGTTCGGCGCTCGCCCTTGCCCCGACATTTTGTGCCACGTCACGAGCCCTCACCCCGACCCTCTCTCCGCAAAGCGGGGAGAGCGCGAGAACGTCTTCCCGTAATGCGGCGAGAGGGGAGTACGTCGGCGGCATGCGGCATGCTTACCTCGCCCCGCGTGCGGGGAGAGGTCGCCTTGCGAGCGCGGCGCGCAAGCAAGGCGGGTGAGGGGGCCTCTCCTCCTCCAAAGCCCTGGCGATGGTCTCCAAAACACCTCCGAGATTGCCAAGGACATCGTTGTTCCGGAACCGGAGCACGCGATACCCAGGATCGGCGAGCCATTGGTCGCGGGCGGGGTCGCGGCGGGCCGTCGCGTGCTGACCGCCGTCGACTTCGACGACGAGCCGGCGCTCGCGGCAGACAAAATCGACGATGAACGGGCCGATGGGATCCTGGCGCACCAACTTGCAGCCGCCGAGAGCGCGGGATCGAAGGTGGTTCCAGCGCTTCAGTTCGGCCTGCGTCGCCGCGCGCCGAAGGCTGCGGGCGCGCATTGTCCTTCTGTCGGGTCCGCGCATGCGGGAAGTCCCCCTCACCCGGACCGCGTTGCGGGTCCGGCCTCTCCCCGCAAGCGGGGAAAGGCGATTTCGGGTCAGGTCAAGGCAAGTTTCCCGCGACCGTTCCGACCCTCGTCGTTTCTCCCGAACGCCCTCACTCCTCCCGATAGACCCTGGCGTAGCGCCGCCCCAGGCTCGTGAGGATTTCGTAGGCGATGGTGCCGGCGCGGTCCGCGAGCTGGTCGACGCCGATGTCCTTGTCGAGCAGCGCCACCATGTCCCCGCGCCGCGGTGGCTCGCCGGGAACGTCGGTCACGTCGATCGCCAAGAGGTCCATCGAAATGCGGCCGGCGATGAGGCAGCGCTTGCCCTTCACGGTCGCGTCGGCGCCCTCGCGGCGCTTGTCGGTCGCGCCGGCGCTGCGCAAAAACCCGTCCGCATAGCCGACCGAGACGACGGCGATGCGCGTCGGCCGCTGCGCCGTCCAGGCCGCGCCGTAGCCCACCGTCTCGCCTTCCGGCACGGTGCGCACCTGCACGATGCGCGCGTCGAGCCGCACCACGGGGCGCATGGGGTTGGTGTGGCCGGGCGTCGGATTGGCGCCGTAGAGGGCGACGCCGGGGCGCACGAGGTCGTGCCGCGCGTCCGGCCCGAGAAAGATCCCCGAGGAGTTGGCGAGCGAGCCGCGCACGTTCGGAAAAAGCTCGCGCAGCTCGCGGAAGAGGCCCATCTGGCGGGCATTGAGCGGGTGCGTGGGGTCTTCCGAAACCGCGAAGTGGCTCATCACAAGGTCGATGCCGGCGCGCGCCTCGGGGCGCCGCTCGGCGAGGGCGGCGGCCTCGCGCAAGGTGAGGCCGAGCCGGTTCATGCCGGTGTCGACGTGCAGCGCCGCGCCGCCCCGCCAGCCTGAGGATTCGCGGAAGGCGATCCATTCATTGAGCTCGGGGATGCTGCCGAGAACCGGGCGCAGGTTGCACTCGGCATAGATCGGCGCCGTGCCGGGCAGGAGGCCGTTGAGCACGTAGATCGCGCTCGCGGGGTCCCGCGCGCGCAGCCGGCGCCCCTCGGAGAGATGGGCCACGAAGAAGGTGCGGCAGCCGGCCTGCGCGAGGGCGCGCGCGACGGGCTCGAGGCCGAGGCCATAGCCGTCCGCCTTCACCACGGCTGCGCATTCGGCGGGCTTCGCGAGCCGCTTCAGCTCGCGCCAGTTGGCGACGAGCGCCGCAAGATCGATCGTCAGCACGCCGCCGGCTTCATGCACGGGCGGGCCGGAGACCGTGACCGGACGGTTGCGCACAGGAGGCATCGACGTGCCTGGGATCCAACGCGGCATAATTCCGCACGAGGGAGCGACAATAGAGGGCAAACGCGGCGAATGAAATCGCCCGCCCGCGCTTCGGTTCCATATCCTTTGACGCACGGGCAAACTTCGCGGGGGGCGCGGCCACTTCAGGATGACGGCTGGATGACGACGCGGAAAAACTCTTTCGTCATCCTGAGGTGCGAGCGAGGGGAGAACGTCAACTTTCGGGGGCCTGCGGCGGCCTGAAACTTCCCTGTCATGCCGAAACATCCCCGTCATCCTGACATCCCCGTCATCCTGAGGTGCGAGCGAAGCGAGCCTCGAAGGATGACGGGCAGGAACCTTGAAAAGTCGTCCCAGGAGGCGTTGGAGGCGCGGCGCCGTCGCCCTTCGAGGCGCGCGCGGCCACAAGACCGCGCTCGCGCCTCACGGTGACGGCGCACAAGGGGATATCCGCGACGGCCGCGAAAGGGTGACGGCGTACAAAGGCCCCCTGGCGCGCCGACCGGCGCGGGCGGGCCGGGCGCTGGTGCGCTCAGTATCGATCCGGCAGCCGGTCCTCCTGCGCCAGGTTGGAGAAACGCGTCACGTCGGCCTTGAACTGGAGCTGCACGGTGCCCGTCGGGCCGTGGCGCTGCTTGCCGATGATGACCTCGGCCTTGCCGTGCACCGCCTCCATCTCCGCCTGCCACTTGAAATGCTCCTCCGTGCCGGCGCGCGGCTCGCGGTTCTTGAGGTAGTACTCCTCGCGGAAGACGAAGAGGACCACGTCCGCGTCCTGCTCGATCGAGCCCGACTCGCGCAGGTCCGAGAGCTGCGGGCGCTTGTCGTCCCGCGCCTCCACCTGGCGGGAGAGCTGCGACAGCGCGAGGATCGGCACGTTGAGCTCCTTCGCGAGCGCCTTGAGACCGGTGGTGATCTCGGTCACCTCCTGGACGCGGCCTTCCTGCGCGCGGCGGCTCGAGCCGCCAAGGAGCTGCAGATAGTCGACGACGAGGAGGTCGAGGCCGCGCTGGCGCTTGAGCCGGCGCGCGCGCGCCGCAAGCTGCGCGATCGAAAGGCCGCCGGTCTCGTCGATATAAAGCGGCAGCGACTCCATCTCGCGGGTCGCGGTGACGATGCGGTCGAAGTCGTTGGCGTCGATCTCGCCGCGGCGGATGCGGTAGGAGGGGATCTCCGTCTGTTCGGAGATGATGCGGGTCGCGAGCTGCTCGGCGGACATTTCGAGCGAGAAGAAGCCGACGATGCCGCCGTTCACGGTCTCGATGCGCCCGTCGGGGCGGACCTCGCCCTGCCAGGCGCGCGCCACGTTGTAGGCGATGTTGGTGGCGAGCGCGGTCTTGCCCATGCCCGGGCGCCCGGCGAGGATGATGAGGTCCGAAGGCTGCAGCCCGCCCATCATGCGGTCGAGATCGGACAGCCCCGTCGCGAGGCCGGAGAGCTTGCCGTCGCGCTGATAGGCCTGCGCGGCCATGTCGACCGCCACCTTCATCGCGTCGGTGAAGCGCAGGAAGCCGCCGTCGTAGCGGCCGACCTCGGCGAGCTCGTAGAGCCGCCGTTCGGCGTCCTCGATCTGATCCTGCGGCGAGAAATCGACCGGCGCGTCGTAGGCGACGTTGACGATGTCCTCGCCGATGCGGATCAGGTCGCGCCGGACGGCGAGGTCGTAGATCGTGCGCCCGTAGTCCTGGGCGTTGAGAATGGTGGTCGCCTCCGCCGCGAGCCGCGCGAGGTATTGCGCGATGGTCAGCTCGCCGATCTTCAGGTCCGCGGGCAGATGCGTCTTGACCGTGATCGGCGTCGCCACCTTGCCGGCGCGGATGAGGCTGCCGACGATCTCGAAAATCTGCTGGTGGATGCCTTCGATGAAATGGTGCGGCTTGAGAAAGTCCGAAACCCGGTAGAAGGCCTCGTTGTTGACCAGAATCGCGCCCAAAAGCGCCTGCTCCGCCTCGATGTTGTGCGGCGCGGTGCGATAGAAGGGGTCGGCCTCGGAGGTCGGCTTGCGCAGGATCGAATCAGCGAGAGCCATGCCGCTACGTTAAGACGTGTTCCGGAAAAGTGGGATCGCCTCGTCCGGACGGATTTGGGACCGCAGGGCTCCGGAACGCCGCGCGTCGGCGCGTCGTGCTCCGGCCTGCGCCGCTCGCGATAGCACGGGCGGGCCGGTGAGGGTTAAGCCTTCCTTGCCGGCCGCAGGCGTTGCCCCGCAATCCACATGGTGCGGCCGAATCGCAGGCCGGACTCGTTTTTTGGCTTGACCTATTCGCCCGCGAGTCGCAGCGGCGGCCGGCTTCCGCCTTCAAGCGCGCGCAGCCGCGCCTCCTCCCGCGCGATGTAGTCGCGGGTCATCGGCACCACGCCCTGGCGCTTCGTCATCTGGATCTGGAACACCATCATGTTCTGGTGCCGGAACGCCATTTCCGAGGCCGCGAGATAGAACTCCCACATGCGCACGAAGCGGGCGTCGTAGAGCCGCTCGACCTCCTCGCGATGGGCGAGGAAGCGCTCGCGCCAAGCCTTCAAGGTCTCGGCATAGTGCAGGCGCAGGATCTCGATGTCGGTGACGAGCAGGCCCGCGCGCTCGATCGCCGGCAGCACCTCGGAGAGCGCCGGAATGTAGCCGCCGGGGAAGATGTATTTGGCGATCCAGGGATTGGTGACGCCCGGCCCCTCGGAGCGGCCGATCGAATGGAGCACCGCGATGCCGTCGTCCTTGAGCCGCTGCGCGCAGGCGCGGAAAAAGGCGTCGTAGTGGCCGACGCCCACATGCTCGAACATGCCGACGGAGACGATGCGGTCGAACGTGCCGGTGACCTCGCGGTAGTCGCGCAACGCGAACTCGACCGCCTCGCTCAGGCCTCTCTCTTCCGCCCGGGCGCGCGCGGCCGCGAGCTGCTCCTTCGACAGCGTGATGCCGGTGACTTGGGCGCCGCAGGTCTCCGCGAGATAGAGGGCAAGGCCGCCCCAACCGGAGCCGATGTCGAGCACGCGATGGCCGCGCTCGATGCGCAGCTTGGCGGCGAGATGGCGCTTCTTGGCGAGCTGGGCGTCGTCGAGCGTCTGGCCGGGGAACTCGAAATAGGCGCAGCTGTACTGCCGGTCGGCGTCGAGGAAGAGGGCGTAGAGCCGGCCGTCGAGATCGTAGTGGTGCGCGACGTTGCGCTCGGCGCGCCCGCGCGGATTGAACTGCTGCAGGCGGCGCCGGAGGTAGCGCAGCATCCACTGCGGCCGGGCCCAGCGCGGCGGCTTTTGGGCACCCTCCTGCGACAGAACGAGGGCGAGCAGGTCGGCGATCGAGCCCTGTTCGACGACGAAGGTGCCGTCCATGTAGGTCTCGCCGAGCTTGAGTTCTGGATCGAGGAGAATGGCGCGCTCGGCCGCCGGGGTCGTGAAGCGCACGGCGACCGTCGGGTTCGCGCCGTCGCCCACGGTGAATCTCGCGCCGCGCGCCGTGGTCACATGCAGCGTTCCCCGGCGCACGGCGGTCTGCAGGGCCATACGAAGCAACCGGTCCATCGGCCGCCTCCACACCGTCTCCCACGACGTAACGTTCCGCACGACGAAAAGATGCCCCGGAGGTGTCGACGCGGCGGACGCATGTGTCCGTCTCGCGCCTGGCGCCCGCGCAATTAAAACAAACTCCCCCCGCTCCGGCAATCGCGCGCGCCATCCCCGCGCGCGCAGAAAAGGAGGTCACAAGCGCGCGCGGATGCGCTAAACGTCGCCGCGCGGCGACGGCGCCGCGGACGGTGCCGCAGGGGCGGCGCCCGCATTAATGACTGCGCAGAGGAGGCGATAGCGTGCGCGCACGGCTGTTGGTCGGGCTGGTGGGAGTCGTGCTGGTGAATCTTCCGGCGAACGCCCAGGACCTCGATGCCGGCAAGACGCCGCAACAGCTGTTCGCGTCCAACTGCAGCGCGTGCCATCGCTCGGCGCGCGGGCTGGCCGCCGGCGGCGGGGCCGGGCTCGTCGATTTCCTGCGTCAGCATTACACGTCGAGCGCCGCGACCGCCGCCTCGCTTGCGTCCTATCTCGCCTCCGTCGGGTCCGATCCGCGCGAGGCCGACCGCCGCCGCCGCGCGACGCGCGAGACGCAACCGCCGCAGCGCCGCGAACCGCCGGCAAACCCGCGCCAGGAGGCGAGCGCGCAACAGGCGGGCGAGCAACAGGCGGGCGAGC
>JADGHE010000107.1 GCA_019689555.1 Variibacter sp. | reverse complement strand
GGGACGGTCGACGCGGCGATCAGGCCTTTCGGCATGGAGCGCTTTGCCCGCGCCCCGGCCGCCGTGGCCGCGGAAAAGGTGGGAGTGGAGTTGGCATGACCGACGCGACTGCGACGATCCTGGTGAACGGACAGCGCGAGCCGCTCCGCCCCGGCACGCTCGCCGCGCTGCTTCAGGAGCGCGGCATCGACCCCGAGGGGCGGGGCATCGCCGTCGCCGTCAACGGCGCCGTCGTGCCGCGCGCGGCCTGGCCGCACACCCGGCTTGCGGCCGGCGACACGGTGGAAATCGTACAGGCGAAGCAGGGCGGGTGATGACGTTCGCGCTGCTTCCCGGCTCTTGTCTCGTGGCGCGCCGGCCGGCGCGTCGCGATGAACGGCCCCGTCGCCCTTCGCGGCGCTGCGCGCCAATCCGGGTGACGGAAGGGAGGATGCGACCTTCATGACTGCCAGCACGTCCGACACGCTCATCATCGCCGGCCGCGAATTCAAATCTCGATTGTTCCTCGGCACCGCGGGCTATCCCAACCGGCAGGTGATGCTCGATGCGCTCGCGGCGAGCGGGGCGGAGATGGTGACCGCCTCGATCCGCCGCATCAGCCTCGACGGCGAGGAGGAAAGCCTCGTCGACCTGATCGGCAAGCGCGCGCATTTCCTTCCCAACACCGCAGGCTGCCAGACCGCCAAGGACGCGATCCTGACCGCCGAGCTCGCGCGCGAGGCGCTGGGCACCAACTGGATCAAGCTCGAAGTGATCGGCGATCGCGAGCTGCTCTATCCCGACGTCGAGGAACTCGTGCGCGCAACCGAGGAGCTGGTGAGGAAGGGCTTCGTCGTGCTGCCCTACTGCAACGAAGATCCGGTCACCTGCCGCAAGCTCGCCGATGTGGGCGCGGCCGCCGTCATGCCGCTCGGGTCCTTGATCGGCTCCGGCCTTGGCATCTGCAACCCGCAGCTCATCGAGCTGATTTGCGCGCGCTCCCCGGTGCCTGTGGTCCTGGACGCCGGCATCGGCACGGCCTCGGATGCCGCGCTCGCTATGGAGCTCGGCTGCGCCGCGGTGCTCCTCAACACCGCGGTGTCGAAGGCGCGCGATCCGGTGAAGATGGCCGCCGCCATGCGGGCCGGCGTCGAGGCCGGGCGGCTCGCGCGCCTTGCGGGGCGCATTCCCAAGCGCGCGCACGCGGAGCCTTCGAGCCCGCAGTTCGGGCTCGTCGGTACTTGACGCCCGCGCCGATTGAGAGCCTGCCCCCTGGCGCAGCCCGCCTGATGCCGCTGCCCTCTCCGCCGCTCCTGCTCGTAACCAATCGCCGGCAGGCCTCGGCGCCGCTGGACGAGATCCTCGCGGCCGCTTTTGCCGCCGGGTGCCGCTGGGCGAGCGTGCGCGAGAAGGACTTGCCGGCCGAGGACCAGATCGCGTTGGCCCGGCGGCTGCTGCCGCTCGCGCAGGCCCACGGCGCCCGGCTGACTCTGCACGGAAGCCCAGCCTGGGCGAAAGAAGCCGGCCTCGGCGGGGTGCATCTGTCGGCGCATTCGGACGCCGCCGCCGCGCGCGCCCTGCTGGGGCCGGGGGCGCTGGTGGGGCTTTCCGTGCACGGCGTCGACGACGTGCGCGGGCTCGATCCGGCCGCGCTCGACTATGTCCTCGCCGGCCCCGCTTATCCCACGTCCAGCAAGCCGGGCTACGGCCCGTTCCTCGGCCCCGAGGGCATCGCCCGGATCGCGTCGGCAACAGTGCTGCCCGTGCTGGCCATCGGCGGCATCGGTCCGGAAAACGCCGCCGAGCTCCTGGCGGCGGGAGCGGCCGGGCTCGCGGTGATGGGCGGGATCATGCAGAGCGCCGACCCCGCCGCCGCGGTTGCGGCGCTGCTCGCTGCTTTCGAGCGCCACCGGCCCTAGACTAGCCTGGGCCGCGCGGAGGAAAGGGCTCATCCACGCCCGCGATAGGGCGCAACTCCCTGGTCCGGCACCCACACGCCGGCCGGCAGGCGGCCCGCCTGCCAGAACACGTCGATCGGCATGCCTCCGCGCGGATACCAGTAGCCCCCGATGCGCAGCCAGCGTGGCTTCAGCGTCTCGTAAAGGCGCTTGCCAATCCCCACCGTGCAGTCCTCGTGGAAGGCGCCGTGATTCCGGAAGCTCGCAAGATAGAGCTTGAGCGATTTCGACTCGACGAGCCAGCGGTTGGGCACATAGTCGATGACGAGGTGGGCGAAGTCGGGCTGGCCGGTGATCGGGCAGAGCGTCGTGAACTCCGGCGCGGTGAAACGGGCGACGTAGTTCGTGTCCGGATGAGGATTGGCCACGCGGTCGAGCACGGCCTCGGCCGGCGAGGCGGGGGCGGGCGTCGGCTTGCCGAGATAGCGGGGGGAGGGTGAGCGCGCCATCGTCTATTC
>JADGHE010000022.1 GCA_019689555.1 Variibacter sp. | reverse complement strand
TCGTCTCGACCGGACCTTTGACGTCTTTGGCGAGGCTGATGGCGTTGTCCATCGGGGTGATGGTATCGAGCCCGCCGTGCACCACCAGGGTCGGGCACGTGATCTTCGGGGCATAGCGGGAGAGGTCGACGCTGGCGTAGAAATTCTTTGCTTCCTCGAGCGTCCGGCTGTTGCTCACGAACATGAAGCCCTCGAGCGTGTGCTTGGGCACTTCGGCCAGGTTCCGCAGATGGTACATCGCGCCCCAGGCAACCAGCGCCTTGATGCGCTTGTCAATGGCCGCCGTCTTCGGCGCGTAGCAGCCGCCCATGCTGCGGCCGATGATTCCGATGCGGTCGCGGTCGATCTCCGGCCGCGTCTCGAGGTAGTCGATGGCGGCGACGACCGCGCGCTCGAAGTCGGTGCGCCAGCGCATCTCGAAAAGGGTCTCGCCCTGGCCCGGGCCATCGAACGCGAGCGTCGCCAGGCCGCGCTTCAGGCAAAGATCGGCAACCGTGAGGTAGTCCTCCTTGGTCGTGTCGAGGCCGCCGAGCAGGATGACGCAGGGCGGCTTCTTGACGCCGGCCGGCACGCGGAAATAGGCGGCCATCCGGATGCCGTCGAAGGGAATCTCGACCCGCTCCATGGGGACCTCGAAGAGCGGCGCGGCCCGCTTGAACGAGTCCCGCTTCTTGTCGTGGATGCGCTTCTTCAGCGCGAGATCGTCGAACAGCATATACTGTCCGTAATGGTAGTAGAGCGACGCGCGAGCGAATTCCGTGGCGGCCGTGAGCTTGGCATTGGCCGCAAGCGCCGCCTCGCCGCGCTTTTCCGCCTCCTCGGCCCATTTCGACCATGTCTCAGGCCACGCCTTCCAATCCGGCGCCGCGACCCGAATGTCCATCAAATCGCGGTAGTGCACCCCGTCGGCAAGAAACCGGTGAATGCCCTGATCGATTGCAGCTTCAATGGCAGCCTTGGTCACGTCCGCTCCTTGATCCCACCTGTGCGCGTCGGCCGAATGTCACCGGTGCTCGTCGGCGGCCGGATGCGCAGATGCGGTCATCTCGATTCCGGCCCCCTCGGGAGGCTAGATTGCCTTCGCGCCGACACTGTCGGCGCCGGACGTGCTGTTCCGGCGCCCGCAATCTTTGTATACAAAGTTGGAACGAACTGTCAACACGAGGCGGAATCTCGACGATGTCGACCCGAGAGCGAGACGACGACCGCCGGACGGGCGTCAAGCCGTTTCTGTACCGCGACGTTGCGACGAAGCTGCGGGAGCGCATCCTGACGGGCGTCTATCTGCCGAACGCCAAGCTCCCCTCGCTCAACGAGTTGGTTGAGGAATTCAAGGTGAGCGCGATTTCGGTGCGGCGCGCGCTGCGCGAGCTCGCCTACGAGGGGCTGGTCTACGGCGAACAGGGGCGCGGCGTCTTCGTCAAGCCCAAGAGCATCATTCACCGCGTCCTCGCCGCGAATGCCGATCGCTCCATGGGCGACGAGATCGAGCGCGCGGGTTTTCAGCCTACCATCAAGGAATTGATGCATGACCGCATCGAGGCCGACGAGGACACGGCGGTCCGGCTGCGGGTCGCGCCCGGCACGATGGTCCACCGGCACCAGAAACTGGTCTTTGCCGATTCAGAGCCGGTAAGCTTGAATTTCCTGTATTTCACCGACGAGGTCGCGCCGCGCCTGACGCCCTTTCTGGCGAAAACGTTCGTGTTCCGGATGCTGGAGCTGGCCCGGCTGCACGTTCATCACTCGCGATTCGAATTCGGGGCGCTGGCGCTCGGCAACGACTACGCCGGCCTGTTCAAGAAACCGGCCGGGTTTCCGATGGGCGTGCTGCACTTCACCCCGCTGACCAAGAGCGGAAAGGCGCTGCTGACGGGAACCACGATTTTCCGGTCCGACCGGTTCATATTCGAACTCGACGTCCCCTACGAGGTCTTCGCGGGCCATCCCGTCAGTTCGCGGGGACGTTCGCGCCGCGCTCGATGAGATATTTTCGATCGATCAGCTTCGCGGAATGGTTGTTGTCGGACTGGGCGATGAGGACCGAAAGCTTTTCGCTCCGCAGCGCGGCGATCACCTCCGAGAGGCGCTGAGAGAGGGCCGGCGCGACCCCCTCGAAAGGCTCGTCCAGCAGCAGAACATGCGTCCCCGCCATGATCGCGCGGGCGAGCGCCACGAGCTTCTGCTGCCCGCCGCTCAGCAACAGCGCCTTGCGCGTCCGCATCGCGGCGATTTCGGGCAGGAGATCGTAGGCGAAGGCGAGGCGCTTTCGCCAGTCCAGGTGCGGCATCGCCCAGGCGGGCACCAGGATGTTTTCTTCCACGGTCAGCCGCGGCACGAGGCGGCGGTCCTCGGGCATGTAGCCGATCCCGAGCGCGGCCCGCTGGTGCGGCTTGAGGCCCGCAAGGTCCCGCCCGTCGAACCGGATCGCGCCGCTCTTGAGCGGCAGCAGGCCCATGATGGCGCGGATCGTCGTGGTCTTGCCGGCGCCATTGCGGCCCACAAGGCCCACCATCTCGCGGTCCGCCACTCGGAGGGTCACGCCGCGCAGCACCTCCATGGTGCGGATGAGCACTTCGATGTTTTCGGCTTCGATCATTGCTGGCTCAGTTCGCGGCTCCGGTGATGTAACTCTTCACCTGCGGATCCGACAGCACCACGGAGGGGTGCGCGTCCGAAATGATCCGGCCGTCGTAGAAGGCGAGCACACGATCGGAATAGCGGCTGACGATGTCCATGTCGTGTTCGACGAAGAGGACCGTGACGTCGTCCGGCAACGCCTCCATCACGATATCCATCAGCGCGAATTTCTGTTCGCTCGCGACTCCGCTCGTGGGCTCATCGAGCAGCAGCAGCTTCGGCTTGCGGGTCACCGCCACGGCGATGTCGAGCAGCTTGCGCACGCCCCCGGGAAGCTCCGAGACGACGCGATGGCGGTACTCGCCGAGGCGAAAGCGGCTCAGGAGGTCTTCGACCGCCCCCCGCGTGTCCGGTGCGTCCGGGCTCGCGTGCGGAGCGAGCGCCCTGCCCGTCGCGATGCCTATAGCGACGACGAGATTCTCTTCCGCCGTCAGGCCGAGAAAGAGCTGCGGGATCTGGAACGAGCGACAGACCCCCGCGCGCGTGATGTACCTCGGCGATTGGCCGGTTATGTCCCGGCCCTGCAGCAGGATCGTGCCGCGGTCCGGCTTGATGTAGCCCGTGACCATGTTCACGAACGTGGTCTTGCCCGCCCCGTTCGTGCCGATGAGCCCCACGCGCTCGCCCACCTTCACCGAAACGTTGATATCGGCTGCAGCGGTCACCGAGCCGAAGGTCTTGCTGAGAGACTTCACCTCGAGGATCGGCGTCATTTTGCATCGGCCTCGACGGAGGGACGCGAGCGGCGCCGCAGCAGGGCGCCGACCCCATTGGGCAGGAACAGGATGACGGCGAGCATGAACACGCCGAGCGTCAACTGCCAGGCGTTGGGGAAATACTGGCTCGACCAGGAGCGAACGACTTCCAGCAGAACCGAGGCGGCGAATACCGCGACGACGCTGGCCTGTCCGGCGAGAATCGCGACGAAGACGAATTCGCCGGACGTGGTCCAGAACGCGAGTTCCGGATCGATGTGGCTCAGGGCCAGGGCGTTGATGGCGCCGCCGATGCCGGCGAGGAACGCGGCTATCACGAAGTTCTCGAACACGACGCGGCGCACCGACGTGCCGAGATATTCGATCCGGATCTCGTTGTCGCGCACGCCCAGGGAAAGCAGGCCGCGCACCGAGCCGAAATGGGCGCGGCAGAGCCCCGCCAATGCGACGGCGAGTATGCTCGCGAATGCGTACAGCGCGTAGACGTTTTCGCCGGCCGATCCGGCACGCCAGCCGAAGAAGGTCGGCGCACGGAGATTGAGGCCGTCCGTGCCGCCCAGAAAATCCGCCTTCGTGAGGGCGCCGTGGACCAGCATGGAGAGCGCAAGCGTCAGCGTCGCGAAGAAAATCTTCCGATATCCCGCGACCAGCGGCCCCGTGGCGACGCCGATGAGCAGCGCGAACAGGCCGCCTCCGCCCACGAGCAGCGCGGCGTCGCTTATGCCGCCCCACAGCATCAGCAGGCCCGCGCCGTAGCCGCCGGCGCAGTAGAACAGACCCTGCCCGAACGACAGCAGCCCGCTGCGCAGAAGCACGACGAGCCCCAGCGCCGCCAGGCCTTTGGAGAGGGCGATGACGAGAAGGAAGTTGGCCCAGCCCGGCAGCACCAGACCGGCGGCGAGCAGCGCCACGAGGGCCATGCAAAGGTGTGCGGTGCTCCTCCAGTCGAGCATCAGATTTTCCGTAGGCCCTCCGTGCCGAACAAGCCCTGCGGACGGATCGCGAGCATGAGGGCCATGACCATGTAGACGATGAACAGTTCGGCCCACGGCGCCGTGTGAATGGCGAGCGAGCGCGCAATCCCGACGATCAGCGAGGCGACGGCGGCGCCGCCGATGCTTCCCAAGCCGCCGATCACCACCACCGCAAAGCTCAACAGCACGACGGTGACGGCGAGGCCCGGCTGCACGGAGATCTTCGGAGCCGTCACCGCGCCGCCGGCGGCCGCGAGGAACACGCCGATCGTGAACGCGACGACGAATATCCGCGTCACGTTGATGCCGAGCGCGCTGCTCATGTCGCGGTCATGAATCACCGCAAGCACGAGCTTTCCGCTCGTGGTCCGATTGAGCGCGAGCCACAGCAGCACTCCGACCAGCACCGCCACGACGATCAGCATGAGGTCGTAGCCGACGTAGCTCAACCCGAAGAAAGACACGTTCCCGAACAGTACGTAGGGCTCGTAGGCGTAGTAGGGGTTTACGCCCCAGATGAGCTTGGTTGCGTCCTCCAGAACGAGGAACAAGGCGTACGTGACCAGCACAAGCACGACCTCGTCCCTTTCGTAGAAGAACCGCAGCAGTCCGCGCTCGAGCAGCGGCCCCAGCACGACCGCGACCACCAGGGTCGAACCGAGCATGATGATGAGTCCGAGCGCCGGGAACGAGTCGCCGCCGGCGTAGTACCAGCCCGCCGCACTCGCGGCGACATACGCGCCGATGGCGTAGAAATTGCCGTGGGCGATGTTGAGGACGTTCAGCACCCCGAAGATCAACGTGAGCCCGACGGCAACAATGAAGATCCAGGACGCGTCAATCAGCCCGTCAAGGACAATGGTGCTTACAAGCTGCACGGTGGCTCTCGTCGAAACGCGCGATGGTCAGAATTCACGTGCGGCCATCGCGACCACCCCAGCGGGGCGTCAGTTGCACTTGGCACCCGGGAAGCCCTGCGCGATCCACTCCTCGGCCTTGATGTTGGCCGGGGGATTGACGCATTCGGCATCGAAGCGCTCGACGTCGACGACCTGCATGCGCTTGCTTGCCGGATCCCACTTCGTCACGCCGATCGCGTTGGACTGGATGGCCTGATGGCCATTGCCCAGCGCCATCTTGATCCGCCCAGAGGGCGCGTCCCATTCGAGGCCGGTCAGGGCGTCGGCGATCTGTTCGGCAGTCGGCTTCTTTCCGCCGTTGAGGGCCATGGCCTTCTCGACGGCCAGCTTGAGGCCGAGGATCGATTGGGTCATGCGGTAATAGGACTGCGCCGGAAATCCGCCCGGATGCTTCTTTTCATACGCGGCGACAAGCCAATCGTTGGTCGGGCTCGTCTCGGCGAACAGGCCGTTGCTGCCCCGTGCCCCGAAAATCACGTTGTTGGGCATGCGATTGCCGAGCGGCTGGAACACGTGATCGGCCGCGGTGATGACGACGTGCCGGTTCTTGAACAGATTTCGCGGCGCAGCCTGCAGAACGAACGCCTGCAGATCGCCTCCCCACAGACTGGTGTGGATGACCTGGGGATTGGCCTGCAGCAGCGCCGAGATCTCGGTGCCGTACTGACCGGCGCCGAGCTTGGGCCACAACTCGAGCTTGGATTTCGCGTTCGGGTTCAGCGCGGCAGCGCTCTGCTGGAAGTCCTTCCAG
Organism: Variibacter sp.; assembly: GCA_019689555.1. GTDB lineage: Bacteria > Pseudomonadota > Alphaproteobacteria > Rhizobiales > Xanthobacteraceae > JADGHE01. The sequence continues at coordinate 42,229 of JADGHE010000022.1, read as the reverse complement.
TTGTCGCGCCCGTAGGCGTAGTCCGGGTTGATGCTCGCGATGTCGTCGAACTTGATCTTGCGCTTGGCGAGGTACCGCGCGAGCGCAACGTTGTCCATCGTCGCGTGCGCCGTCGTGCGGAACACGTAGCGATAGCTGCCGTCCTCGAATATGCGCGGCGTGCCGCAATCGTAGAGAATGAGGAGCTTCTTGAGCTCTTCCGCCACAGGCGCGGCGGCAAGGCAGTTGCTGGAGCTGATGTAACCGATCACCGCATCCAGGCCGTCGCGCTCGTAACCGTTGCGGAGCTCCTGGACCTGCTTGGTCGTGCCGCCGTTTTCGTCGATGACCGAGAGCTCGATCGTCATGCCGCCGAAGCCGGCCTTGTCGTACGGCGCCGGCAACTGACCGCCCTCGTTGAGGGCGGCGCTCAGCATCTGCGCGGCCTCCCAGGCCGGCACGCCGAACGATTCGGCGCCCGGACCGGACATGAACGTCACGATTCCGAGCTTGAAGGACTGATTTTCCGCCAGGACGGGCGATGCAAAGGTAAAAAGCGACAGCGCCGCGAACGCGCTCTTCAGCAGCATCCTGGCCTCGGGCATCTCGCGCTCCCCATCGAACTGCCTTTTGCGTGGGCCAAACTATGTATACAAAGATGCACCGCCGGTCAATCGCCCGATCGCGGCCGAATTTGTCTGCGGCGAAGGACGGAACCGGTGCGGCGCGGGGCCGGCCGGCGAGCTTCCGACGCCGCGCGAGCGTGTTTCTTCGCCCGCGCGTGTTTCGCGCGCTCGAGGGTGGTTCGGTGGCGGTCGGCGGCAAAGGGTCGCAGCCGCAGCGGCGTGCGGCTCTCGGGTTCCATTTCGACCGAGCCGTGCCGATCGCAAAACGAGGCTCCAGGCAGCCAGCACCGCGTTCATCGCGAACGCCAACGTATTCCGCGCCGGCGTCAACCTCTTGGGAGACGAGATCCCGCGAGCGCTACGCGCTCGAGACGGCGGTGAGACATGCCGGATCGGCGACGGTTTCCTCCTCATCGGCGGAAACCGCGGAGCGAGAGCAGCTCGGCCTTGCGAGAGGGGCGCGCCCTGACGGCCCGGACTCGACAAGGCGACGCCGGCCGATCGGGCGCCCGACCGGCCCGGCGCGGCATTTCCCCGCGGCCTGGCGCCGCGGGGACCACCGGCCACGTCACTTCGACTTCGTGGCGGGAACCTTGCCCATCTCCTTCAACACTTCGTTCGCCGCCTTGAAGGCGTCGAGCCCCGCCGGGATTCCGCAATAGACGGTCGCATGCAGCAGCACTTCCTTGATCTCCTCGACCGTGACGCCGTTGTTGATCGCGCCCCGCACGTGCAGCTTCACCTCCGGCGTGCGGTTGAGGGCGGTCAGCATCGCGAGATTGATCATGCTGCGCGTCTTGCGATCGAGCGCCTCCCGTGTCCACGCATAGCCCCAGCACCATTCCGTGACCATGTGCTGGAACGCCATCATGAAATCGTTCGCGGCGTTGAGCGAGCCGTCCACGTAGGCCGCGCCCAGCACGTCACGCCGCACCGCAAGTCCCTTCTCGAAGAGTTCGCCGAGCGTTGCATTGGGATTGTCAGTCATTTCACACCCATTGATCCGCTGTCTCTCAGGGCCGACCGTTCGCCGCCGCGCCCGAGCCGGAATGCTCCTAGCGAATGACCGGATCGACGTCGAGACGCACGCCCACGCGCCGGCCCGCGAGGCCCGCCCGCGCGGCTCCGCTTACGAGGACGGCGCCGCCCTGCCCCTCACCTCAACGCCCGCCCAGCTCTCGACGGTGCAGACGATTTGCGTGATGTCCATGCCGGGCCCCTGGGTGGCCTGCGCAAGCGCGAGGAGCTGCCTGACCGCGTTGCCGACCAGCATCGGGACGCCGAGCGACTCGGCGGTTTCCAGGCAGAGTCGCACGTCTTTGGACAGCAGCTCGGTCGAAAAGCCGAAATCGAACCGCCGCGGCAACACGCAGCGCGGAAACTTGTCTTCCGTCGCGGTGTTGCGGCCGCTCCCCGCATTGATGACGGCGATCATGGTGTCGGCGTCGAGGCCCGCCTTTGCGCCCATCACGAGCGCTTCCGACGTCATGCAGATCGCGCTCGCCGAGAGGATGTTGTTGATCAGCTTCATCGTCTGGCCCATGCCCGGCTTCTCGCCGATCCAGAAGACCTTGCCGATGACGTCGAAGATCGGCCGCAGCTCGTCCGCGAGCGGGCGCGGGCACGACACCATCACCGCCAGCGTGCCCTTCTCCGCCCCGCCCGGCCCGCCGCTCACCGGCGCGTCGACGGCCGCGATCCCCTGCGACGCAAGCGCCTCCCCGACTTCGCGCGCGACACGCGGGCCGGTCGTGGACAGGTCGACGAAGGTCTTCACCCTGGTGCCGGCGACGATGCCCGACGGCGACAGCGCGACGGACTTCACGACGTCGGGCGTCGGCAGGCTGACGAGCACCGTCTCCGCCGCCGAGGCGACCTCGGCCGGCGAACCGGCGCCCTTGGCGCCGCGCCGCTCGAGGCGCGCCATGGCGCTCCTGTCCGTGTCGTAGATCGTCAGCGCATAGCCCGCCTCGAGGAGGCGCCCGGCCATAGGGCCGCCCATGCGGCCCACTCCGACGAATCCGAGGTGCTTGTTCGGCATAATCCCTCCCGTCTTTGGCTACGGTCCGCGCGAGCGCCGCACGGTGCCGGCGGCGCGACACGCAAGGCGGTTGCCGCGTCAGGCACCCGTCGGCCCCGCCCGGCGCGGGCATTTGCTTCATTTCCTCCCTGCCGGCCGACCCGAGGTCCGCCGGCATCGCTTGCGGTGCGCGGAGCGGGAGGCCGGTGGCCGATATCGTTCGCTCCGTGCGCGGCCTGCGCCGTCTGCCCGTCGACGAGCATAACCATAACGTTCAGCGGACATTGCCGCGCGCGCATGTTACACTGTTGCGTCGGTCCGCGCCTGCCGCCGAGGCGCCTCGGTGCTGGCGGGCCGGCCAGAGGCCGGCGCAAGCCGCGGGTCGCCGCGCCGGCGCAATACCGGGCTTGAAGCGCCCGAACGGGCTTCGCGCGATCGGCAACCTTTTCGGGCCGCCAAAAATTGCGGTTGTCGACAGCCGGCAGTCGCCCGATAATCCCCGCGCGGGTGGGGCCCCGCCCGTACGTGCTGCCGCATGCCAACGAAAGCAGCCGATACAACGATTTGGGAGGCAACATGATGACCCGTAAAACTCATCGCCGTGGACTGAGCCGCCGCGATGTCATCAAGACCGCGGCCGCCGCCGGTGCTGCGGCCAGCGTTGGTCCGTTCTTCCACGTCACTCCGGCCCGCGCGGCCAAGACCTTGCGCATCCTGCAATGGAGCCACTTCGTCCCCGGCTACGACCGGTGGTTCAACAACGTCTACACCAAGGAATGGGGCAAGAAGAACGACACCGAAGTTATCGTCGACAACATCAACCTCGCCCTCATCGAATCGCGCGCGGCCGCCGAAGCCTCGGCGCAGAAGGGTCATGACCTGATCATGTTCCTCTCGCCCCCGGCGGTCTTCGAGGATCAGCTCATCGACATGAAGGACGTGTACGCCGAGTGCGAGAAGCGGCACGGCAAGCCGATCGACCTCGCGATCAAGTCGACGTACAACCCCAAGACCAAGAAGTATTTCGCCTTCTCCGACAGCTTCGTGCCCGATCCGATCAACTATCGCGCCGACCTGTGGGGCGATGTCGGCATGACGCCCGATACCTGGGACGACGTCCGCGTCGGCGGCAAGAAGATCAAGGACAAGCATCGCGTTCCGGTCGGCATCGGCCTTTCCGCCGAGCTCGACACCGCGATGGCCATGCGGGCGATCATGTACTCCTTCGGCGCGCACGAGCAGGACGCCGAGGGCAACCTCGCCATCAACTCCAAGAACACGCTGGAGGCCTTGCGCTTCGTGAAGGCCCTGTTCGAGGAGGCGATGACGCCCGAGGTGCTCGCGTGGGATGCGTCCTCGAACAACCGCCAGATGCTGGCCGGCCGTTCGTCGCTCGTGCTCAACGCCATCTCGGTCACGCGCACGGCCGAAAACGAGAAAATGGCCATCCACGAGAAGATCGCCCTCGCCAAGGCGGCCAAGGGTCCGGTGCGCCGGATCGGCCTCGAGCACGTGATGGACTGCTACGCCATCTGGAAATTCGCCGAGAACAAGGAGGGCGCCCAGAAATTCCTGATCGACTACATCGACAACTTCAAGCAGGCCTTCCTGGCGAGCGAGTTCTACAACTTCCCCTGCTTCGCCAACACCGTGCCCGACTTGAAGCAGATCATCGCCAAGGACGAGAAGGCGGTGCCGCCGACCAAGTACGCCGTGCTCGACGACGTGCTCGAATGGGCGACCAACGTCGGGTATCCGGGCTACGCCACGGCGGCGATTGCCGACACGTTCAACACCTGGGTGATCAACACCATGTTTGCGCGGGTGGCGACGGGCGCCGAGACGCCGGAAGTCGCTCTGTCGCAGGCCGAGGCGGCGATGAAGTCGATCTGGGCCAAATGGAAGGAGCGGGGAATGCTCTGACGTCCCTTCGCAAAAGGACGGCAACTCCGGGGGCCCGGCGCGAACGGGCCCCTTTGGTGCCGGACGATCGGATCCGGCGCCTCTTCCCCCCTCCATGTCCCGCGTCTCCGGGTATATACGACAAATTCGAGGACCCGAATGGCAACGGTCGAGGCACGACGCGTTTACAAGCTTTTCGATGAAGTCCGTGCGGTGGACGGAATCGATCTCATTGCCAAGGAAGGCGAGTTCCTGGTTCTGCTCGGCCCTTCCGGCTGCGGCAAGACAACCCTCATGCGCATGATCGCCGGCCTGGAACAGCCCACGTCCGGCGAAATCCTGCTCGACGGTGTTGTCGTCAACGAGCGCCCGCCGCGCGCGCGCAATGTCGCGATGGTGTTTCAGAGCTACGCGCTCTATCCGCACCTGACGGTCGAAAAGAACATCTCCTTCCCGCTGCGTGCCGTCGGCATGGCCAAGGAGGAGATTCGCAAGAAGGTCGAATGGGCGGCGCGGATGTTCGGAATCGAGCGCCTGCTCGACCGCAAGCCGCGCCAGTTGTCCGGCGGCGAGCGCCAACGCGTGGCGCTGGCCCGGGCGGTGGTGCGGCAGCCCGTCGTCTTTCTGCTCGACGAGCCGCTGTCGAATCTCGACGCCAAGCTACGCAACTCCGCCCGCGACGAGCTCAAGCAGTTCCAACGCAATCTCGGCACCACCACGATCTATGTGACGCACGATCAGGCCGAGGCCATGGGGCTCGGCGACCGCATTGCGGTGCTGAGCCAGGGCAAGGTCATGCAGGTGGGCACCCCGCAGGAGATCTACGGCGCGCCGGCCAACACGTTTGTCGCGACCTTCATCGGCTCACCGCCCATGAACATGGTCGACGAGGGGACGACATGGCTCGGCTTTCGGCCGGAAGCCTTCCTGCCGCGCGACGTCACCAGCACGGCCGACACGGTCACCTTTCCCTTTCGGGTCACGCGCGTCGAATATCTCGGCGCGGACCATCTCATCTACGGCGTGCTCGAAGGGCGGACGCCCGAAGCTCACGTCATCTCCAAGCTTCCGAACAACATCCGCGCCGAAATCGTCGCCGGCGAGAAGTACGACTTCGTGGTGCGCAAGTCCGATCTCGTCCGCTTCGATCGCGCGAGCGGCGAGCGTTTGGACGGGGGCGCGCAATGATGCTGCAACCGGCAACGCATGCGGCGGCGGCCGGCCCCGCGCGCGCGCACACCGGCCTGCTCGCACGCATCGCCGACAACGAGCGCCTGCTTTGGCGCCTCATGCTCGCGCCGGCCATCCTGTATATCGTGCTGCTCGTCGGCTTCCCGTTCTTTCTGTCCCTCTATTTCAGCGTGTCCGACGTCACCGTCGGCAGCCGCGAAATGTCGTTCGTGGGGCTGGAAAATTTCCGCCGCGTGATCGAAAGCCGCACCTTCTGGACCGCGCTCAAGAACACGCTCATCTTCACCGTCGTCTCGCAGCTCTTTGTGATCGTCTTCGCCAACATCCTGGCGACGGCGCTGTCCGTCGAGTTTCGCGGGAAATGGTTCATACGGCTCTTGATCCTGCTGCCGTGGGTGGCGCCGATCTCTCTCGGCGCGATCGGCTGGCTGTGGATCTACGATTCGATCTATTCGATCATCAACTGGACCGGGCAGGCCTTGGGCATTCTGGGCCCGGACCGATGGCCGATCTGGCTCGGCGAGCCGACTCTCGCGATGATCTCCGTCATCGTCGTGCAGATTTGGCGAATCGTGCCGCTCGCCACCGTCATCATCCTGGCCGGGCTCACCTCCATCCCGCAGGATATCCGCGACGCCGCAGCGGTCGACGGCGCGGGCTTTTGGCGGCGGTTGCTCCAGATCGAGTTTCCGCTGGTGATGCCGATCATGCTCGTGGCGGTGCTGTTCGGCGTGATCTTCACGTTCACGGACATGATCGTGGTCTTCGTGCTGACGCGCGGCGGCCCGTACGACCAAACCCAGGTGCTGGCGAGCTGGGCGTTCTTCACCGGCATTCAGGGCGGTGACCTCGCCGGCGGCGCCGCGGTCTCGCTCTTCCTTTTCCCCGTGCTGGTCGCTGTGGCGATCCTGTTCCTGCGGCTCGCGCGGCGGGCGGAGGTGACGTGATGGCAAAGGCAGTCAACATCCGCAATGTCGTCAAAACGGGCGGCCACGCCGCCGTGCTGGTGTTCTTCGTGACGTTCCTGGCATTCCCGTTCTATTGGATGCTGATGACGACGTTCAAGACGACGATCGACTTGCACGACGTCTCGAAGAATCCGTACTTGTTCAACGAGCCGCCGACCCTCGAACATCTCCGGGTGCTGTTCCAAGACACCCAGTTCCTGCAGTGGCTCATCAACACCGGACTGGTCGGCATCGCCGTGGTCGCGATCACGCTCGTGCTCGCGGTGCCGGCGGGCTATGCGCTCGCGCGCATGACCGGCCACTGGGGCCAGACGCTCGGCATCGCCATCTTTCTCACCTATCTTGTGCCGCCGACGATCCTGTTCATTCCGTTCTCGCGCATCATCGCCGCGCTCGGTCTGCAGGATTCGCTGTGGTCGCTGGTGCTCGTCTATCCGAGCTTCACCGTGCCGTTCTGCACGTGGCTGCTCATGGGCTTCTTCAAGGCGATCCCGCGCGATCTGGAGGACGCCGCCATGATCGACGGCCTCTCCCGCTTCGGGGCCTTCTTCAAGGTGGTGATGCCGATTTCGGTCGCGGGCGTGCTGACGGCCATCATCTTCGCCTTCACGCTGGTCACGCAGGAATTCGTCTACGGCGTGACCTTCATCACCTCGGCTTCGAGCTACACGGTGAGCGTCGGCGTGCCGACCTTTCTGGTGCGGGGCGACGTCTATTTCTGGGGCTCGATGATGGGCGCCTGCCTGATCGCCAGCGTGCCGATCGCGATCATCTATAACTTCTTCGTCGATCGCTTCGTCGCGGGCTTCACGGTCGGCGCGGTGAAATAGGGAGACGAGCCGCGGGGCAACCGCGGCTCGATCTCGCAAGGGCGGATCGTGGCGGACCTTTGCCACGATCGCTGAGGGCCGCGGGAGCCGAGCGGGCGGGAAGAAGAAAGCGAGAACCTCGCGCCCGACGCTCGATCCCGGCACGAAGCCGAACGGCGAGCGGGCGGCCAATGGAACGGCCGCCCCTCCACGCGGAGGGAGGGGGGCTACTTGTAGCTGCGCTCGTCGGCGATCACCTTGCCGTCGTTCGGCAGGGAGCCGGGCGGAACCAGCTCAACCTCCCCTTTCAATTTCGTCACCGCCTGCAGCGTCGCCGCGATTTTTTCCGCGGAAGCCCTGTCCTGGGCCGCAGTCTCCGCCTTGAGCGTCATCCGGTCGACCTCGCCGTCGCGGGTGACCACCAGCCGCAGCCGGGTGAGTTCCGGGTGACGTCTGGCGATGTCGGCGATCTGCTCGGGCCGCACGAACATGCCCTTCACCTTTGTGGTCTGGTCGGCGCGGCCCATCCAGCCCTTGATGCGAACATTCGTGCGTCCGCAGGGCGAGCGGCCCGGCATAACGGCCGAAAGGTCGCCGAGCGCGAGCCGGATCCACGGCCGCTTGTGATCGAAGGACGTGACGACCACCTCCCCCACCTCGCCGTCCGGCACCGGATCGCCGGTTCCCGGCCTGACGATTTCCAGGAGCACGTCTTCGTTCACCACCATGCCCTCGCGCGCCGGCGTCTCGTAGGCGACGAGGCCGAGATCGCCGGCGGCATAGAGCTGATAGGCGTCGATGCCCCAGGACCGCACTTCTGCCTGCAGCGACGGCGGGAACGCCGCCCCCGAAAGGACGGCCTTGCGGATGGGAAATTCGCCCTTGCCGGCGGCGACCCAGGCGTCACGCAGAATCTTGAGGAAGTCCGGCGTGCCCGTATAAACGACCGGCTTCAGATGCTCGATGACGAGCAACTGCTGCTCGGTATTGCCGGGGCCCGCCGCGATCACCGGGCATTCCAGCGCTCGCGCGGCGAGGTCGAGCATGAAGCCGCCCGGCGTGAGGTGATAGGCAAAGGTGTTGAGCACGATGTCGCCCTTGCGGACGCCTGCGGCGAAGAGTCCGCGCGCTGCGCGCCAGGGGTCCGGGCCCGGAAGCTCCGGCTGAAAGATCGGCCCCGGCGACATGGACAGCCGCGCATAGGACGAAACCGGCTCGGGCGTGAGCCCTGCGAACGGCGGTTCGGCCTTTTCCAGCGCCGAAAGCTCCGACTTGCGCAACACGGGCAGCTTGGCAAGCGCTTCACGGCTCGTGATCGAAGCCGGGTCGACGCCGGCCAAATGCCGCTTCCAGCCTGGGGCCTTCATCGCCGCGGCGATGAGCCCCGGCAGACGCATAAGCAGGTCGCGTTCCCGCTCGGCCGGATCACGCGTTTCCCGCGCATCGAAAAACGTCGTCATGTCTTCAGACCGTCACGCCGTTCGGCGCCGTGAACGTCTCATCGGCGATATTGCCGGTGTTACGCGTCGCCGCCGGCTCGAAGATGAGGATTTCCGCTTCCGCGTCGGCGGCCGTGCGGTGCTCAAGGAACGTCCCCTGCACCTTGACGAGCTTGATCTCCTGCCCGTTCAACGCCGCCACGACCTTGGGCCTCCAATGTTCGGTGAAGCGAGCGAACTTTTCGTCCAGATTGAACTTGTCCGGCATGGTTTCACATCCGATAATGCGAACCACCGCTTCCGCCTCTTGAAGAGGCCCGACGTCCTGCCGCCGCGCCGCAGAAGCGCGGGCCCAGGCTCGTCTGCCGGCACTCCGTCCGGCGCAAAATTCCGGCGCGACAGTCCAACTCTTGCCGTTGGTTCGGATGCGGCGGCCGTGCGGCGCGTGTTCCGAACGACGGACCTTGACGACGAACCTTGATCGGCCCCGAAGCGCCCTCGAGATCCGACTCTTTGCCGCGCCCGACGGCCACATTCGTCGCGCGCGTCTCGTGCGCGGCCTCGTGCTGCGGAACGGCGCCGACCGGACGCTTTCTCGTCATTGGCGTCGCCGTGTCGATCAGCGGCCCCGCCTCGAACCGCCGACGAGCCGATGGCTTGGCCGACGGCGGCGCCGCGATGAAACGATGAAACTCCTGACCGTCGTCCGGCGCGACCTCCTCCGGTGAGACTGCACGATCACGGGCGCGTCGCGCTTGCGCTCGGCGGGGTTCACGGACCTCGCATATCGGGCGACATCCGCGTCGCCGCATCGCGCCCAACCCGCGCGAAACGGCTCGCGCCCGAGATCAAGCTCTCGGATCCAATTTAGTGGCGAGCGCCGCGAAGACACGCGCCCCCTGCACCTGCGGGACATGCCGTTCGCGACATTCCGCGAAAAAGTTTGGCAGAGCCATCGGCGCGCGTCAATTCGAAGCTCGGCATCGCTCCGCAGCCCTTGGCACGGGAGAGGAGTGTTGGAAACGACGCGGCTGTTGGCTAAAGTATCGGCCGCTGCGAACAAGAACACCAGGGAGGATCGCCGCGGCATGTCGGGGGAGCGCGCGCAGCCGCCGCCGGTTTTGGAATGCCGGAACGTGGTCCGCGCATTTGGCGGGCTGAAGGCGTTGAAGGGCATCTCCCTCCAAATCGAGGCCGGCGAGATCTTCGGCCTCGTCGGACCGAACGGCAGCGGCAAGACCACGCTCGTAAACGCCGTGACCGGCTTTTATCCGCCGCAGCAAGGCTGCGTCCTCTACCGGGGCGGCGACATCACAGGCATGAAGCCGCACCGCGTCGCACGGCTCGGCATTGCACGGACCTTCCAGAACCTTGCGCTGTTCCGCGGCATGAGCGTGCTCGACAACATCCTCATGGGCCGGCACATCCATATGCGGCCGAGCGCGCTCGCCACGCTCTTCTATTGGTGGTGGGCGCAACGCGACGAGGTCGCGCAGCGCCGCCACGTCGAAGAGATCGTCGATTTTCTCCAGCTCGAGAGCGTGCGCGACGAACCGATCGATGTGGTGCCGCTGGGCCTTCAGAAGCGGGTCGAACTGGCCCGCGCGCTTGCCGCCCAGCCCCGTTTTCTCATCCTGGACGAGCCGATGGCCGGCATGAACCAGGAGGAGAAGGAATATATGGCGCGCTTCATACTCGACGTCCGGGAGGCGCACGGCACGACCATCCTGCTGATCGAGCATCACATGGACGTCGTGTCCAGCATTTGCGATCGCGTGGCGGTCCTGAGCTATGGCGAGCTGATCGCGGAGGGCCGTCCCAAGGCCGTGCTCTCCGATCCCGGGGTGATCGCGGCCTATCTCGGCACGACGGAGCGCCATGCTGCTTGACACTCCTGTGGCGCGCCCGACGAGGGCGATCGTGGAGCCGCCTCCAGCCCCCTCGTCTGCCGACGACACGCTGCTTTCCTTGCTCGCCCGCAATGCCGCGACGCACGCACGGCGCGTCGCCTTGCGCGAACGCGACCTCGGCATTTGGCACGAATACACGTGGCGCGACTATCTGGATCAGGTCGTCGCTCTCGCCGCGGGGCTGGAGGCCCTCGGCTTCGAGCCCGCCGAGCCGATGCTGGTCATCGGCGACAACCGCGCGCGGCTCTACTTCGCCATGCTCGCGGCGGCGGCGCTGCGGGGTGTCCCGGCGCCCATCTACCCGGAAGTGCCGCCCGAGGAGCTTGCGCATTTCGCGCGCGAGCGCGCGCGCTTCGCCATCGCGGAGGACCAAGAGCAGGTCGACAAGCTCCTGGAACTGCGCGCCCGCACCGGCGCCCCCGAGTACATCATCTACGACGATCCGCGCGGGCTTGCGGGCTATGCGGCCTCGGGACTCATTGATTACGAGACGGTCGTCGCCCGCGGCCGGGCGCGGCTGAAGGCCGATCCCGGCCTCGCGGCGGATCTGATCGCGCGCGCAGGGCCGGACGACGGCGCCGTGCTGCTGCATTCCTCAGGCACCACCGGCCGGCCGAAGGGCGTGTTGCTGAAGCACCGCCGGGTGCTGGCCGCGATCCGCAATGCGGCGGCGGCCGACTACTTCCGCGAGGGCGAGGAGTACGTTGCCTACCTGCCGATGGCCTGGATCGGCGACTTCGTGTTCTCGGTCGGCGCCGCGATCGCCTTGCGTTTCGTCGTCAGCATTCCGGAGGGGCAGGAAACGGTTTTGCGCGACCTGCGCGAGATCGCCCCCACACTATACTTCGCCTCCGCCCGGAGCTGGGACAATCTGCTGACCCGGTTGCAGGTCGGCATCGACGAGTCGACGCCCTTGAAGCGGGGGCTCGTCGCCTTCTTCATGCGGCTTGCGATCGACATCGAGCGCAGACGACTGGCCGGCGAGCGGCCGCGGCCCTGGTGGAATGTCCTGCGCGGCCTCGGCGAGCTCGTCGTCTATGGACCGATCAAGGATCATCTCGGGCTCGGCCGCGCGCACCGCTGCTATACGGCGGGTGAGGCGATCGGCGAGGACACGTTCCTGTTCTTTCGCGCCCTCGGGCTCAACTTGAAGCAATTCTACGGTCAGACCGAGAATTGCGCGCTCACCGCCGCGCAGGACGACGCGCGCGTACGCCTCCACACGGTCGGCCGCGCGCTGCCCGGCGTGGAGATCAGGATCGACGAGAACGGCGAGGTGCTCATCCGGGCCGAGAGCGTGTTCGACGGATACGTGGACGATCCGGACGCGACGGCGCGCACCCTGGTGGACGGCTGGCTGCGGACGGGCGACGCGGGCTATCTCGAGCCCGACGGCGAGCTCGTCATTCTGGGGCGGGTCGGCGAGGTGGTGCATACGAGCGCCGGCGAACGCTTCATCCCGAACTACATCGAGAATCGCATCAAGTTCAGCCAGTACGTGCGCGACGTCGCCGTGCTGGGCGCCGGGCGCCCGTTTCTCGCCGCCATCGTGTGTATCGACATGGAGGCGGTGGGGCACTGGGCGCAGGTTCGGGGAGTCGCCTACACCTCCTATGCCGATCTGTCGCAAAAGCCGGAGGTCTACGCGCTCGTACAGGGCGTGCTCCGCCACGTGAACGGGGTGCTGCCGCCGCCGCTCAGGCTCAGGCGCTTCGTGAACCTGCACAAGGCGTTCGACCCGGACGACGGCGAGGTCACCCGCACGCGCAAGCTGCGCCGTAACGTGATCGAAAAGCGCTATGCGCAGATCATCGACGCGATCTACGCCGGCGCCTCGGAGATCGAGTTCGAGGCCCGCATCACCTACGAGACCGGCGAGTCCGGCGTGCTGCGCCGCCGCCTCACGATCATGGATGTCGGGGCCTGACGGATGGACGTCGTCTACTTCATCGAGCTCGCCGTAAACGGGGCTTTGGTCGGGCTGATGTACGCGCTCGTGGCGCTCGGCATCGTGCTCGTGTTCAAATCCTCGGGCGTTGCGAATCTGGCGCAGGGCGCGCTCGCCATGGTCGGCGCCTATGTCGTGTGGTGGCTGGGATCCGCGACGGGCGCGCCGCTCTGGGCGGTCATTCCCCTGGGCGTCATCGCAATGTTCTTTTTCGGCCGCGGGCTCGAGCGCGTGGCGCTGCGGCGCATGGTCGGGCAGCCGGTGATCATGATCATCATGCTGACGCTCGGCCTCGAAATCCTGCTGCGCGGGCTCGCGCCGGCGCTGTGGGGCACGCTGCTGAAGCGCATGGACATCGGCATCAGCCAGCAGCCGCTGTTCCTCGGCGACATTCTCGTCAATCGGGCGTATCTCGTCGGTGGCGCGGTGGCGCTCGTGCTCATCGCGCTGTCGCTGCTGTTCTTCAATTCGCGGCAAGGTGTCGTGCTCCGCGCCGTGTCCGACGATCAGATCGCGGCCTGGGCGGTCGGAATCCGGGTCGAGCGGGCGATCAGCCTGTCGTGGGGATTTGCCGGCATCGCCGCGACCGCGGCGGGCGTGCTTTGGGGTTCGGTGCAGGGCATCGACTGGACGCTGTCGCTGCTGCTCATCAAGGCGCTCGCCGTCGCCATTCTCGGCGGGCTGGACAGCATCGCCGGCGTGCTGGTGGCGGGCATCGCGGTGGGCGTGCTCGAGAGCGTGATCCCCGGCTACGTGGACCCGCTCGTCGGCGGCGGCACCCGCGACGTGGTCGCCTCCGCGGTTATTTTGCTCACGATTCTCGTGCGTCCGTTCGGCCTGTTCGGGCGCGAGCAAATCGAGAGGATCTAGGCATGTTCTACCGCCTCGCCGGCGTCCGCCACACGAGCTATGCGGCCGACCGCGCGCTGTGGCCGGTGCCCGTCGACCGCTGGCAGATCCGGGCGCTGCTGGCCTTGGCCGTCGGCGCGCCGTTTCTGCTGCCCGATCTCTATCTCACGAGCTATCTCCTGCCGTGGCTCGTTTGGAGCACGGCGGCGCTCGGTCTCAATCTGCTGATGGGCTGGGCCGGGCAGATTCACCTGGGCTACGCCGCGGTCATGGCGATCGGCGCCTACGGCGCGATCCACGCGGTCCGCCTCGGCATACCCTTCGAGCTTGCGCTCTTGGGGAGCGGGCTTCTGAGCGCCGCCATCGGCCTCGTCTTCGGATTCGCGGCGTTGCGCGTGAAAGGGCTCTATCTCGCCATCAGCACGCTCGCCATGCAGTACCTGGTCGACTGGATCATCTCGCACGTGCCCGCGATCAGCGGCGGCAGCCAGGCGACTCTGCAGGCGCCGGCATTCCGTTTTCTCGGCGTTCCCGTCGCCGGTGATTGGTCGCGCTACTATGTGGCGCTGGCGGTCTGCGTCCTTGTGACCTCGTTCCTTCTGAACGTCGGCCGGACCAGCTTCGGGCGCGCGCTCGCGGCCGTGCGCGAGAAGGACTTCGCGGCGGCGGTGATCGGGGTCAATGCCTTTTACTTCAAACTCATGGCCTTCTGGTGCAGCTCGTTTCTCGGCGGCGTTTCGGGCGCCGTCCTCGCCTTCTGCTATTACCGCGCGGTGACGCCGGAACAGTTCAATCTGGACGTCTCGATCCAGGCGGTGGCGATGGTGATCGTCGGGGGCATGGGCAGCGTGATCGGCAGCTATCTCGGCGCCGCGCTCGTGCTGCTCGCGCCGATCGTGCTCAACAATCTGGTCGGGGCCTTTGCGCGGGCGGCGGCGCTGCCGCTGCACCAGGAAGTGCTGTCGCACATTCCGCTCATTCTCTACGGCGTGCTGATCGTCGGCTTTCTGCTGTTCGAGCCGCTCGGCCTCGCCAAGGTTTACGCCAACATCCGCAATTATTTCCTGGTCTGGCCCTTCCGCCACGCCAGGCATTGACATCGACGCTCGAGAAGGGGAGGTACGCCGATGAAAAAAGTACTTGCGACCTTGACATTCCTAGCCGCAGGCCTCGCGGCGGCAAGCCCCGGCGCGGCGCAGGACAAGACGATCAAGGTCGGCACCGCGCTCGACTTCACCGCCGTCTACACGTTTCTCACGGCGGAATATTCGCAGGGGCAGCGCGACTACATCGCGCTGCTGAACGCGCGGGGTGGCATCAAAGGGCATCCGGTCGACATCATGGTTGTCGACACGGGCAACCAGCCGCAACGCGGCATCGAGGCCTATGAGCGGTTCAAGAGTGAGGGTGCGGTGCTCGTCGATTTCCTGAGCACGCCCGTCTCGCGCGCCGTGGTGCCGCGCGCGCTGAACGACGGAATCAATGTGCTCACCATGTTTCACGGCCGGTCGGACGCGGCCGATGGCACGGTCTTCCCGACGATCTTCCCGGCGTCGCCGTCCTACTGGGCCCAGGCGACCGCGATCATCAAATACATCGAGGAGCAGGAGAAGGGGAACCTCAAGGACAAGAAGATTGCGCTGGTTCTCATCGACTCGCCGTTCGGTCGCGAGCCGATACCGGTCTTCGAGGAACTGAGCAAACGGCTCGGCTACAAGTTCTCCGCGTTTCCGTATCCGTCGCCCGGCAACGAGCAGTCCGCCACCTGGACCCAGGTGCGCCGCGAACGTCCTGATTGGACGATCATCTGGGGGGCCGGCGGCGGCCAGCCGGTTTCCGTGCGGGAGGCGATCCGCAACGGCATTCCGATCGATCGTCTCGCGTCGGTGATCTGGCTTTCGGAGACGGACATGAACATCGTCGGCGCGAGCCAAACGAAAGGCGCATTGCGCTTCGAAGGTGTAGCGTATGGCAAGGACGTGCCGCTCATCGCCGCGATCGAGAAAGAAGTGATCGCGAAGGGCAAAGGGGCGGGGCCGGCCGAAAGGGTGGGCAGCACCTACTACAACATTGGCGTGGCGACCATGGCGGTCTTCGCCGAGGGCGCGCGCTTGGCGCTCGAGAAGGAGGGCGGTCCTCTGACGCCGGCGAAGCTCAAGCGGGGCCTCGAAAGCATCAAGGACTACACCGCCGACGGGCTCCTGCCGCCGCTGACCATCACGAGCGAGGATCATCAAGGCGGCGGGCGCGGCCGGATCGCAGCGTGGGACGGTGCCAAATGGGTCCCGAAGACCGACTGGATCGCGGCTCATCAGGACATCGTGTGGAATCTGATCCGTCAGGAGTCCGCGAAATTCAAGAATTCAGGCAACTGAGCCGGGGATGCTTTCGCTGAACAACGTCGAGGTCGTCTACGACCGCGTATTTCTGGCGATCAAGGGCGTGTCGCTGGAGGTTCCCGAGGGGGGCATGGTCGCCCTCCTCGGCGCCAACGGCGCCGGCAAGAGCACGACGCTGAAGACGATCAGCGGACTGCTGAAGCCGGAGCGGGGCGAGGTGACGCGCGGCGAGGTCTGGTTCAAGGGGCAAAATATCGCCGGGCTGCCGGCGCCCGAGCGGGTGCGGCTCGGCATCGCCCACGTGCTCGAGGGGCGGCGTGTGTTCGAGCACCTGACCCCCGATGAGAATCTCGTCGCCGCAACGTCGATGCATCGCGACCGGCGCCGGATCGGCGCGCTCAAAGAGATGGTCTACGACTACTTCCCTCGCCTCAAGGAGCGCCGGTCCGTCAAGGCCGGCTATCTTTCCGGCGGCGAGCAGCAGATGCTGGCGATCGGCCGTGCGCTCATGACCGAGCCGAAGCTGCTCATGCTCGACGAGCCGAGCCTCGGTCTCGCGCCGTATTTGGTCGAGGAGATTTTCGGCATCATCCAGCGACTCCATCGGGACGGGGTGGGGATTCTGCTGGTCGAGCAAAACGCCGCCGCGGCGCTCGACGTGGTTACGGACGCCTATCTCATCGAGAACGGCCGCGTCGTCATGAGCGGCAAAGCCGAGGCCTTGAAGCAGAACCCGGACATCCAGGAGTTCTATCTCGGCGGTTCGGGGAAAAAGGATTATCACGCGGTGAAGCACTATCGTCGCCGGAAGCGCTGGCTGGCCTGATCCGTCGATTCGGGAAAGACTTTGACTTCTGCGATCCGCGTCGCGTCTGGCGCCAGGCCGGGAACCCGAATGACCGCGCGGATAGAGCTTTTGCCGGCGCCCTTCGGGTCGGGCGGGATCGAACCCGCAGGAGCAAGCGCGCCGCGGCTTGCGACGGAGACGAGGCGGTCGTCTGCGCGGCGCGGCGGCCGCGCGGGCGGAAGGCGCGCCTTCCGGCTCGCGTGGACGCCGCTCGGCCGCCCGGTGCCGAACACGCGCCACGCCAACGCTCATGCTCGAAGGGCGCCGGAGCGATCGCGCGCGTGGAACCCGACGGATCAGAGTGCGATCGCGTAGCCCTTCGTATACGGATCGGTGACGGCTTCGAGGCGGCCGGCCGAATCGCGCGTGACCAGCACCGGGCGCGCCAGTTCGTAATTGAACGGCTGGTGCTGCTCGCCGACGAGGCGCCACGGAACCTTGTCGGGGTCGAGCTGGCCGAGAACCGGTTCCAGCCGCTCCGAGGCCAGGACGACCGACCCGCTGGCGTCGATGCGGGGCGCCGCCACGGCCTGCTCGGCATTCATTCCGCGCTCGATGAGGTTCAGCGCGATCTGAAGCACGCAACTGATGATGCGCCGTCCGCCCGGGGCTCCAAGAGCCGCCGTCGCGCGCCCGTTCTTGGTGAGCAGCACGGGACCCATGTTGGCCAGGGGGCGCTTGCGACCGGCGATGCTGTTCGCCGCGCCGGGCCGGGCGTTGAACCACCCCAAGGCTGCATCGAAAAGGAGGCCCGTCTTCGGGCAGACGACCTTCGAACCGAAGTGGTTCGCGGCCGTATGCGTCAGCGACACCGCCATGCCGTCGCGGTCGATGACCGAGATGTGGGTCGTACCCGAGGTCGGTTCAGTGGCCCCCTCCGGCCGCCACACCGGCTTGGGGCCCGAGTTCATTTGGAATGGCCAAGGATCGTGAACGGCGCGGCCGGCGTAGACCTCCCAGGGTGCGCCCTCGCCGTCGCGCGGTCGCGGCGCCGGCTCGTTCCGCCGGATGGCGGCGGCGATCGACGCCGCATATTCGTCCGCGAGCAGCCCCTCTTCGGGCACCGGAACCACCTCGGGATCGCCCAGCCAGTGATAGCGGTCCGCGAAGGCATGCCATGTGGCTGCGGCGAGGTGCTCGATCCGAGCGGGCGTATCCTCGACCGGCGCGCGGTCGGGATAAAGCGCCATCCAGATTTTGAGGATCTCGTACTGCGTGACGGTTCCGCAGGGTGCGGTCGGCGCCCATATCTCGTGATCGCGCAGCGCGAGTCTGCGGGCTTCGCCGATCCGAGGGATCGCCTTGCGGAGGTCGTCGCGGGACAGAATGCCGCCCAGCGCCTTCACGGTCTCGATGAGGCCATCGCCGATCTCCCCTTCCAGCAGGGCCGCCGCTCCCCGGGCGGCCAGCAGTTCCAGCGTTCTGCCGAGAGCCGCCTGACGCACGCGCGGCGGCGTGCCGAGGCTCGCCTCTCCGAGATGCGCGACCGGGAACGGGTCGCCGTTGGCGAGAAAAACCGCCGCGGCTCCCGGGTCGCTGCGCAGCGCCGGCAGGTTCGCCAGAACCTCGAGCGCATAGTAGGAATCGGCCTCGAAGCCGTCGTGGGCGAGTGCGATCGCGGGCTCGAGAACGGTCGCCAGCGGCAGCCGGCCGAAGCGCCTGTGGGCTTCCACGAGCCCGGTCATGGTCGCTGGGACCCCGGCAGCCTTGATGCCTTGCACGTTCTCGTCGCCCACGACCACCGAGACGCCGAGCCCCCGGTCGAGGGCGCGGCTCGTGTCGATGGTGAACATGTCCGGCCGGGCCGCCGCGGGAGCGCGCGGCGCGAATTCCACCGAATAGGCCCGCCCGTCTTCCGGCGCGTGGACGAGCATGAAGCCCGAGCCGGCGAGGGTCGTCTCCATGGGTTCGACCACTCCGGCCACGAAGCCGGCGGCCACGGCGGCGTCGACGGCGTTGCCCCCGAGCTCGAGCATTTGGGCTGCGGCCTCGGCGCTCTGCGCCCGCGCGGCCGCAACCGCTCCCGAAGTTCCGACGGCCGCCGATCGGCTGACGAACTGTTTCGATCTTTGCATGGCAAGAGTCCCGCTGCCGCTGTCCGCCGCCGCGCGGTCAGCGCGGTGAGCGGTTTGGTGGAATTCGGCTCGGAGAGAGAGCTAGCCGCTCAAGCTCGCCTTGTAGGTCTCGCGCAAGCTGAGAAGGCTGAGCAGGCTCATCAGGGCGCCGACCGCGACGAACGCCGACACCGCGTAGATCGTGCCCGTACCGGCAAAGAGCCACACGGCGATGAAGCTGGAAGGCGCACTCCAGAGAACCGAGGCGAGCTGGTAGCTCACGGACACGCCGGTGTAGCGGATTTCGGTCGGGAAGGCCTCGGCGAGGTAGCTCGACTGGACCGCGTAGGTGCCGGCGTGCCCGATCGCCCAGGCCAGCACGCTCGCCAGGATCATTCCGGCGAGGGTGCGCGTGTTGATGAGCCAATAGAACGGAAAGGCAATCACGAGCCAGCCCAGGAGCCCGATCACGTAGACCGCTTTGCGGCCAAGCCTGTCCGACAGGCGGGCGAAGAAGAAATAGGCGGGGATGCTGGCGATGGCCCCGACCATGCCGGAGATCAGGACCCAGCTCGACGGCAGCCCGAGCGTTCCCTTGGTGTAGGCGCCGTAATAGGAAATGAGGGCGTAGGCGCCGAACGAGAACGCGGCCTGCAGGAGCACCGTCAAGGACAGCACCCGCCAATGGTCCCGGAACAGGACGGCGAGCGGGATGCCCTGCTTCGCGCCCTTGCTCTTTTGGTCCAGAAACACCTTGGGTTCGGTGACATTCAGGCGGACATAGAGGCCAAAGAGCACCAGCACGCCGCTCATGAGGAAGCCGACGCGCCAGCCCCATTCGAGGAAGGCGGCCTCGGACGTGAGAAGAATCACGATCTGCAGAACGGCATTCGAGAGGAAGAAGCCGATCGGATTGCCAATCTGACTGAACACCCCGTAGAAGCCGCGCTTTCCCTCCGGCGAGTGTTCGATGGCCATGAGGGCCGCGCCGCCCCATTCGCCGCCGATCGCCAATCCCTGGCAGATGCGCAGAACGACAAGCAGCGCCGGCCCCCACAGGCCGAACGACTCGTAGCCCGGCACCAGCCCGATCAGGAAGGTTGCAAGCCCCATCAAGAGCAGAGTGGCCACAAGCGCCGCCTTTCGGCCGACCGTATCGCCGAGATGGCCGAAGAACACCGCGCCGAGAGGACGCGCGAGGAAGGCGACGCCGAAGGTCGCAAAAGAGGCGAGAAGAGCGGCCGTGGGCTCGGAGCTCGGGAAGAAAATCTTCGGGAACACCAGCGCGGCGCAAATCCCGAAGAGGAAAAAGTCATACCATTCAATGGCGGTGCCGATCAGACTCGCCATCGCGACGCGATAAGGCGAGGTCACCGCGGTCGCCGCCGTGCCAGTCACCACCCCAGCTGCTGTGCTGCTCATCGTCTCCCCTCTTGAGCGCCATGGAAAAACGTTTTGGCAGACGTTGGCAAAACGATTTAGCAGAGTCAATAAGCGAGGCAAGGCGATGCGATGAAGGAGAGGCCCCTGAAACCACGCGTGACCATCAGGGACGTTGCGGCGGCCGCGGGGGTTTCCATCACCACGGTTTCCCACGTTCTCAACGGGAAGGGGCGCACGTCGGAAGAGACACGTCGGCTCGTGCTCGCCGCGGCGGAACGGGTGGGATACGGCGCGGACCCGATCGCCCGGAGCCTCAGAACGGGCGAGACGGGCGTGCTCGGCATCATCTTTCGCCCGAGCGACGCCATCAGCGGCTCCATGCACGGCACGGAATACCACATCCGGCTGGCCGGCGGTGCGGCCACCGCGGCCCTCAGCCGCGGCTACGGCCTGCTTCACTTGCCTCGCCCGATGGGCACGCAGCGGTACGCCTTTCCGATGGACGGATGCATCGTCGTGGCCCCCTTCAAGGGCGACCCGATCGTGACCGAATTCATCCGGCGAAATCTGCCCGTCGTCACGGCCGACCCGGATCCTGGACGTCCCGAGTTTCCTTGGTCCATCCGCCGCGACGACTACACCGCGGTGCGCGAGCTGCTCGATCACCTTGCGGCAAATGGCGCCGAACGGATCGCGCTTCTCCACGGTCTGGATACCAACGCCTGGCTGCTCGAGAGCAGGCGCGCGTTTATGGAATGGGCGGCGGAGCACCGGCGCGAGCCCATGGTTTTCACGCTCCCGGAGCCTCACGGCGCGGAAGGCGCTCACAAGCTTGCGCTGGAGCTGCTGTCCGAGAAGAGCCGGCCGGACACGATCGTCGCCGCGACGACTCGCTTCGCCGTCGGAGTCATGCAGGCCTCCCGCGAACTGGGGCTGGCGGTCCCGCAAGATCTCATGGTGGCGGCGCTGTCGGACAGCGAGCTCGCGCGCGGCCACGAAACGCCGATCACCGCGATCGACCTTCATGGAGACGTGGTCGGTCGAGAGAGCGTGGCGCTGATTATGCGCCGCCTGGCCGGCGAATCGCCCCCTGAGCCCGCGATCCTTCGCCCGACTCTCCGCCTGCGCGAGTCGACGCGGCGGCGATAGCCGCCCGGCCGCCGCGCAAGGCGCGATGCCGCCGGCGAGTGGAAGGCAGGCAATCGCGCTTTCCCAAAAGCCGCATTCTGCGCCTGGCGCGCCCGCCGCCGCGCCGGGTGATTCCGGCGTCGTGCGGCGACGCAAGCGTTGCGCTCGTCAAAGGCGCGGCCGACGGCCCGCAGCCGAGCGGCAGGCCGTTCTGGGCGAAGCCCGTCGGCACGGCGACCGCCGGATTGCCGGTAAGATCGAACGGGATGGTCTGCGGGGCGAGCCGGGCGCGCCTCCGGCGGGCGTCCAGGCGCGGCGCGGGCGCGCGCCGGCCGCCGTCACGATGGCACCGCGGTGCCGGCCACCTGCTCGTCGATCACGGCGAGCCCGCGCCAACAAGCTAGGCGGCCTGCCCAAAGGCCCGCGGCCGACAGCGTCGCTCGCGGAGTCGCAATCGCGTCGAGGTCGCGCGGGCCGCGGGAGCATCGTTCGCCAAACAGAACCGTCTGGTATAACAAACGGCCGAACCGCCCTGCTTTGCGGGGACCGTAACCACTTTGAGACCTCCTGCTAGCCTACATAAGGCGAATAGAAGGGAATAAAGCGGTTTGCGGTACCCGCATAACTCGCCTGCGTTCGTTATATAGAACATTTTCGTTGACTCGACCGACGCGCCCCGCATAATTTGCGCCATGCCGCCGCACACGCACAGCTCTGTTGAAAGCCCCTCCGGCACGCCTTCGCGTGCGGCGGGAAGGCGCGGCGATGAGGGCCCTTCCCGCACCGGTTCTGGGCGCGGGGGGCTGGTCGTGGCCCGCCGCGCCGCCCCCCTCGACGCGCCGGTCGACCCGCTGCGCCGATCTGGAAAACGGAACCTCGTCGCCCTCGCTTCGCGCATCGCTCGGCGCCGCGCTCACTAGCCAACAACCGCGCCTCGCATGACGTCCCGCTCACAGGGGAGTGATCCATGACTGCTTTCGCTTTCAACGCATCAATCTCTCGCCGTCAGCTTCTAGCCGGCGCTGTCGGCCTCGCCGGCGCAACACCCTTCGTTGCTGGCGACTTGCGCCGGGCCAACGCCCAGGCCTCGCCTAAGCCGATCAAGATTGCCTGGAACGCCGGTGCGGTGTGCTCGGCGCCGGTCGGCTACGCGATTCAGAAGGGCATCCTCGCCAAACATGGGATCGCCGCCGAAACGGTGAACTTCGCCGGCTCGACCGAGCAGCTGCTGGAAGCGATCGCAACGGGCAAGGCCGATGCCGGCGTCGGCATGGTGCTGCGGTGGCTCAAGCCGTTGGAGCAGGGCTTCGACGTCAAATTGGTCGCGGGCACGCATGGCGGCTGCCTTCGCCTGTTGGGCTCCAAGGCCGCGGGGGTGACGAAGCTCGAGGACCTCAAGGGCAAGACCGTTGCGGTCAGCGATCTTGCGAGCCCGGCGAAGAACTATTTCGCGATCCGCCTCGCGCGCCTCGGCATCAATGCGGACAAGGACGTCGACTGGCGCGTCTTTCCCGCCGACCTGCTGGCGCTCGCCATCGAAAAGGGCGAGGCGCAAGCCCTGGCGCATTGGGACCCCGACACGTGGCGTTTCCTGAAGGACGACCGGTTGACGGAAATCGCCACCAATCTCGACGCGGAGCACGCCAACCGGACCTGCTGCGTGATCGGCGTGCGCGGCAGCTTGCTGCGGGAGGACAAGGCGGCGGTCAAGGCGCTCGTTGCCGCGCTGTTGGAATCGGCGGCCCTTACCGCGGCCGATCCTGCCGCAACGGCGCAGGCGTACTTCGATACGTTCAAGCCGAAAAGCAGCGTTCCGGAACTCGCAGCGATGTTGAAGAGTCACACGCATCACCACCATCCCGTCGGTGATGCCTTGAAGCGCGAGCTTGCTCTCTACGCCGAAGAATTGAAGCAGGTTCGGGTCCTCAAGCCGACGACCGACCCTCGCGCGTTCACCGAGCGCATCTACGGCGACGTGTTCGCCTGAAAGAAGAGGGTTGCCATGTTCGGAGCGGCGGACGAGCGCGTCGGATTCCTGGATGTTCGGCTGAGACGCGACCGCTGGATCTGCGCGCGCGGGGCGCTGGGGCGCGTCTTGCCGGCCGCCCTGTGGACGGCCCTCGCCGGCGTCACGGCCTTTTGGCCTCAAGCCGACGACTGGCCGCGCACGCGGGAGCTGGCCGCGCTTGCGCTCTTGATTGCGGGAGCCCTTGCGACGATCGCTTTTCTCGGCCGACGGCTGGGGACGATCGGCGAACGGATACGCCATTGGGAACCGTGGCTCGCCGCGCTGGCGACTCTCGTTGCCGTTTGGGAGCTCCTCACGGCCAAGCTGGCCTGGCTCCCGCCGCCATTCTTTGTGCCGCCACAAGCGATCCTCGAAGTCTATCTCGACGAGGGTGACAAATTGCTCGAGTGCATCCTTTACTCGGGCTTGTTGCTTGGCCAGGGGACGATCCTCGGCGCGGGCATCGGATTCCTCGCCGGCATCGCCTTGGGTTGGTCGCCGAGAGCCTCCTACTGGGGGCACCCGATCCTCAGGGTCTTGGGGCCGTTGCCGGCGACGGCGTGGCTGCCTTTCGCCTTTTTCGCCTTCCCCTCGAGCCGCAGCGCCAGCATTTTCCTCGTCGCGCTTGCAACCGGCATCCCCGTTGCCGTGCTCACCTGGTCGGGCGTCAGCTCCGTCAACAGCGCCTATTACGACGTCGCGCGCACGCTGGGCGCGAACCAGCGCTTCCTCGTGTGGAAGGTCGCAGTCCCGGCCGCGATGCCGCACGTCTTCGTCGGCCTGTTCATGGGGCTGTCGTCGTCCTTCGCCGTTCTGGTCGTTGCGGAGATGATGGGCGTCAAGGCGGGTCTCGGTTGGTACCTGCAATGGGCCCAGGGCTGGGGCGCCTACGCCAACATGTATGCCGCCTTGATTGTGCTCGCGCTGGTCTGCGCGACGCTCGTGGCGCTCCTGTTCAAGTTACGTGACCGCTTGCTGGCATGGCAGAAGGGCTTGCTCAAATGGTAGCCGCAACGACCGCATTGGAACCGGACATAGATGCCGGCCTGTCGCTCTCGTTCCGCTCGGTGAGCCATGCCTTCGCGCTCGCGGACGAACTCCTGCCGGTTCTGTCCGGGGTCGACCTCGAAGTGCAGGGCGGCAGTTTCGTCGCCATTCTCGGTCCGTCGGGGTGTGGGAAATCCACGCTCTTGCGGCTCGTCGCCGGGCTCGAGCAGCCCCGCAGCGGCCAGATCCTGGCGGACGGCGAGCCGATTGCCGGGCCCCATCCTTCGCGCGTTGTGGTCTTTCAGGACCCGACGCTTTATCCCTGGCGTACGGTCGAAGGCAATGTGGCGCTCGGGCTCGAGACGCGCGGGCTGCTGAGACACCGGCGCGACCGGATCGGAGCCGCGTTGCGTCTCGTGGGGCTGGAGCGCTTTGCCTCGGCATTTCCACACCAGCTTTCCGGCGGGATGGCGCAGCGCGCCGCGCTGGCGCGCGCATTGGTGAACGATCCGCGGCTGCTCATTCTCGACGAACCATTGGGCAAGCTCGACCAGTTGACGCGCATGACGATGCAGAACGAAATCGTCGCGCTGTGGCTCAATGCGCGTTTCACCACCTTGATGGTCACCCACGACGTCGAGGAAGCGTTGCTGATGGCTCAACGTGTGGTCATCATGACCCCGCGGCCGGCGACCATCTCGGAGATTATCGACGTCGAGATGCCCTACCCGCGCCACCGCAACGACCCGCGCTTGATCGCGCTCCGCACGCTCGCGCTCGAACGGTTGGGTCTCGGCACATACGCGTGACGGCTGGTCCCGCACGTGATGCTTCCGCGCAAGGCAACAATCGCGGTGAGCTTGCTGTTCGCCGGCGTGGTCTCTCTTGCGCTGGCCGCAGCATGGTGGGGCGTGACCTTCCGGACGGCGTTGAGCACGGGGCTCCTGTCGTTGCGCGAAGCAAGCCTCTGCATGTTCGATTCGTCCGGTCTTTGTGAGGCCGTGGCGGCAATGTGCGTGCAGGACCATCCGTTGAATATTCGCGCGTATTCACCGAGCCTCCTCTGGATCGGGCTTTCGTTGGCCGGAGCGGGGCTGCTCGCAGGATTTACGGCGTCGCCGGGCAGCGGTTGGGCCGGCCGGAGACGACGCCTTTGCGCTCTGGAGAGAAAGCACCGTGACAAGCACCGCCTATGACATCGGCCTCGACAAGAACCCGGCCAATTTCCAGCCGTTGACGCCCCTGTCGTTCCTCGAACGCGCGGCGGCGGTGTTTCCCGAACACACCGCGATCATTCACGGCGGGCGGCGCACGACCTATCGCGATTTCCATGCCCGCACGCGGCGGCTCGCCTCGGCGCTCGCCAGGCGGGGCATTTCGCGCGGCGACACGGTCGCCGTCATGCTCCCCAATACGCCGGCGATGCTGGAGGCGCACTACGGTGTGCCGATGACGGGCGGGGTGCTGTTGTCGCTGAACACGCGGCTCGATGCGGCGGTGATCGCATTTTCGCTCGATCATTCCGAGGCCAAGGCGGTCGTCGTCGACCGAGAATTTTCCGGCACGATCAAGGCGGCGCTCGCGCGCACCAAGGTGACGCCGCTCGTCATCGACTATGACGATCCCGAATACGCCGGCGACGGCGAGCGCATCGGCGATCGCGACTACGAGGCGTTTCTCGCCGAAGGGGACCCCGGTTACGTGCGCACGGCGCCGGAGGACGAATGGGACGCGATCTCGCTGAACTACACCTCGGGCACGACGGGCGATCCGAAGGGCGTCGTCTACCACCACCGCGGCGCGGCGCTCCTGGCGCTCGGCAACGTGATGGCCTGCAGCATGGGCAAGCATCCGGTGTATCTGTGGACGCTGCCGATGTTCCACTGCAACGGCTGGTGCTTTCCCTGGACCCTTTCGATCGTGGCCGGCACGCATGTCTGTCTGCGCCAGGTGCGGGCAAAACCGATCTACGACGCGATCGCCGCGCACAAAGTGACGCATCTGTGCGGCGCGCCGATCGTGATGGCGACGCTGCTCAACGCGTCTGCCGAGGAGAAGAAGCCCCTGCCCCACGCGGTCGAGTTCGTCACGGCCGCGGCGCCGCCGCCGGAAGAGGTGCTGGCGGCCATGAAACAGGCCGGCTTCAACGTCACGCATGTCTACGGGCTCACCGAGACCTACGGACCGGCGGTGGTGAACGAGTGGCACGCGGAATGGGACGCGCTCTCGCCGTCGGAGCAGGCGGCGCGGAAGGCGCGGCAGGGCGTGCGCTATCCACCGCTCGAGGCGCTGGAGGTGATGGACCCGGCGACGATGACGCCGGTGCCGCGCGACGGGAAGACGATCGGCGAAGTGATGTTCCGCGGCAATGTCGTGATGAAGGGCTATTTGAAGAACCCGAACGCCACGGAAAAGGCGTTCGCCGGCGGCTGGTTCCATTCCGGCGATCTCGGCGTGGTGCATCCGGACGGCTACATCCAGCTCAAGGACCGCTCGAAGGACATCATCATTTCAGGCGGCGAGAACATCTCCTCGATCGAGGTGGAGGACGCGCTCTACAAGCATCCGGCGGTGGCGGCGGCGGCGGTGGTGGCCAAGCCCGACGACAAATGGGGCGAGACGCCGTGCGCTTTCGTGGAACTCAAGCCCGGCAAGACGGCGACGGCGGAGGAGCTGATCGAGCACTGCCGCAAGAACCTCGCGCACTTCAAATGCCCGCGCTACGTGTTCTTCACCGAGCTGCCGAAGACGAGCACGGGCAAGATACCGAAGGCGCAATTGCGGGAACTGGCGAAGACCCTGTAGCGTCGCCCGCCTTGCGGCCGCGACATTGCGGAGGCGCTTTCGCGGCCGGCGGCGCGGCGGAGCAGAAACGCCGCGGGCCGCGCACCCGGCGGGCGGTGTTGAGCGCGCTGAGGCCGGCAGGATCGTTGTACCGGGCGGGGTGCGGGTGTTGATGGCCACCCGACCGGTGGACTTCCGTAAGGGGGTCGATGGGCTGGCGGCGGTGGTGAAGGAGCATCTCCTGGCCGACCCGTTCTCGGGGACGATCTTCGTGTTCCGAGCCAAGCGTGCTGATCGGTTGAAGCTGATCATGTGGGACGGAACGGGCTTGTGCCTGTTCGCCAAGCGGCTCGAGCAAGGAACGTTCCGTTGGCCGAAGATCGAGGACGGTGTGGTGCGCCTGACGCCCTCGCAGCTCGCCGCGCTGATCGAAGGCCTCGATTGGGTGCGCGTGCGCGCGGTGGAGGTTCGAGTCCCGCGAGCGACGCAGTAGCTGCGACATGGTGACTCGCGTCGGCGCCGGATCCGTCTGGAGCTTTGGAGACGCGTCGCGCGTGCGCTACAATCGGACGGCGTGACGCCGTCCGACGCCGACGATCTCCCGACCGATCCCGAAGCCCTTCGCGCGCTGCTCGTCGCTGAGCGCGCGCGTCATGCCGAGGAGATCGCGCGTCTCACGCATGAGCGCGATCGGCTGCGTGCGATCATCCCAGCACTGCAGCGCCCTCGCTTCGGCCGGCGCTCGGAGCGGCTCGATCCCGACCAGTTGGCGCTGGCGCTCGAGGAGGTCGAGCAAACGGTCGCCGTCGTCGAGGCGGAGGCGGAGCGCACCCGCTCGACGCTCGCCGACTGGGTCGGACGGGCGGCGTGGTGGCTGCGGCCGTTGCATGCCAGGCTGCTCGAAACTGCGCGCTTCGCCCAAGCTGTTCGCCGACGAGACCACGGCCCCCGTGCTCGATCCCGGTCGCGGCCGGACCAAGACCGGCCAGCTCTGGGCCTATGCGCGCGATGACCGCCCCTGGAGCGGACCGCCCCCCCGGCGGTCGCCTATGTCTACGTGCCCGACCGCAAGGCCGCGCGTCCGATCACCCATCTGCAAGGCTTCCGGGGGGGGGGCTGCAGGTCGACGGCTATGTTGCAGCCGGCCCGATCGAACTGGCCTTCTGCTGGAGCCATGTGCGCCGAACCTTCTACGAAATCGCTGCGGGCGGCGCGGCGCCCATCGCCGTGGAGGCCCTCGCGCGGATCGCCCCGCTCTATGCGATCGAGGCCGAGATCCGTGGCCAATCGGCCGATGCGCGTCGGGCTGTCAGACAGGAGAGGACCAAGCCGCGGCTCGACAGCCTGAAGAGGTGGATGGAAGCTCAGCTCGCAGCCGTCTCACAGAAGAGCAAGATTGCCGACGCCTTCCGCTACGTGCGCACACGCTGGTCAGGCTTGACCCGCTTCCTCGACGATGGCCGGATCGAGATCGACTCCAACGTCGTCGAACGCACGATCCGCCCGATCGCCCTCAATCGCAAAAATGCGCTGTTCGCCGGTTCCGACGGAGGTGGTGCGCAGTGGGCCATCCTCGCCTCGCTCATCGCAACCTGCAAAGTGAATGGCATCGATCCGCAAGCGTATCTGGCCGACCTGTTCGCCCGCCTCGTCTCCGGCCACCCCCTCAGCCGTCTCGATGAGCTGCTACCGTGGAAATGGGCCGCGATTTATCAGCCCAAAAGGGCCGCCTAACGACGCTTACGCAAAAGCCCTTCCGCTCATCCGAACTCGCAGCCCGTGTTCGCAGCCCGCGGCGACTCGCGGGCGGCCGACCCTTTCCGCGAAGCGGTAGATCCGGCTGCTCCGCGTTCCGAAGCAGGCCCGGGAGCAGGCCCGGGTCACGCGCGAGCGCGCGGCGAAAGCGCGCTCACTCCGCGGAAAGCGCGCTTACTCCGCGGCGAGCACCGAGCGGTTGAGCGGCAGCCCGAGCCTCTCCCACACGTCGACCATGGCCTCGGCGAGCCGGCCGATCAGGGCGTCGTCGTGGTACGGTGTCGGCGTGATGCGCAGGCGTTCCGTGCCGCGGGGCACCGTGGGATAGTTGATCGGCTGAATGTAAATTCCGTGCTCCTCGAGCAGCAGATCGCTCGCCGCCTTGCAGCGCTCGGGATCGCCCACCAGCACCGGCACGATGTGGGTCTCGCTCGCCATCAGCGGCAGCCCCGCGGCGGCGAGCAGCGCCTTGGTCCGGCCGACCCGCTCCTGGTGGCGCGTGCGCTCCCATTGCGAGGTCTTCAGGTGCCGGATCGAGGCGGTGGCCGCCGCACACACCGCCGGCGGCAGCGCGGTCGTGAAAATGAAGCCGGGCGCGTAGGAGCGCACGGCGTCGACGAGCGCGGCGCTGCCGGCGATGTATCCGCCGAGGCATCCGAACGCCTTCGCAAGCGTGCCCTCGATGACGTCGACCCGCGCCATCACGCCGTCGCGCTCGGCGATGCCGCCGCCGCGCGGCCCGTACATGCCGACGGCGTGCACCTCGTCGAGATAGGTCATGGCCCCGTAGCGCGCGGCGAGATCGCAGATGGCCGCGATCGGTGCTACGTCCCCATCCATCGAATAGATGCTCTCGAACACGATCAGTTTCGGCCGCTCGGGCCCGGCGGCGCGCAACAGCTCCTCGAGATGGCCGAGATCGTTGTGCCGGAAGATCACCTTCTCGCGGCCGGAGCGGCGCACGCCCTCGATCATTGAATTGTGGTTGAGGGCGTCCGAGAGGATCAGACAGTCGGGAATGAGCTTCGCGATGGTGGCGATGCCGCTCTCGTTCGAGACGTAGCCGGAGGTGAACACGAGCGCGGCCTCCTTGCCGTGGAGATCGGCAAGTTCGGCTTCCAGCTCGACGAGCGGGTGATTGGTGCCGGAGATGTTGCGCGTGCCGCCGGCGCCCGTACCCATGCGGGTCGCCGTCTCGACCATGGCGCCGATCACCTTCGGGTGTTGGCCCATCCCCAGATAGTCGTTGGAGCACCACAGGACGACCTCGCGCACGCCTGCGGGCGTGTGCCAGCGCGCGTGGGGAAACCGGCCGGCGATCCGTTCCAGATCGGCGAAAACGCGATAGCGCCTCTCGCTCTGGAGCCGATCCAAGGCGCTCTGAAAGAAGCGGTCGTAATCCATGCCTCAGCCGTCCTTGCGGCCCACGTTTAGAAGCGTTCGAGAATGTTGTCGAGCCGCATCTTTCTGCACCGGGGGCGGCGTCCTCGGCCTTGATCTCCATCAAGTTTTGCCGGAGACAGGGGCGGGCGGAGGGCCGGTGGGCGGCCCCTCAAGACCATTTTCCTCGCCAGGGATCGCAGGGACCCGCCCGGAGGATCGACGCATGGGCCTCAAGCCGAAATGGGCCGGTTCGACGGTCGACGACCGCGAGATCGCGCAGTTTTCGGCCCGCGCCGCCGACTGGTGGGACGAGAGCGGCCCCCTGCGCATGCTGCACCGGCTCAATCCGCTGCGCATCGCCTATATCCGCGATCACGCGGCGGCCCTCTTCGGCCGCGACCCGAGGCGGGTCGACTGCCTCGCGGGCCTGCGCCTTCTCGACATCGGCTGCGGCGGCGGCATTTTGAGCGAGCCGCTCGCCCGGCTGGGCGCAGCCGTCGTCGGCATCGACCCCGGGGCGGACGCCATCGCGGCCGCGCGCGCGCACGCGGCGCTTTCGGGCGTGGCGGTCGACTACCGCATCACCACCGTGGAGGAGATGGCCGATGCCAGCGAGCGCTTCGACATCGTGCTCGCCATGGAAGTGGTGGAGCACGTGACCGACCTCGACCTCTTCATCCACCGCGCGGCGGCGACCGTGAAGCCCGGCGGGCTCATGATCGCCGCCACCATCAACCGCACGCTCAAGAGCTTCGCGCTCGCGATCGTGGCGGCCGAATACGTGCTCGGCTGGGTGCCGCGCGGCACCCATCGGTGGGACCGGCTGGTAACGCCCGACGAGCTGGAGCGCGCCTTCGAGGGCGGCGGCCTTGAAACGATCGATGGCGTCGGCGTCGTCTTCGATCCGTTCGCGGGGGCGTGGCGGCGCTCCGACGACATGGACGTCAATTACATGATGGCGGCGCGGCGCCCCGCCTGACCGCCCCGTGGCCCGACGCGCCTGCATGAGGGCCTTGCGCCGCCGGCGTTTGACCGCGCGCACACGATCACGCAAGGGTGCGGCCCGACACCGATTGCCGCACGCCTCTTCATGATCGGATCGGACTGGCTCTGGGCCGCCTTCACGGTGCTCGCGGCCGCCGCGCAGACGGCGCGCAACGCCATGCAGCGCGAGCTGACCGCGACCCTCGGCACCGTGGGCGCAACCCACGTGCGCTTTCTGTTCGGCTTCCCGTTCGCCCTGGTCGCGATCGCGCTCGTCGCCGCCCTGAGCGGCGGCGCGCTGCCGCGCCCGGGGCTCGCCTTCTGGCCGTGGGTGCTGATGGGCGCCGTGACGCAGATTTTCGCCACCGCGCTGATGCTCGCCGCCATGGGCGAGCGCTCGTTCGTGGTCACCATCGCCTACACCAAGACCGAGCCGGTCCAGGTGGCGCTGTTCGGGCTCGTCTTTCTCGGCGAGCCCGTGACGCTGCCGCTCGCAGCCGCGATTCTCACGGCGACCGCCGGCGTGATGCTGATGTCGTGGAAGCGGGGGGCGGCCTCGGCCGCGAGCCTGCGCTCGGTCGCGCTCGGCATCGGATCGGGCGCCCTGTTTGCGCTCTCGGCCATCGGCTATCGCGGGGCGATCCGCGCGCTCGACGCGGCCGCCTATTTCATGGCCTCGAGCTTCACGCTCGTGATCGCGCTCGCCGTGCAGGCGCTGCTCTTGAGCGCCTATCTCGCCTGGCGCGAGCGCGCCGTGCTGTTCGCGATCGCGCGCGCCTGGCGGCCGTCGATGTTCGCCGGCTTCATGGGCGCGCTCGCCTCCGAGTTCTGGTTCCTCGCCTTCGCGCTCGCGACGGCTGCCAGCGTGCGCACCCTCGCCCTGATCGAGGTGCTGTTCGCGCAGGCCGTCTCGGTGGTCGTGTTCCGCCAGGCGGTGGCGCGCCGGGAGGGCGCCGGAATCGTGCTGGTGGTGGCCGGGGTCGTGCTGCTGCTGCGGTCCCACGGATAGCCGGCGCCCCCGGCCTGTCTTGCAAATTCGCACCTGTTCAGCCTGCGTTCACCTGCGATGGGTCTGCCTATTGCGGGGCCGGTCCTCTCGCCCAATGTGGCCGATGCTCATGGTGGCGACGCATCCGCAAGGCTCCGCAGCCGGCGCGCCGCGGCGCGGTGCGGCGCTCTCGGCGCGGGCAACGCTGTTGGCGCAGGCGGCGCTCGGTGTGCTTCTCATCGCCTCGGCCCCGATCCGTCCCGCGCGCGCGCAGATCGGCTTCGACCGACCCGGCGGCGACTATCTCAGCTTCGTGGTGCGCTCGGGGGATCCCGCCCTCTGCGCCAGCCGCTGCGACCGCGACAGCCGCTGCCGCGCCTGGAGCTTCTCCTACCCGACGACGGTGGGGCCCCGCGCCATATGCTGGCTCAAGAACTCCGTGCCGCCCCGCGTCGAAAGCCCCTGCTGCGCCTCCGGCGTGCGCGGCGTGGGCGTGCTCGAGCCGCGCCGCGGCGCGAGCGAAATCGGTATCGACCGCTTCGGCGGCGACTACCGCAGCTTCGACGCGCATGCCGATGCGGGCAGCGCCTGCGCGGCGGCCTGCGCGGCGGATACGCGCTGCCGCGCCTGGACCTATGTGCGGCCGGGCTACGGTCTTTCCACCGCGCGCTGCTACCTGAAAAGCCGGGTCACGCCGCCGCGGCGCAAGCCGTGCTGCATATCCGGCGTGGTGCGCTGAAGCGGGCGCGGCGCTCCCTTTCCGGCGTCACGCTCCCACGCAAGGAAACCCCGCAAGGAGAAGCCGCCCCCGCCCGCAGGCGGGCGCCGGCTCACGCATAGCGCCCGTGGCAGTGCTTGTACTTCTTGCCCGAGCCGCACGGGCAGGGCTCGTTGCGCCCGACCTTGCCCCAGGTCGTCGGGTCTTTGGGGTCGCGGGCCGGCGCCGGCCGCTCGGCAAGGGCCGCCTGCGCGGACGCGGCGAGCGCGGTGTCGGCATAGCCCAGCTCGTCCTCGCCGGTGAAGGGATCGAGCTTGTGCGCCTCCATGTAGGGCAGGTTCGCTTGCTCCTCGGGCGGCGGCGCCGACACGATCTCGACCCGCATCAACTGCGCGGTGACCGCCTCGCGCAGGCGCTGGCTCATGGCCTCGAACAGGTGGAAGGCTTCCGACTTGTATTCGTTGAGCGGGTCGCGCTGTCCGTAGCCGCGCAGGCCGATGACCTGGCGCAGGTGCTCGAGCATGAGGAGGTGCTCGCGCCAGAGATGGTCGAGCGTCTGCAGAAGGATCGACTTCTCGACGTAGCGCATGACGTCAGGCCCCCACTGGGCGACCTTGGCGGCCATGTGCTCGTCGGCGCGCCGCTCGATGCGCGCGCGCAGCTCCTCGTCGGCGATGCCCTCTTCCTTGGCCCATTCCTCGATGGGCAGGTCGAGCCCGAGCACGCGCTTCACGTCCTCCCTCAGCCCCGCGGTGTTCCACTGCTCGGGATAGGCGTTCTCGGGCACGAAGCGCGACACCATCTCGTCGATCGCAGCGTGGCGCATGTCCGTCACGACGTCGGTGACGGTCTCCTCCCGCATCCATTCGACGCGCTGCTCGAAAATGACCTTGCGCTGGTCATTCATCACGTCGTCATATTTGAGGATGTTCTTGCGGATGTCGAAGTTGCGCGCCTCGACCTTCTGCTGCGCCTTCGCGAGAGCCTTGTTGATCCAGGGATGGACGATGGCCTCGTTTTCCTTGAGCCCGAGCTTCTGCAGCATGCCGTCGAGCCTGTCGGAGCCGAAGATGCGCATCAAGTCGTCTTCGAGCGACAGGAAGAACTTCGAGCGGCCCGGGTCGCCCTGGCGGCCGGAGCGGCCGCGCAGCTGATTGTCGATGCGCCGCGATTCGTGGCGCTCCGTGCCCACGACGTACAATCCGCCCGCCTTGAGCGCCTTCTCCTTGAGGCGCGCCACCTGCTCGCGGATCGCCGCGGCGCGGCGCTCGCGCTCCTCGCCCTCGATGCCCTGCAGTTCCTGGCGGATCCGCATCTCTGCGTTGCCGCCGAGCTGGATGTCCGTGCCGCGGCCGGCCATGTTGGTCGCGATCGTGACCGCGCCCGGCACGCCCGCCTGCGCCACGATGTAGGCTTCCTGCTCGTGATAGCGGGCGTTGAGCACCGCGAACACCTTGGCGCGCGAGGCGCCCTCGTCGCCGGAATAGAGCGCGGCGAAGGCGTTGGGGTCCGAGAAGTCGTGCTGCTCCCACCCCTCCTTGCGCAGGAGTTCGGCGAGGTATTCGGACTTCTCGATGGAGGTGGTGCCGACCAGAACCGGCTGCCCGCGCTCCTTGCAGTCCTTGAGCAGGGCGATGATGGCGCGGTACTTCTCGGCCGCCGTGCGATAGACCTCGTCGTCCTCGTCGATGCGCGCGACCGGCAGATTGGTGGGGATTTCCAGCACCTCGAGCTTGTAGATGTCGAGAAACTCCTCCGCCTCGGTCGCCGCCGTCCCGGTCATGCCGGCGAGCTTTTCGTACATGCGGAAGTAGTTCTGGAACGTGATCGAGGCGAGCGTCTGGTTCTCGGGCTGGATAGGCACGCGCTCCTTGGCCTCGAGGGCCTGGTGCAGCCCCTCGGAGTAGCGGCGGCCCGGCATCATGCGGCCGGTGAACTCGTCGATGATGACGACTTCGTTGTTGCGCACGATGTAGTCCCGGTCGCGCTGGAACAGCTTGTGCGCGCGCAGCGCCTGATTGATGTGATGGACGACCGTGACGTTCTCGATGTCGTAGAGCGAGTCGGACTTGAGCAGCTGGGCTTCCCGCAGCCACTGCTCCATCTTCTCCATGCCGGCTTCGGTGAGCGCGACGGTGCGCTGCTTCTCGTCGACCTCGTAGTCGGTCTTCTCCAGCCGGGGAATGTAGGCGTCGATGGTGTTGTAGAAATCGGAGCGGTCCTCGAGCGGGCCCGAGATGATGAGCGGCGTGCGCGCCTCGTCGATCAGGATGGAGTCGACCTCGTCGACGATGGCGTAGGCGTGCCCGCGCTGCACCATGTCCTCGAGACGGTACTTCATATTGTCGCGCAGATAGTCGAAGCCGTACTCGTTGTTGGTGCCGTAGGTGATGTCGCAGGCATAGGCCGCCCGGCGCTCGTCGTCGTCGAGCCCGTGCACGATCACGCCGACCGAAAGGCCGAGGAACTTGTAGACCTGGCCCATCCACTCGGCGTCGCGCTTGGCGAGGTAGTCGTTGACCGTGACGACGTGGACCCCGCGGCCGGCGAGCGCATTGAGATAGACCGGCAGGGTGGCGACCAGGGTCTTGCCTTCGCCGGTCTTCATCTCGGCGATCTTGCCCTCGTGCAGGGCCATGCCGCCGATGAGCTGCACGTCGAAATGGCGCTGGCCGAGCGTGCGCTTGGCCGCCTCGCGCACGGTGGCGAAGGCCTCGACCAGGAGATCGTCGAGCGTTCGGCCGGCGGCGATCTGGCGCTTGAACTCCTCGGTGCGCGCCCGCAGCGCTTCGTCGGAGAGCCCTTCGAGCTGCTTTTCGAGGGCGTTGATCGCGGCGACCCGCGGCGCATAGGCGCGGAGCTGCCGGTCATTGGCGCTGCCGAACAACTTGCGGGCAAGAGCCCCGATCATTGAGAACGTCCCTTTCTCGGTGCGCCGCGGTCCTCGCCAGGTGCGGGGGGCGTTTCCGATTCGACCGGGATTGCGGCGTTTTCGGGTTCGCCGCGGCAAACGGCAAAGGCTCCGCGCGCTCCACGCGCGAAGCACCCGACAGATATGGGTCGGGTCCCGGGCTTGTCAATCGGCCGCCGGCCGCCCGGGGCGCGCCCGAAAAGCCCGATGAAATCAGGTGTTGCCAAGCCGGTGGCTTTGCGCGACTGTCCGCCCCAAATTCGCCCCGGGCAGGCTCCGGCGGCCTTTATCGAAGGATGATTCTCATGACAGTCACGGCTTGTCCCGCGGGCCAGTCCGCTTGGGCTACGCGGTCGGCTCTCGCGGGCCTCTGCGGCCTGCTCGCCGCCGCTCTGCTGACCGGGATCGCCGGCCCCGCCCGGGCGCAGAGCGCCGACCCGGTGATCGCCCGCGTGAACGGGACGGAGATCCGCTCGAGCGACCTTGCGATCGCCGAGGAGGAGCTGGGGCCGCAGCTTCCCCCCATGACCAGCGAGGCCAAGCGCGACTACCTCGTCGCCTATCTCTCCGACACGATCCTGGTCGCACAGGCCGCCGATCAGAAGAACCTGGGCGAGACGCCGGACTTCAAGCGCCGCCTCGCCTTCGTCCGCAACAAGCTCCTGAGCGAGACGCTGCTGCAGCAGGAGGCCAAGGCCTCGGTGACCGAGAGCGAGATGCGCAAGGTCTACGAGGAGGCCGCCAAGCAGATCGGCAGCGAGAAGGAGGTGCGCGCCCGCCACATCCTCGTCGACACCGAGGACGAGGCCAAGGGCGTCCTGGCCGAACTCAAGCGGGGCGCCGACTTCGCCGAGCTCGCCAAGAAGAAGTCGAAGGACCCGGGCGCGGCCGAGGGCGGCGATCTCGGCTATTTCACGAAGGACC
Organism: Variibacter sp.; assembly: GCA_019689555.1. Taxonomy (GTDB): domain Bacteria; phylum Pseudomonadota; class Alphaproteobacteria; order Rhizobiales; family Xanthobacteraceae; genus JADGHE01. The sequence continues at coordinate 5,395 of JADGHE010000022.1, read as the reverse complement.
AGATGGTGCCGGAATTCGCCGAGGCCGCGTTCACGCTGCCGCCGGGCAAGGTCTCCGATCCGGTGAAGACGCAGTTCGGCTGGCACATCATCCGCGTCGAGGACCGGCGCGACCGCACGGTCCCCGAGTTCGAGAAGGTGAAGGACCAGATCGAAAACTTCCTCGTCCGCAAGCGCCAGGCCGAGCTCGTCGCCAAGCTGCGCGCCGACGCCAAGATCGAACGGCTGGAACCCAAGCCGCCGGCGGCGACGGAGCCGAAGAAGTGAGGGGTCTTTCCATGCACGCCAGGCGCTGAGGCGGACATTCGGCCCGGACGGCCCGCAGGGCCGTCGACCGACCCCGATCCGGCCCGTTCTCGCCCGCTCTCCGCTCCCACCGCCGCAGGGCCCTGCCGCCAGGGCGCGCGGCGCGTGGTTTCGTTCCCCCGGATGACACCGAGAGATGTGATCCGCGATGTCGACCGCCGTCTCCCCGCTCGCCCCCAAGCACATCCCCGACTTGCCGGAAATCGCCGGCGTCAAGCTTGCGACCGCGGAAGCGGGCATCCGCTACAAGAACCGGACCGACGTGCTGATGGCGGTGTTCGCCAAGGGCACGACGGTGGCGGGCGTCTTCACGCGCTCGAAATGCCCCTCCGCTCCGGTGGAGTGGTGCCGGGCGCACCTGGCGGGCGGCAGCGCGCGGGCGCTGGTGGTCAACTCCGGCAACGCCAACGCCTTCACGGGCAAGAACGGGCGCGAAGCGACGCGGCTCACGGCTGCGCTCGCCGCCAAGGCGGTGGGCTGCCGCGCCGGAGAGGTGTTTCTCGCCTCGACGGGCGTGATCGGCGAACCGCTCGACGCCACGAAATTCGCCCCCGTGATGGACGGGCTCATCGCGCGGGCGGCGCCGGACGCCTGGGAGGCGGCGGCGCGCGCGATCATGACCACGGACACGTTCCCGAAGCTCGCGACCGCGACCGCGCGGCTCGGCCCGGCCACGGTGACCATCAACGGCATCGCCAAGGGCGCCGGCATGATCGCGCCCGACATGGCGACGATGCTCGCCTTCGTCTTCACGGACGCTCCCATCGCGGCGCCCGCCATGCAAGGCCTGCTGGCGAAGAGCGTCGTCGACACTTTCAACGCCGTGACGGTCGACGGAGACACCTCCACCTCCGACACGCTGCTCGCTTTCGCGACCGGGGCCGCAGCGGCCCGCGGCGCGCCGCAGATCCTGCGCGCCAACGACCGGCGGCTCGCCGGCTTCCGCAAGGCGCTGCATGCGGTGCTCGCGAATCTCGCCGAGCAGATCGCGCGCGACGGCGAGGGCGCCCGCAAGCTCGTCGAGATCGTGGTGGAAGGCGCGGTCTCGAAGCGTTCGGCGCGGCGCATCGGCCTGTCGATCGCCAATTCGCCGCTGGTCAAGACGGCGATCGCCGGCGAGGACGCCAATTGGGGGCGGGTGGTGATGGCCGTCGGCAAGGCCGGCGAGCCGGCCGACCGCGACAAGCTCAGCATCTGGTTCGGCGATATCCGCGTCGCCCACCGGGGCGAGCGCGACCCTGCCTACGACGAGGCCGAGGTGTCGCGCTACATGCGCCGGCCGGAGATCACGGTGCGGGTCGCGCTCGGCCTCGGCAATGGGCGCGACCGCGTGCTCACCTGCGACCTCACCAAGGACTATGTCGCGATCAATGGCGACTACCGCTCGTAAGGACTCCGCTAACCACGGGCGGTCTCGAGGCGCGCTTTGGCCATCGCGCGGCCCTGATTTGTCAGTCGCCTTGAAGACCGCTTAACCAACCCCTGTCTAGGCTGCGAACCGAAGCCGTGCCCGTCGACCTGCTCCTCGTTGCCGCCTGCGCGCTGGTCGATGTCGACGGACGCGTGCTCATCAGCCAGCGGCCGGCGAACAAGGCGATGGCAGGGCTATGGGAATTTCCGGGGGGCAAGGTCGAGAAGGGCGAGCGGCCGGAGGATGCGCTGATCCGCGAGCTCAAGGAAGAGCTGGGCATCACGGTGCGCGAGGCCTGCCTCGCGCCGCTCGCCTTCGCGAGCCACTCCTATCCGGACTTCCACCTGCTGATGCCGCTGTATGTCTGCCGCCGGTGGGAAGGAATACCGACCCCGCGGGAAGGCCAGCGTCTCGCCTGGGTGCGCCCGAACCGGCTGCGCGACTACGCCATGCCGCCGGCCGACGAGCCCCTGGTGGCCCACCTCATGGCCTTGCTGTGACGGGCGGGACGGCTCAGGCAACGGCCTTGATACGGGAGAAGAGGATGTTCGACTCGGGCACGATCGCGCAGCTTTTTCGCTTCGCCGCCGACGAGCGTGCATCGACGGCGATCGAATATTGCGTGATCGCGGCGGGCGTCGGCGCCGCGGTCGCGAGCGCGGTCTGGGCGCTCGGCTCTCACGTCAAGCTGACCCTGTATGACAGGATCGCCGCGCTGTTTTGATGGGGCGTGAGGCGGAGCATCGCGTCCGTCCGCCTCGAGCGGCGTGGATGTCAGGCGGCGGCGCGGTGGACGGTCCGGGCGCCCTCATACGCGTTGTTAATGACGCCGACGGACTTCTGAATCGCCGACCACAGCCGGCTGATTTCCGCGGCGGCCTGCGACTCGGGGTCGAACTCGCGCGCCCCTTCCCCGGCCGCGAGCGCCAGCGCGAAGTTCGCGCGGTTGGTGATCTGCCCGGCCCATACCGGCACTTTCAGGCCCGCAAGGCCCTCGCGCGCCCTGGCGACGATCGGGGAATCGACGGCGTCGCGCTTGGCGGGCGCGGAATTGAGGACCACCATGTACGGCTTGCCGCCGTCGCGGGCGAGGTCGATCGTCTCCTGCACGGCGGTGAGATCGAAGATGGTGGGGCGTGCGGGAATGACGACGAGGGTCGCGGCGCGGATGGCGTCGGCCACCACCGGCGAGCGATTGGGCGGCGTATCGATGAACACCCACTCGTATCTTTCCCGTCGGGCCGCGCGCACGATGTCGCTGACGCCGCGGGTGCCGTCCCTGAGCGGCGGCTCTCCCGTGCCCCTCAGGCGGTGCCACAGCGTGAGCGAGGATTGCGGATCGGCGTCGATCAAGAGACACGAGCGCGACGATCGGTGGACGAGCGCGGCAAGGTGAGCGGCGAGCGTGCTCTTGCCCGAGCCACCCTTGCGCGAGGCGAAAACAATGACGTTCATGCAGCAAGCTCCCGATTCCAGAGGCGGCGAGCCTGCTGCGATTATGGTTAACGGATCGTTAACGCCGCCGGCACCGGGGCGACGAGCGGCGACCAACGTCATCGCCCCCGGCAGCACCGAGACGAAGCTGCGCGCCGCGGACCCGCCGTTGCGGCGGAAGATGCTCGACCGCATTCCCCTCGGCCGCTTCGGCGACCCCGAGGAGATGGCCGCGGCGGTGGCCTATTTCGCGAGCCCGCGGGCGAGCTACATCACCGGTCAGACGCTTCTGCTCGACGGCGGATTCACCTCGTACTGAAGCGGCCGCGCGGCATGCGGCAGCACGAAGGGAACGCCGTTCGGCGGCACGCGCCCGGCGGCATTGACGACGCCGAACACATCCGCGAGCAGCCGGTCGGTGATGGCGGCGGCGGGCGGCGCGTCGCACGCGATGCGGCCGCCCTCAAGCACGACGATGCGGTCGGCGAACACCGCCGCGAGATTGAGATCGTGCAGGATGGCGAGCACGGTCGTGCCGCGCGCCGCGCGGCGCTTCGCGGAGCGCGCGAGCGCGAGCTGGTGCTTGAGATCCAGGCTCGCGGTCGGCTCATCGAGCAGCAGCACGCCCGGCCCGTGCCGCGCCTCGCCGCAGGCGTTCTGCACCAGCACGCGGGCGAAATGCGCGCGCTGCTGCTCGCCGCCCGACAGCGTGGTGAAGATGCGGCCGCCGAAGCCGGCCAGATCGACCTCGTTCAGCGCCTCCTCGACGAGCGCCTCGACCACCGGCCCGCGCGCCTCGCCCGCGCCCATGGCGACGACCTCCGCGACGGTGAAGGGAAACGCGACGGTGACGCTCTGGGAGAGCACGGCGCGGTGCTGCGCCAGAAGGCGCGGCGGAAAGTGCGCGATTGCGCGTCCCTTCAGGAGCACGGCGCCGGAAGCGGGCTCGATCTCGCCCGAAAGCAGCCGCAGCAGCGTCGACTTGCCGGCCCCGTTGGGACCGACGAGGGCCACCGTCTCGCCGGCGCCGAGGCGCAGCGAAACGCCGGCCAGGATCGGCCTTCCGGCGGCGAAGACGGTCGCGTTGACGGCTTCGAGCGTCGCAGTCATGGCGCAAGCATGCGCTGGCGGAGCAGCAGGGCGAGAAAGAACGGCGCGCCGACGAGCGCGGTGAGAATGCCGATGGGCAGTTCCGCGGGGGCGGCGACGACGCGGGCCACGGTATCGGCGACCAGCAGCAGCGCGCCGCCAAGGAGCAGGGCGGACGGCAGCAGCAGCCTGTGCCCGGGGCCGATCGCAAGGCGCAGCAGATGCGGCACGACGATGCCGACGAAGCCGATCACCCCCGAGAGGGCGACGGCCGCGCCCGCGGCGGCGGCGACCAGCACCACGGCCCAGCGCTTGAGGCGCTCGATCGCGACGCCCATGTGGAACGCCTCGGCCTCGCCGAGCGCGAGCCGGTCGAGCCCGCGCGACAAGAGCGGCATCGCCGCGACGAGCCCAGCCAGCACGGGCGCGAGCGCCAGCACCTTGCCCCAGGTGGCGCCGCCGAGAGAGCCGAGCATCCAGAACTGCAGGTCGCGGAGTTCGCGGTCGTCGGCGAGGAAGACCAGCAGGCCGACGCCCGCCATCGCGAGCGCCCCGATCGCGAGCCCCGCGAGCAGGAAGGTTGCGATGGAGGTGCGCCCGTCGCGTGTCGCAATGCGGTAGAGCAGCGAGGTCGTCGCGAGCGCTCCGGCGAAGGCGGCAAGCGGCAGAAAACCGAGCGGCAACGCCAGCCCATGGTCGGCGGCGAGCCGGTCGCCGACGACGATCGTCGCCGCGGCGGCGAGCGCCGCGCCTCCCGACACGCCGACGAGCCCGGGATCGGCGAGCGGATTGCGAAACAGCCCCTGCATGACGACGCCGGCCACGCCGAGCAGGCCGCCGACCGCAATCGCAAGCGCGATGCGCGGCAGCCGGATGGCGCCGAGGATCAGCCGGTCGCGCGCCAGCAGCCCGGCCTCCCCGTCGCAAAGCCCGGCCGCGGCCAACAGCCGGCCTGGCGGAATGCCGGCCGCGCCGATGGTCGCGGCCGCAAGCGCCGCGAGCGCAAGCAGGAGCGCGAGCAGCACCAGAAAGAGCACCGGCGAGCGCGCGAGCCGCGGCCGGCGGCGCGCCGGCGCGCGCGGGTGCGGGCCCCTCGGCGCCGCGGCGCTCACCGGCATGACTCCACGCGCCCCGCCGTCTCGGCCCGCAGCCGCTC
>JADGHE010000062.1 GCA_019689555.1 Variibacter sp. | reverse complement strand
ATAGACTGGTGGGAGGCGCCGCCGCCGCCGCCCCGGCCCGCGCGGGCGCGCGCCGACTCCCCGCCCCGTCCCCTCAAGGGCGACACCGCGACGCGGATTGCCTCGCTCGCCCCGTTCGTGCCCCTGCCGACCAACATCACGCCCGTGACCCCACGCGCGCCGAAGGCCTCCGACATCGAGGCGCTCGTGACCGCAAAAGCCGAAGAGCACGGCGTGCCCGCGGACCTGGCGCACGCCGTCGTGCGGGTCGAGTCGAATTACAATCCGACCCTGACCGGCAAGGGCGCGACGCTCGGGCTGATGCAGATCAAATACGCCACCGCCCGCTCCCTCGGCTTCACCGGCACGCCGAAGGATCTGTTCGACCCGGCGACGAATCTCGAATGGGGCATGCGCTACCTCGCCGGGGCGCGGCGCCTCGCGAAGGGAGACGTCTGCGGGACGATCCTGCGATACCAGGCTGGACACCGCGCGGTGCGCATGACTCCCGCCGCGAACGTCTATTGCAGCAAGGTGCGCCGCCTGCTGGCGGCGACAAAGGCGCGGCAGACCGCCGAGGCTTCGGCAGGGCGGGAGGCCGCGAGGCCTTGACGCCGCGCCATCGGATCACCACACCCTGAACCGTGTCAGTCGGCCGGACGGCCGCTGCGGCAAGGGCCGAAAGGCCGCCGGAGAGGAAAGTCCGGGCTCCTTGGACATGCGGTGCCGGATAACGTCCGGCGGGGGAAACCCCAGGGAAAGTGCCACAGAGAACAGACCGCCGTCCCGCCTCGGGCGGGCGGCAAGGGTGAAACGGTGCGGTAAGAGCGCACCGCGCCTCCGGCAACGGAGGCGGCACGGCAAACCCCACCGGGAGCAAAACCGAATAGGGGCGGCAGGAGCCGCAAGGCTCAGGTCGATGTCCAGACCCGCCGCCCGGGTAGGTTGCTCGAGACGCCGAGCAATCGGCGTCCTAGAGGAATGGCCGTCACGCGCGGGACCTTTGCCGGTTCCGCGCCCTACAGAACCCGGCTTACAGGCCGGCTGATACAACGGGAGGCGCTCCGCGCAGGCCGCGCGGGGCGCCTCGCCATTTCTGGTGCTTCTTGCCTGCGCGCGTTGCCCACCGTTTGCGCCGCGCCGGCGAAGGACGCACGCGATGGACGAGCGCGTTCGTGCAAGGCCGTCCCCTTCCTCCGCTCGCGGTTGATCTAGCTCAATCACAATGCGGACGCCCTGATCGATTCTGCGCCTCCCGGTGTGCTTCGCCGCGTGGACGGCTCATTCGACGGCCGACGTTTCGCCTCGGGCAGGACCCAAGTCCGAGCGAGGCGCGCGCCGCCAAGGCATGAGAGATGCATCCTGAACTTCTCGCCCGTTACGCGAACGAACGGCTTCCGCGCTACACGAGCTATCCGACGTCGCCGCGGTTTCACCCGGCGGTGAACGCCGCGACCTACCGCGCCTGGCTGTCGGACCTTGCGGGCGACCTTACAGGCTCGCTCTACGTTCACATTCCCTTCTGCCGCGCGATGTGCTGGTACTGCGGCTGCCATACGACCGTGGCGCGGCGCGACCACCCGATCGCGAATTATCTTCAGGCCTTGCGGCAGGAGATCGCGCTGGTGACGGCGCACCTTCGCCATCGGCTCCAAGTATCCCACGTGCATTTCGGCGGCGGCACGCCGACGATCCTCCCAGCCGAGGACCTGATCGCGCTGTGCGCGCTGCTGCGCGAGCGGTTCGCCGTCTCCGCCGGCGCCGAGATAGCGATCGAGATCGACCCGCGCACGCTCACGGACAACATCCTCGCCGCCCTCGCAACAATCGGCGTCGGCCGCGCAAGCCTCGGCGTCCAGAGCTTCGATCCCGTCGTGCAGCAGGCGATCAACAGGGTGCAGAGCTTCGAGCAGACGGCGCGCGCGGTGGAAGGCCTTCGGCGGGCCGGCGTAGCCGGCATCAATTTCGACCTGATCTACGGATTGCCGCGCCAGACCGTTCAGTCCTGCATCGACACCGTGGAGCGCTGTCTGGCGCTGAGGCCCGACCGGTTCTCGGTGTTCGGCTATGCGCACGTGCCCACCTTCAAGAAGCATCAGCGCAAGATCGCCGAGGCGGACCTTCCGAAGGCGGCCGAGCGCTACCGGCAAGCCGAGACCATTGCGGCCCTGCTGCAGAAGGCCGGCTACCGGCGCATCGGACTCGACCATTACGCGCTGCCGCAGGACAGCATGGCGATCGCTCAGAGCCAGGGCGCGCTGCGCCGCAACTTCCAGGGCTATACGACGGACCGCGCCGCGGTGCTGCTCGGTTTCGGCGCGTCGGCGATCGGCCGCCTGCCGCAGGGCTATGTCCAGAACGAAGTGGTGCTCGGCCGATACGCGGGGCGCCTTGCGCAGGGCGAGCTGCCGGTCGCCAGGGGCTATGCCTTGACCGGCGAGGATCGCTTGAGAGCCGAGCTGATCGAGCGGCTGATGTGCGACTTCCGCGTCGACGTCGCGCAGATTTGCCGCGCGCACGGCCGGCCGGAGCCCGACCTCGACGCGGCCTTCCCCGCCCTGCGGCGCCTGGAGGCGGACGGGATCGTCCGCCGCGAAGGCGCCTCCGTCGAGGTGGCGGCCCATGCGCGCAGTCTGGTTCGCGCGGTGGCCGCCGCCTTTGACGCCTACCTCGACGCGCCGGGCAGGACGCACAGCCGGGCCGTATAGCGGGCGCGGCTCCGCGCGGCCCGACCGGTCGCACCGGCCGGCGCATAAGGGAGTGCCATCGCGGGGGAAGACGGCATCGGGCGCGCAGGCCCTCGGCCGCCGCCTTGAAAAAGATCGGTGGCTTGGGTTACGCCGATTCTCGAACGAGCCGCCCGACGGCTACGGATTCGCCCTTTCGTCCGCTCGCTTCAACGGCAGCGCCGCCGCTCTGCCGTTCATGACTTCGCCTGGCATGGAGCGAGCGACAGAACGCCGACACTCAAAGACCATTCAATTTGGATCGAGGGACACGACGATGGACGCTTTCGCGAGCAGCCCGAGCAATGATCTGGTGACGGAGGTCCGCGACGGGATGCGCATCGCATGGAACGTGCCGATCCCGATGGACGACGGCATCGTGCTCAGGGCGGACGTTTTTCTGCCGCTCGCGGAAGGCCGCTATCCGGCGATCATGAGCTACGGTCCCTACGGCAAGGGTCTGTCGTTCCAGGAATACTTCAAGAGCCAATGGGAGCGCATGACCGCGGCCTTTCCGGAGGCGGCCGAAGGGTCCTCCAACAAATATCAAAACTGGGAGGTCGTGGACCCTGAAAAGTGGGTGCCGGACGGCTACGCGGTCGTGCGGATCGACAGCCGCGGCGCCGGCCGCTCGCCGGGCGTGCTCGATCATCACAATCCGCGCGAAGCCAAGGACTACTACGACTGCATCGAGTGGGCGGCCGCGCAGCCGTGGTGCAACGGCAAGATCGGGCTCAACGGCATCTCCTACTACGCGATGAACCAGTGGCGCGTGGCGAGCCTGCAGCCGCCGCACCTCGCCGCCATGTGCGTGTGGGAGGGCTATGCCGACCGCTACCGCGACGCGACACGGCACGGCGGCATTCTCTGCACCTTCCATCGCGACTTCCAGGGACGGCAGGTGTTTCGCGTGCAGTACGGCGTCGGCGAGCGCGGCCCGCGCAACCCGGTGACCGGGGAGCTGGTGAGCGGGCCCGAAACCTTGCCCGAGGAGGAACTCAGGAAGAACCGCGCCGACATGTGGGGCGCGGTGAAGAGCCGCCCCCTCGACGGGCCCTATTACCGCGACCGCTCCGCGCAGTGGGACAAGATCACGACGCCGTTCCTCTCCGCCGGCAACTGGGGCGGCCACGGGCTGCACCTGCGCGGCAATGTCGAAGGCTTCGTGCGCGCCGCCTCCAAGCAGAAGTGGCTGGAGATCCACGGCCACGCCCACTGGACGCACTTCTACACCAACTACGGCATCGACCTGCAGAAGCGCTTCTTCGGCTATTTCCTCAAGGGGGAGGACAACGGCTGGGACAAGCAGCCGCCGGTGCAGCTGCAAATCCGCCATCCGGGCGAGAAGTTCGTGCTGCGCCACGAGAACGAATGGCCGATCGCGCGCACCCGGTGGACCAAATTCTATCTCGATCCGGAAAACCGCAGCCTCCGCCCCGAGCCGCCGAAGGCGCCGCAGACCATCGCCTTCGAGGCGCTCGGCGAGGGCCTTCTGTTCCTCACGCCGCCGCTCGATGAGGAGATCGAGATCACGGGGCCGGCGGCGGCGAAGCTCTTCGTCTCGTCGTCGACCACGGACGCCGACATCTTCCTGGTGCTGCGGGTCTTCGATCCCGCGGGCCAGGAGGTGCTGTTCCACGGGGCCAACGATCCGCAGGTCCCCATCGCCTTCGGCTGGCTCCGGGCGTCCCACCGCAAGCTCGACCCCGAACTGTCCACGCCCTACCGCCCCTACCACACCCATGACGAGCTTCAGCCCCTGGTGCCGGGCGAGCCCGTGGAGCTCGACGTCGAAATCTGGCCGACCTCGATCGTCGTGCCGCCCGGCTATCGCATCGGCCTTGCGGTGCGGGGCAAGGACTATCAGCACGACGGTCCTGCGCTCGAACTGCCGGGGGTCAAGTACACGATGCAGGGCACGGGTCCCTTCAAGCACGATGATCCGGACGACCGGCCGCCGGAAATTTTCGGCGGCGTCACGACCGTCCATTGCGGGCCGGATCAGGCGTCCTACGTGCTGCTGCCGATCATCCCGCCGAAGGCCTAAGCGCGGAGGCCTCGGCCGGACAGAGTCGGTGGCCGCTCTCCACACCGCGCGTCGCAAACGCACGCGGCGCGGCACGAAGGCGGAAGCGGGCGCGCGCCGGCTCGCCCTCAAAACAGCAGGCCCTTGCGCAGCATGCCGTGCACGCCCTTTTCGCCGTTCACGTTCTGCGTGACGCGAAAATCGACGGCAAGCGAGCAAGTCTTGTAGGCCTCGGCCGGCGTCCAGCCGGTGCGGCTGCAGATGAAGGCGATCATCTCCTTGAGCGCCTGCTTCATCGCGAGATCGAGATCGGCGTCGAAGCCCATGGTGATGTAGTGGGTCGGCGTCTCGGCGCGCGGCATGCCAAGGCGCGGCGCCGCGCGGCCGCCGCCCTTGTGCAGGATGAAGGTGAACGTCCCGGTGAGGCAGATCTCGACCGCGTTGATGCACACCTCGCCGTCGCCCTGCAGGCCGTGGCCGTCCCCGGCGCAGAAGTTGGCTCCCGGCGCGCACACAGGCAGGAACAGCGTCGTCCCTGCGACGAGCTCCTTGTTGTCCAGATTGCCGCCGAACATCCGCGGCTCCCGCGTCGAGAGCGTGCCCCATTCGAGCGGCGGCGCCACGGCCATGACTCCGAAAAAAGGCGCGAGCTTGAGTTCCGGCCCCCACGGGAGCTTGCATGTCCCCCTGGTTCGATCGACCGGAATATGAGTCACGTCGCGATACGGAAACTCTTCGGGAAGCGTTCCCATGAGCGGCCGAAACGCGCAGTAGCCCCAGTCCGCGCCGAGCGCGATCTCCTCGATGCGAACTTCCAGCATGTCGCCCGGCTCTGCTCCGACGCCGGCCACGGGGCCGGTCACGATGTGAGCGCCCATGCGCGGCAGCCTCGCATCGAGGATCGCATTGAGCGCCGGAGGAATCGCCAAGCCGGACTCCGCCGGCGGCAGAACCCCGGGGGAGCCGGAGACGCATTCCATCACCACCGTGTCTCCGCTCTCGATGGTGAGCACGGGCGGAAAGGCGCCGTCCAGCATGCCCCAGCGCACGGTTTGCGGCGTGGCCGCCAGTTTGTGAGTCGTCATGGCTTCGCTCCGTCGGCGGGGCGCGATCCTGCAAGCATGAAAGGCGGGCCGGGCGCAAACGGCGGAGATGAACGGCGGCGGCACCTCATTGCAACCAGCTCGGCCGCGGTCCGCCGCCCGCCGCGACCGAAAGCGCAGCGCCCCGCGGGCCGATGCCCGGTCCCTCGCGCTGGAAGTTGGTGCAGTAGGCGAAGGCCAAGTTGCGCTCGCGATCGCACCACGCGAAAGCGCCGCCGGTGCCGGTATGCCCGAACGCGGCCATGTTGGCCCCCATGGGCGCCGTTTCGGGCTCGTTGTGCATGAAACCGTAGCCCATGCGCAGGCGCCGCTGGGTCATGATGCAATCATGGTCCCAGACCAGCCTGCTCGCGCGCTCGACCGCCTCGGGGCTCAGGATGCGCACGCCGTCCACCGCGCCGTCGCCCGCGAGCGCCGCGTAAATCTTCGCCATCGCCCTTGCGTTTCCGTGTCCGCCGAACGAGGGCACCTCCCGCTCGCGGATTTCGCGGCAATTCTGGTAGAAGCCCGCCGGCGCGCCGCGGCGCGCACGCCAAAGCGGCGTCGAGGGATCGGACGCGATCTGGAAGAACGGGTTCTTCGGATTGCGGTGCATGTCGGATACGCGGGCGATCTCGTCGGGCCGCAGCCCGATATTGTAGTCGGCGCCCAGCTTTTCGCTCACTTCCTCGCGCAGAAACGTGCCGATGGTTCGCCCGGTGACGCGCCGGACGATCTCGCCGAGGATGAACCCGATGTTCTGCGAATTGTACGCCCCGTTCGTGCCCGGCTCCCAGGCGGGCTCCTGCCGCTCCAGCGCTCTGATGTGCGTGTCCCAGTCGAAGATCGAACCCTCCTTGGCGTGGTCGCAGAAGATCACGCCGCAGGTGTGGGAGAGAACGTGGCGGATGCGCACCCCCTGCTTTCCGGCCTGGGCGAATTCAGGCCAATACTCTGCGACCGGAGCGTCGAACTCGATGACGCCGCGGTCGATGAGCATGTGCGTGCACAGCGCGCTCATGCTCTTGGCGAGCGAATTCATGATGACGATCGTGTCGGGCTGCCAGGGCTGCGTTCGCGCGAGATCCTTGTAGCCGCCCCACAAGTCGACGACCTTTTCTCCGTCCTTGTAAACGCAAACGGCGGCCCCCACCTCGCCGCGGACGCGGAAATTCTTCTCGAACTCCTCCCGCACCGAAGCGAAGGCCGGATCGCAATACCCCTCGATGAGAACCGGCGCTTCCTTCATTCGGCCCTTTGCCCTTCCTGCCTGTGAAAGTCGTCCGCACCATGCGCGCCGCGTGAAGGCGATGCAAGCCGGCCTCGCTCGCACGGGCCATTCGCATCGTGCGACCGCTTCGGCCGCGCGCGTCGAGAGCCCCGACTGAGGAGCAGCTTTCGCCGGCGCCTTGCGCACCACGCCGGCATCGCTCATGCTGCCGCTCTCCTTGCCGTGACGGCATGTCCGCGCCGCCGCGCTCGGATCGCGAAGCGGCCATGGGAAAGATGCGAAACAATGCGAAGAACCGAGTCTCAATCGCAGCGAACGAGTTGACCGGAATGCAGGCCGCGACCGTGACGAGCGCTTCATGTCCGGGATTCGGACGTTGCCCGAAGACCCTCGCCGCTTCGCTTGATGTCGGCGCGCAAAGGACGGGGCGCGGCGCGGCGCGATGAGCCGGAGGCACGAGCAACTCGGGCTGCTGCTCGGCTTCATCGGCATGGTGTGCTTCGCCGGCACGCTGCCGGCCACGCGGGTCGCGATCCCCTATCTCGACGCCTGGTTTCTCACGGTGGCGCGCGCGGCCTTTGCGGGCGCGGCCGCGGTGGCCATGCTGTGGTGGACGGGCCGCCGTTGGCCGGCCCGCCGCCACTGGGCCGAGATCGCGCTCGCCTCGGCCTGCCTCGTCTACGGTTTTCCGCTCTTCACGGCGCTCGCGGTGGCCACCGTTCCGGTGGCCCATGGCGGCGTGGTGCTGGGCATTCTCCCGACGGTCACCGCCTGCGCCGCGACACTCGTCGCGGGGGAGCGTCCGAGCCTCGGCTTCTGGCTCGCCGGGGCCGCGGGCGGTGCGATCGTCGTCGCCTTCGCGCTGCGTCACGGAAGCGGCGGGCTCGCGATCGGCGACATCTGGCTCGCGGCGGCGATTCTGTCCGCCGGATTCGGCTACACCTATGCGGGCAAGCTTTCGAGCGCGATGCCGGGCTGGGAGGTCATCGCCTGGGCGCTCGTGATCTCGCTTCCCGTCGCCGTTCCCCTCACCGTTTGGCTCTGGCCCGACCGCGCCGCCGCGGTGCCGCTCGCGGCGTGGGGCGGCCTCGCCTATGTGTCGCTGGTCAGCCAGCTCATCGGCTTCTTCTTCTGGAACGCGGGGCTCGCTCTCGGCGGCATCGCGCGCGTCGGCCAGTTGCAGCTTCTGCAGCCGTTCGCGATCGTGCTGATGGCCGCGGGCGTGAACGGCGAGCCGGTCGAGGCCGAGACGCTCGCCTTCGCGCTCGCCGTGGTGGTGGCGGTCATGGTCGGCCGCCGCATGCGCGTTGCGCGCTGAGGCCTCAGCATCCCCAATCGGGCGCGCAAAGCGCGGCCGGGATCACATGCAGCCGCGTGTCCCCGATCACATGCGCGGTGAACGCGCTCCCGAACAAGGCGGCGAAGGCGCGGTGCCGCACATTGAGCCCCCCGGCATAGGCGCCGAACGCAGGCATCACGAGCCGCCGCGAGTCCGACACGAAGCAGCGCCGCCGCAGGCCGCGGCCGCGCAGCGCGACCACCGCCACCGGATGCCAGTGGCCGCTGATCTCGCCCTCCGCATGATCCGGTTCGGCACGGTGGCGGAACGTGATCGGCCCGATCTCGAGTTCCCCGACGCACTCCCCGCCGACGCCCGAAAGCGGCTCGGGATCGTGATTTCCGGCGATCCAGATCCATTCGCGCCCGCGCTGAAGCGCTGCGAGCGTTGCGCGGTCCTCGGCGCCGAGGCGGGCGGCGCCACGCCCGTCATGAAAGCTGTCGCCGAGCGCGACGACGCGACGCGGCGCATAGGCCTCGATCAGGCGCGCGAGCCGCGCCAGGGTGTCCGCGGTGTCGTATGGCGGCAGAAGCGACCCGCGGGCGGCGAAGCTCGACCCCTTTTCCAGGTGCAGGTCCGCGACCGCAAGCAACCGCCGTTCCGGCCAGTAGAGCGCGCCCGCCACGTCGGCGATCAGCGCAACGCCGGCGACCACCACCCTGTGGTCCTGCGCAGAATCGCGCAGGTCCGCGCGATTCTCGTTCGCCGCCCAACCTTTTGCCGCAGGAACCGAGCGGTCGGTGGCGGCGGCGCTGCGCCCGAGCAGCGAGGCCGCGCAAAGGCGCGCCCCCTCCGCCGCCTGACCTTCCGGCGGATCGGAGGCGAGCGCGGCCGGCGCGCCGTCCCCGGCCCGCTGTGCCCGCTCGACGGCCCCGCGCCTCACCCCATCGCCTCCTTCACCAGTTCTTCCGCGGCCTCTGCGAGGAAGGCGTCCGCCGCCTCGCCATAGACCGGCTCGCGGCCGATCTCCAGCAGCACCGGCACGGCGAGCGGCGACACCCGCTCCAGTGCTTTATGGACGATTCGGCCGCGGATGCGCGACAGCATGTCGCCGAGCCGGCGGATGTCGAGGAGGCCGGTCGCCGCCTCCGCGGCCGCCGCCCGCAGCAGCACATGGTCCGGCTGGTGGCGGCGCAGCACGTCGTAGACGAGGTCCGTCGAGACCGTGAGCTGCCGGCGCGACTTCTCCTCACCCGGAAAACGGCGCGGAATGAGGCCGGCGATGATGGCGCAGGAGCGGAACGTGCGCTTCATCAGCGCCGATTCCTGCAGCCAGGCGTCGAGGTCGTCGCCCAGCATGTCCTGGTCGAACAGCGCATCGAGCGACAGTTCGCCGCGCGCGATCGCCGCCTGGAGGTCTCCGGCGCCCCACACCGCCAGCGCATATTCGTTGGCGACGAAGCCGTGCGGCCTAAGCCGCGCCCGCTCGAGCCGCCGGGTGAGCAGCATGCCGAGCGTCTGGTGCGCGAGCCTGCCCTCGAACGGATAGCAGATGAGGTAGTGCCGCGCGGCGCGCGGAAACGTTTCGACCAGAAGGTCGCCCGCCGGCGGCGTGAGCGAGCGCCAGCACTGCATGTCCAACCACTCGCGCACCGGCTCCGGCAGCGCGCTCCAGCGGCTGCGGTCGGCAAGAAGGGCCCGCACGCGCGCGGCGAGATAGGTGGAGAGCGGAAACTTGCCGCCCTCGTAGGACGGAACCTTGGGGTCCGTCGCGGCGGTGCGCGAGACGTAGACCTCGTTCTCGACGAGCGCCTCGTAACGAAGGACTTCTCCGGCGAAGACGAACGTGTCGCCGGGTGTGAGCGTCTCGATGAAGTATTCCTCGATCTCGCCGAGCAGCCGGCCGCCGCGCCCGAGAGGTCCGACATAACCGCCGGTCCGATGGCGCGAGCGCACAAGGCGCACCTTCAGCATGTCGGCTTCGACGATGGTGCCGACGTTGAGCCGATAGGTCTGCGCGACGCGCGGATTGGCGACGCGCCAGCGGCCGTCCTTGTTCTGCCGGATCTTGGCGAAGCGCTCGTAGCTCCGGAGCGCGTAGCCGCCCGTGGCGACGAAGTCGAGGACGGCGTCGAAGTCCGCGCGTGCGAGCTGCGCATAGGGCGCGGCTGTGCGCACCTCGGCGTAAAGCTCGTCGGCCAGAAACGGCGCGCCGCACGCGCAGCCGAGCACGTGCTGGGCGAGAACGTCGAGCGCGCCGGCGCGCGCCGGGGGCGTGTCCTGCGCATTCTCCGCGATCGCTTCGATCGCCGCATGGCATTCGAGCACCTCGAAGCGGTTGGCCGGCACCAGCACGCCGCGCGAGGGCTCCTCGAGCCGGTGGTTGGCCCGGCCGATGCGTTGCAGCAGGCGCGAGGAGCCCTTCGGCGCGCCGACATGGATCACGAGGTCGATGTCGCCCCAGTCGACGCCGAGATCGAGCGAGGAGGTGCAGACCACGGCGCGCAGGCGCCCCGCCGCCATGGCGTCCTCCACCTTGCGGCGCTGCGCGACATCGAGGGAGCCGTGATGCAGGGCGATCGCGAGCCCGTCGTCGTTGATGCGCCACAGCTCCTGGAACAGCATCTCCGCCTGACTGCGCGTGTTGACGAAGACGAGGCTGGTGCGGTGGCGGCGGATGAGCTCGTAGATCTCGGGAAGCGCGTGGCGCGCCGAATGGCTCGCCCAGGGCAGGGGCTCGGCCGTATCGAGCATCGTCACCAGCGGTTTTGCGCCGCCCTCGGCCACGACGAGGTCGGCGCAACGCACGCCGCGCGCAGGCTGCGGCACGAGGAACCGGCACAGCGCGTCCGGATCGGCGACCGTGGCCGAAAGACCCACGGCCGTGAGCTCCGGCGCAAGCCGAAAGAGCCGCGCAAGCCCGAGCGACAGCAGATCGCCGCGCTTCGAGGTCACGAGCGCGTGCAGCTCGTCGAGGATCACGCGCCGCAGCGTGCCGAACAGATAGGGCGCATCCGCGGAGGCGAGCAGCAGCGCGAGCTGCTCCGGCGTCGTCAGCAGGATGTCCGGCGGGTGGCGCCGCTGGCGCTGGCGTTTGGAGGCGGGCGTGTCGCCGGTGCGCGTCTCGAGCCGGACCGGCAGGCCCATTTCCGCAACCGGGCGTTCGAGATTGCGGGCGATGTCGACGGCGAGCGCCTTGAGCGGGGAAATGTAGAGCGTGTGCAGGCCCCTTCCCTCTCCCCGCCGGCGGAGCGAGGATGGCAAGCCGCGCAGCGGAGAGCCCGGCGGTGGGCCGCCCGAGCCGGACCCGTCGCTCGCCCGCCTCCCCGCACCCGCCGCGCCTGGGGCGGCGCGCCAACCTCTCCCCGCAAGCGCGGAGAGGTCAGCTGCGGCCCTTGTCTGGCTCAACTCCACGAGCGTCGGCAGAAAGCCGGCCAGCGTCTTGCCGGCGCCGGTCGGCGCGATGAGCAGCACCGAGCGCCCCGCGCGCGCCTTGGCGAGCAGTTCGAGCTGGTGCGCGCGCGGCGTCCAGCCGCGCTGCGCGAACCAGCGCCGAAAAGGCGCGGGCAGCCCAACGTCGGCGATCTCAACCTGGTCGGCGGCTGTCACGCCCCAACAGGTATCATCGACGGGCGGCGGTCACCACCAGGCCCGGTACCGGCGCCCCGCCCTCCCGGCGCACGGAGAGCGGGCGGCACTCCGCCCGGGCGAGGCCGGCCGCCGCGAGCAGCGCCCGCACATGGCTCTCGGCGTGCGCGTAGCGCAGCTTGGCGCCGAGCGTCACGCCTTCGCCCTCATGCCGTTCGACCGTGAAGGCGACGAGCCCGCCCGACTCGAGAACGCGCGCGATCTCGCGAAAAATTGGCGCGAGGTCCGCCACATAGACGAAGGCATCGGCGGCGAGGACGAGGTCGCAGCCGGCGTCGGCTTGCTCGCGCAGGAAGTCGAGCATGTCGGCGACGTGGAGGTCGTCGTAGCAGCCCTTGCGCTGCGCCATGGCGATCATGCGCGGCGACAGGTCGACGCCCACGAGTGCGGCGGCATGCGCGCGGAATGCCTCGCCGGCGAGCCCCGTGCCGCAGCCGAGGTCGACCACGCGCCTGAAATGTGGGGCGCGTTCCGCCGCCGCGCAGGCCGCGAGAACGGCCTCGTGCAAGGCCTGCGGCCCGCAATAGGCGAGACCGGACAGCAGGGCGCGATCGAAGTCGGGCGCATATTGATCGAACACGGCGCGCACATAGCCGCGCGTCATCGCGGCGCCGATCTCGAGACCGCCGAGCCGCGCGAGCCGCAGACCCGCGCCGTGGCGATCCTCCGCGTCGCATTCCCGCGCGCGCCGGAATGCCTCGATCGCCCGTTGCGTATCGCCGAGCCGCTCCCACAGGTCGCCGAGCGCGAACCACGCCGCGACGAAGTGCGGCGCATCCTGAACTGTCTGAGCCAGCAGGTCGGCCGCGGCCGCAGGCTCGCCCCGCGCCGCGAGGTCGAGCGCCAGGCGGTAGCGCCGGTCTATTCTCAGATCGCCGGAGGACAGAAAATGGAGGGACGCCGAACTCATGGCCGCATTCGGGGGAATGCGGGCGCCTACATGCCGCGGTCGCGGCGGCGCCGCAATGCCCGGCTTGCGTAGAGAGTCCCCCGGACGCCGCTCGAACGCCGGACTCCCCAACATTATCTGACCGCCATGCGCCCCGAAGACCTGCTCTGCCCGACGCCGCAAGGCCTGTGCTGCCCGGCCGGCGATTTCTTCATCGACCCGCTGCGCCCGGTCGAGCGGGCGCTCGTCACCCACGGCCATTCGGACCACGCGCGCGCCGGCCACGGGGCGGTGCTCGCGACGGCGGAGACGCTCGACATCATGCGGCTGCGCTGCGGCGAGGATTGCGCCGGCACGATGCAGGCGGCGGCCTATGGCGAGACGGTCGAGATCAACGGCGTCAGGATCACGTTTCACCCGGCCGGCCACATTCTCGGCGCGGCGCAGATCTGCGTCGAATGGAAAGGGCTGCGGATGGTCGTGTCGGGCGACTACAAGACCGCGCCCGATCCGACCTGCGCCGCCTTTGCGCCCGTTCCCTGCGACGTCTTCATCACCGAGGCGACGTTCGGCCTGCCGGTCTTCCGCTTCGGCGACGCGAGAGCGGAGACGGCGAAGCTGCTCCATTCGGTAGCTCTCTTTCCGGACCGCGCGCACCTTGTCGGCTGCTACCCGCTCGGCAAGGCGCAGCGGATGATCGCGCTGCTGCGCGAGGCCGGCTACGACCGTCCGATCTTCCTCCACGGCGCGATGGAGGCGCTGACGCGCTACTATGCGGCGCGCGGGCTCGACATCGGCGCGCTCCGGCCGGCGCGGGAGGCGCGCCGGGACGAGCTCGCCGGCGCGGTGACGATCTGCCCGCCCTCGGCGCTGCAGGAGCTGTGGGCGCGGCGCTTTCCCGACCCGGTGAGCGTCTTCGCCTCGGGGTGGATGCGGGTGCGCGCCCGCGCTCGCCAGCGCGGCATCGCGCTGCCGCTCGTCATCTCGGACCACGCGGATTGGGAGGGGCTCACCGCCACCATCGCGGCGACCGGCGCATCCGAGGTCTGGGTCACGCACGGCGAAGAGGACGGCCTCGTGCGCTGGTGCGAAATGCGGGGCCTGCGCGCCCGCCCGCTGCGGCTCGTCGGCTATGGCGAGGAGGAGGACGAGGAGGAGGACCAAGGGGCGGCCGCCGAAAACGGCGCGGCCGCGGCGCCATGAACCGCTTCGCTGCCCTCCTCGACCGCCTCGCCTTCGAGCACGCCCGCAACGCCAAGCTGCGGCAGATGGCGGACTACTTCCGCACCACGCCCGATCCCGAGCGCGGATGGGCGCTCGCCGCGCTCACCGGCGCGCTCTCGTTCCGCCACGCCAAGCCGGGGCTCATCCGCGCGCTCGTCGCCGAGCGCGTCGATCCGGTGTTGTTCGGACTGTCCTACGACTATGTCGGCGATCTTTCCGAGACCGTCGCGCTGCTGTGGCCGGAAGGCCCCTCGCCCCGCGCGGGCGCGGAAAAGGCCCAGAACGCCCCTCGCCTCTCCGAAGTGATCAAGGCGCTCGCGACGCTCGGCAAGGCCGAGCTGCCGGGCCAGCTTTCGCGCTGGCTCGATGCGCTCGACGAGACCGGGCGCTGGGCGCTGCTGAAGCTCGTCACCGGAGGGCTGCGCATCGGCGTCTCCGCCCGGCTCGCCAAGACCGCCGTGGCGGCGCTGGGCGACAAGGATCCCGACGAGATCGAGCTCGTCTGGCCGGCGCTCGAGCCGCCCTACGTCGACCTGTTCGCCTGGGTGGAGGGCCGGGCGGACAGGCCCGCGGTGCGCGACCCGGCTCCGTTCCGCCCGGTCATGCTCGCGCATGCGATCGAGGAGGCGGAGCTCGCCGCCCTTTCCCCGGCCGACTACATCGCCGAGTGGAAGTGGGACGGCATCCGCGTCCAGGCGGTCGCGGGGCGGCGGGCCGACGGCGCGCCCGTCGCACGGCTCTATTCACGCACGGGGGAAGACATCTCGAAGAGCTTTCCCGATCTTGTCGCCGCGCTTACCCTGCCGGGGGCGATCGACGGCGAGCTCCTGATCGTGCGCGACGGCCGCGTGCAGTCGTTCCACGTGTTGCAGCAACGGCTGAACCGCAAGAGCGTGACGCCCAACCTTCTTGCGGAGTTTCCCGCGCATCTGCGCGCCTACGACCTTCTCGCGGACGGCGAGGAAGACCTGCGCGCGCTGCCCTTCGCGGAGCGCCGCAAGCGGCTGAAAGCGTTCGTCTCCCGGCTCGCCCAGCCGCGCGTCGACCTCTCTCCCTGCGTGCCGTTCTCGACGTGGTCCGAGCTCATGGCCGCGCGCGCCGACCCGGCGGCCGCCGGCGCGGGTGCGGACGCCGAAGCGATCGAAGGCGTGATGCTCAAGCGCCGCGACGCCGCCTATCTTCCGGGCCGGCCGAAAGGCTGGTGGTGGAAATGGAAGCGCGATCCCTTCACCGTCGACGCCGTGCTGATGTACGCGCAGCGCGGGCACGGCAAACGCTCGTCCTTCTATTCCGACTACACCTTCGGTCTGTGGACCGACGGCGAGAACGGCGACGAACTGGTGCCGGTCGGCAAGGCGTATTTCGGCTTCACCGACGAGGAGCTTCTGCAGATCGACCGCTTTGTCCGCCGCAACACCGTCAACCGCTTCGGGCCGGTGCGCGAGGTGGTGCACGAGCGCGACCAGGGCCTGGTGCTCGAAATCGCCTTCGAGGGCCTGCAGCGCTCCAACCGTCACCGCTCCGGCGTCGCGATGCGGTTTCCGCGCATCGCCCGCCTGCGCTGGGACAAGCCGCCCCGAGAGGCCGACCGGCTCGAAACGCTGGAACGCCTGCTGCCGCCCGACGCCTGATCTCGTGCCCGGGGCGCCCACCGGAGTCCCCTCGGAGCCGCCACACGCCGCAAAAGCTGCGCTATAAGTCGCATAGTCACGGAGATGATCATGGCCAACGACATCGTCGCCCGCTTCTTTGGCGGGCCGCCGCTGTGGGTCCTGGTGCGGCTCGTTCTGCTTTCGATTCTCGTGGGCGTCATTCTTGCCGCGCTCGGCTTCGATCCGTGGAACATCGTTTACAGCCTCCGGCGGATGGTGCAGGCCGTCTGGGACATGGGCTTTGACGCAGTGATCCTGCTGTGGCGCTATTTCCTGCTCGGGGCGGTGCTCGTCATCCCGGCCTGGTTCGTCGTCCGGCTGATCAAGGCGCCCTCCGGCCGCCGCTAGCAAGGCTTAAGCCGTCGGAA
>JADGHE010000021.1 GCA_019689555.1 Variibacter sp. | reverse complement strand
GGCGGCGGCGCGCCCCGGCGGCCACGCCTCTATATCACAACCGCCGAACGCTTCACAGATTCGAAGCTCTTGCCGAGGCTTTCCACGCGCGGGTCCACCCGGTCGGCGGGCCCGAGGTCGAGGATGAGCACGTGGTCGGCCTCGGCGCGGATGAGCTCCTCGAGGCGGCGTGCCATTTCGGCGCGGCGTCTCGCGCTGAGACGGCATTGAAACACCGAGAGCTGCAGCCAGCGCCCGTAGCCCTTCATGAGCTTGAACACGCGCCGCCAGCGGCGCGGGTCGGAGATGTCGTAGGCGACGATGTAGAGACGTTCGTCGATCATCCGCTCACCGCGGCGATGTTCGCGCGCCGGCTCTCAGTCCCATCTCAGCGCACGAGATAGTGCGGGTAGTCCGCGATCTCCCCCTGAAGGTGCCGCGCGAGCAGCCGCGCCTGCACTTCGAGCAGCCGCCGCATGGAGACGCGATAGCCGAACACGGGGTGCGTCACCTCCTGGTCCAGCCGGCGCTCATAGGCCGCGATGAAGGCGCGCCGCGCATGCGGCTTCAGGTTCACGGCGGGCCCCGCGCGCACGAAGCCGTCCGCCTTCACTTCGCCGTTGTTGATCACCTGGATGACGGTGGAATCGGCGAGAATGGGCCGAAACGGTTCCATCATGTCGAGGGCAAGCGCCGGCCGGCCGAAGCGCGGCTTGTGATAGAAGCCGAGATAGGGGTCGAAGCCGACGGCCGAGAGCACGGTGAGCCAGGTGCGGGTGAGCAGGGCATAGCCGAGCGAGAGCAGCGCGTTGACGGGGTCGGCCGGCGGGCGGCGGGTGCGCTTCTCGAAGGAAAACTCGGGGAAGTCGCGCGCCGCCTCGCCGAACATCGTCGCGAACAGGCGGAAGTAGCGCGCCGCGGCCTCGCCTTCGATGCCGAGCAGCTCGGCCTCGCTCGGCGCATGCAGGGCGCGGTCCGCGAGCCGCGCGAGCGCCTCGAGCGCGGCGTCGCGCTCGGCCTCGTCGCCGGCCTTGAAGTTGCGCCGCAGGAACACGCGGCTGTTCCTGATCTTGGCCGCAACCAGGCTGCGGGCGAAGGCGAGGCACCGCCGCGCGTCGAAGGCCGCGCGATATTGCGCCATGCGGATCGCGACGTTGCGGTGGCCAGTCGAAACCGTATGGCCGAGCACCCAGCCGCCGGTCGAGGCATAGGTGATCGGGATTTCCTCGCGCAAGAGCGCGGCCAGCGCC
The DNA here is from genome assembly GCA_019689555.1 of Variibacter sp. Taxonomy (GTDB): domain Bacteria; phylum Pseudomonadota; class Alphaproteobacteria; order Rhizobiales; family Xanthobacteraceae; genus JADGHE01. The sequence continues at coordinate 47,661 of JADGHE010000021.1, read as the reverse complement.
GGCGTGGAGAGGGAGACGGGCCCGTGCAGCACGAGCTCGGAAATGTCGCCGAGCGGCACCTCGGTTTTCTGCTCCTCCGTCTCAACCACCAGCACCTCGCCGGATTTGGCGACGCGCGCGCCGGGCTCCTGCACGTAGAGCGGCAGCGCGGTGTCGGCGGCCGGGTTGAGCGGCCGGGGCGCAACGCCGCGACGGAAGAAGGCGACTTCGTCGGGCAGGCAGATGCCGGCGAGCGAGCAGCGCGTGCACTTGGGGCTGTCGACGAGCGGCGGCGGCAGGCGGCCGGCGGCGGCGGCCAAGCGCAGCTCGGAAATCGCCGCGCGGGTCTTCGCTCGCAGCGCCTCGTCGAGCGCGATGCGCACGCGCTCGCGCGAGCCGGCATACCAGATCGCGCCCTCGCGCACGGTGTAGCCGGTATCTTCGAGGATGAGCGCCTGGGCGCAGACCTGCACGCGCTCGGGCTCGTAGGCGCCTTCGGCCACATGCGGGCGCTTGCCCTTTTTGGTGTCGACCGGGGTCACCGCGCCGTCCTCGCCCTCGATGAGATCGATCTTGGCGATGAGGCCGAGCCGCTCGGAGGCGAGCGTCACCGAGCGGGCGACAAAGTCCGGCTTTTCCTCGGCATCCTCGGGCGCGGGGAGCTTGCCGCCGCCGGCATCCACGCGCCGGTGCGCGCGGCGGCCCTCCTCGGTATCGGCCGAATCCGCCCATTCGCCATCGACCCATTCGAGGAAGGCGAGGCGCGGGCAATAGACCCACTCGTTGACCATGCGCACCGGCACGAGCGGGGTATCCGCCGTGGCCGGCGGGGCGGGAAGGTCGAGGGCAAGCTGGTCGTATGCGGCAACGGGCTCCTGCATCGGCCGCTCCGTCCCGAACTGGGGCAGGGCGGCAAAAGTGGAGCAAGCGGCGTGCCGGGGGGCGCAATTGCGAAAGAGCGCATGAAGTTTAGGGCGCCGCGAGGCGCCCCTTCACTTAAGTGCCGCGAACAGGCCGAGGCCGATGTGCCGGCCGGCGCCGAAGACGATCGGACCGGGCACCTCCTCCGCGAAGGTGACGACCGCGTGCGTGCGGGGGAACTCCTTGAGGTAGGCGGGCACGCGGTAGGCGCGCGCCGGCTCGGCGCCGGGGAACACCGGCTCGCGCTGCAGCGTGAGCTCGGCGACCGGCGTCGTGTAGCCCGCCTGCGCCAGCGCCTTGAGCACGAGCGCATGCGCCTTGCGCGTGCGGAAATCGTCGCGGCCGGGCAGCACCAGCGGCGTGACCGAGCCCCAGGTGCGGGCCTTGCGCAGGTAGCGTAAGGCGACGCCGTCGGCGAAGGGGTCGATGGCGCGCAGGTCCGCCTTGATCTCGCCGGTTCCGTCCTCGATAAGCGACGCGCCGGAAAGCCGGCGCGCCACGGCCTGCGCCTTGCCGTTGCCAGGGCCGAACGGCTCGGCGAGCAGCGCGCGGCGGATGCGGCCGTCGCGGCCTTTGAAGGGGATCGTCGGCAGCGGCAGGTAGGAGAAGCGATCGTTCTTGGCCTCGGCGTCCTCGCCGTGGCCGCAGACGAAACGCTCGACGAAATCGCCGTCGAGCTTCATCGCCTTGGCGCGCTCGTGCGCGGCATGGCGCAGCCAGGCGGCCACTTCCATCGTGTGGCGCGGATCGAAGGAGCGGTAGACGCCGTCCTCGTCCATGAGCGCGAAGGCGTGCACCGGCCGGCGACGGCCTTGCGCGCGGCGGATGTAGCCGACCTCGCGGTACCTCACCGGCGGTGCCGGCGGCGCGACGTAGCGCTCGGCGCCGCGGCCGCGGCCCGCCTGGACGCGCTGCTTCTGGTCGCCATAGCGCTTGATCAGCTCCTCGAGCGAACCTTCGACCGGCACGCGCCAACCCACGCCGTCGGCATCCGCGATCCAGGTTTCGCCCGGCAGCGCGTTCTTCTCTTCGGTGCTGAGGATGCGCCCGCTGCCGGCGACAAGATCGATGCCGAGGCCAAGGCAGTGGAGGTGGCGTGCTTCTTCGCAGAGAATTTCGACATGGGGGCGCGCGGCCTCCCATTCCTCTTCGGCAATGGCCCACAGGAAGCGCACCGGGCCATCCTCAACGAGTCGATGCGGCCGCAGGTCCTTGTCGGTGCGCAGCTCGTTCGGCTGTTTCTCCGGCTCCTTGTTCTGCGCCCAGAAGCGCGCCACCTTGTCCATGTCGTTGTTCGGTACGTAGAGGCGGACGACGTTTGCCGCACGCGCGGCGGGCGCGATGATTTCCGGAGGCTCACGCCGCTCCAGCCAACGCAAGGCGTCCCTCTTGGCGTCCGAGAACTCGGTGCGGCGAAAGCCGAGGTTGCCGGCGGCGACCAGCGCCTGGAAGAGGCGATGTGGGTTGGGCGGCCACTCGGGCGGGAAGTACGTCCTTTCGCGCTCCGACCTGCGACCGTGGTATCGGCCGGCGAGGAAGTGCGCCTCAATGCAGAGCCAGCGCATGGCCTCATCCGCCCTTTCTACCTTTTCCCTTGCCGCCGACCTGCTGCTTCAGGGCCTCGTTGGCAGCCTTCACGTCGAACTCCACGGTCCGACTCTCGCCGACGCCGAAGGCTCGCGCCGATTCCTGCGCGAAGGCGAGCGCGGCGTTGCCGTCGGGCGTGAACGGCGTGCGCGTGCCGTCGTGCGCCACGAGCTCCCACTGCGGTTTCTTTTCCGGATCCTGCACGAGCAGGCATCCCTGGCGCAGGTTGTGCGCGCGGTCATGGATCATCGCGACGAGCGCAAGGCCGAGGATGTAACGGCGCAGCGCGTCGCCGGCCGGCCCCTTCGGGCCGACAGCCCGCAGGCCGACGAGGCTCAGGATCGCCTCGCGGCGGATTTCGCCGCGCACGATGACGCCGCCATGCGTGCCGCCCGCCGGCGCGTGACGAAAGCCAAGTTCGGAGGCGGCGTCGAGCACCTTCTTGTCATCGGCGCCATCGATCAGGCCGAGTCCGATATAGTCGACCGGGGGATTGTATTGCGCCGAGCGCGTGAGCTCGACGACGTCGTAGGCGCGAATGGTCGAGGCGACGAGACGCGGCAGCTTGGCCTGCGTGTCGCGGGAATCCCAAGCGCCGAAGACGAGCGAGGTCGGTGCGATTTTTGCGAGCAGCGTGGCGTCACCGGTCTCCTGGTAGGTGTCGAACGCTTCGCGCAGTTTCGAACCGAGGGTCGAATAACGCACAATGGCGTCGGCGGCGCGGTGGCCGGCGTCGAGTAGGTTCACTGTCTTGTTGCCGGCCTTGATCTCGATCTGGGGCACGAGGCGCGAATAAGGCGTGTCCTCGCCGTTCGCCTTCTTAAACAAGGGCTCCATGCGGTTGGCCTGCGAGCCGACCGTGTCAATGATGGCAACGCGCGGCGTTTTCGGATCGCTCGGATCGCCGAGCGGGTCGATGTTGTAGCCGGCCTTGCCGCCGCCTTCGGCCGCGGCAAAAGTCGGCGGAAAGATCACCGCGTCGTGTCCTTCCGCCGGCATCAGCCATTGTCGGCAAATCAGTGCAGCCGGCCCCTCGGCCGCAAGCATCTTGTCGGCCAATTCATTCCACGTGCTCATCGTTCAACCTCCAAAGGATTTGCCCAGCCAAAGCTGCCGTATTGCGCGTTGCGCATCACCACCGGGAACTCGAAGGCTCGCCCTCGATTTCCCACGCCGGCCACGGCGGCAGGAGCGACGGCGATGTCGAGCGGATTGCGCCAAACGTGGTAAGCGAACCAGCGGCGCTTGCCTTCGACCGGCGCCGGTCGGCAGCGCTGAAGACCGACGGCGGCGAGGATTTCGGTGGCTGGCGAGGTGAGCACAGGGATGCCCTGCTCATCGGGAGAAAAGCCCACGTCGATTGCCTCCCATGAGGCGGATGGGTCGAAGCCGAAGCGCCCGGTAGTGGGCCAGCGTTGCGAGAAGAGCCGCGCGGTTGTCGCATCGGCCGCCCGCGCGACGATTTCTTGCCATGCGCTGCGCAGCCCGTTCACGTTGCGCTCGGGCGTCTGCTGCCCGGCCCAGACCTTCAGTTCGGACTTGTCGCCTTCGCCGTAAGCATCCAGCCACCAATCAAGCCGTAGGCGGAAGGGAAGGATGACGACTGGTTGGCGGTCTGCCTGAAGCTTCTCGATGCCGTCATCACCTGCGATGGCCACAAGCTGCTCTGGCGCGCAAAGCCTACGCACGATCTCACCGAGCGGGTCGTTGTGGCCGCTGTGCGTGGCGATGTGAAAGCGCGCCGGCGCGTCCCATCCTTCAAACCACCCTTCCGGGTCGCGCCATCCATTCGCCTCGCTCCCCGGCCACAGGCGGCTTGCGAGCTCCAAAAGACCGCAGCAGGCGAAGAACTGGCCCGGGTTGCGCAGGTCGACGTCGAGCGTGATGTCGGGCAAAGGATGGTCGGTCGCGGTCATGCGGCACTCTCCTTGGCCGCGGCGTTCGCCGGTGCCCGTGGCGCAGGCGAAGCCGAGGCGCCGTTCGCCGCAAGCCGGCCGCTCGCGGCATAGTCCGCCGCGCGCACGAGCGATTCGAGCCAGGCGAGGCCCCAGTGGCCGAAGCGGCGCTGCAGGCGCGCGAAGCGGCGCATGGTCTCGGCGGCGAGTGCGGCGTTCTCGTCCTCAGTTACCCCGTCGGCGATGTCCCACTGGTCCGGCTCGAAGTGCGGCCGCGCCCAGCCGTGATGGGCGGCGATGAGGTGAAGGATCAGATCGCGCTCGGGATGGGCGCGGACGGAAGGGTCTTCCGCGGCCTCGCGCAACGAGCCAAATTCGTGGCGATAGGCGCCGCTCAACCGAGAGACGAAGCCGCGTCGATCGCTTTTCGCAAGCGGTTCCCACCCCGCGTCGTTCTTGCGCGGTCGCGGGTTGCCGATGTCGGCCTGCCACGGATCGCGGTTCTTGCCGCGGTCGTGGTACTGCGCGGCGAGCATCACGGCATCCGCAATCCGCGCGGCTTCGGCGGCGTCCGTCACCAGCGGCGCGAGCCGTGTCACGATAACGTCGGCCGCGGCACGCACGTCGGCGAGATGATCCTCCAACGGACGCCGGCCCGCCGCCGCGCCGGGATTGTCCTGTGCAAGCTCGGTCGACCGCGGCGACCCAAACAGAACGAGCGCGCCCACGCGCTCGCCCTCCTCATTCTCGAGCTCCAAAACCTCCTTTTCGACCAGCGGCGCCGCGCGCTCGCGCACGGCCTTAACCGCGGCCGTGAAATTTTCGGCGGTCGCCACCGCGGCGTCGAGATTGCCGTCGTCGTCGCGCCCCAGCCAGCGCGCCGCCCAGCGTCCTTCGTCCTCCCGCCACGCCAGCCAAGCGCGGGCGCGTTGCACGGCACCTTCGACGGGCTCGTCCGCCACATCATAACGACGTGACGCTTCCGGCGCGGCCGCGGCGTCCAGCATGCCCCGCTCGTCCAAGCCGCCGGCCGCTGGTGGCAGGACGATGGTGGCGTTCGGCAAGCGCGGAGCTTGTTTGTCGAGAAGGTCGTCGAGCGTGTCGATGACCGGGTCTCCACTGACAGGAAGCAGAACGGCGCGAATGGGCTCGTCCGGTGCGCCGTCCTTGGGCTTGCGGCGCGCGAGCCGCTTTAGTTCCTCTTTCACCTCGCTCAGCCGGCCGCGTAGGCGCTCGCGCGCAAGGATCGGGTGCTTGTCGTAAAGCTGCTTGAGGAGGCCGATGCTGTTCCGGCTCTCGCCACGCAGGCATGCAGCGAGTTCGCTCACCTCTTCGCGCCAGGCAACGTAAAGATCGGGCTCTCCTGCTTCGACCCCGTGCAGCCAGCGCTCCGGCATCGGGCGGCCGGGCAGGTCCTTGACGCGCGTGAGCGCCCAGTTGTCGAGGAGAATGTCGGTGATCGGCACGGTGCGCGGCGTCGGCGCAAACGCCTCCGTCCGGTCCGCAAGGGCGCGCAGGCTTTCGGGACTTGCATCGTGGGCGCCGTCGCGCTTCGGCAAGGACGCAAGCGCCTCCTTGGCCGACGCGAGGGGCTTATCCCGGTCGCTGTCGTCGTCGCCCTTGCGCTCCTTCTTGGGCCATTCGACCACGTGGATGTCGGCCTCGCCCCCACCAAGCCGGTTCACGCGGCCGAGCCGCTGGATCATTGAGTCGAGCGTGGAGAGGTCGCAGACGGCATGATCGGCATCAAGGTCGACGCCCACCTCACCGGCAGAGGTGGCGATAAGGTATTGTGTCGCTTCCGGCGGCGTGCGATCAGGGGCTGCGCGAAACCCTTTGAAAATTGCCGTCTCTGTGAGTTTGTCGCGCTCGTATCCGCGGATCGTGCCCGTGAGCAGGCTCACGCGATCTTCGCCCACAGCCTTCGCCAGGCGGTCGCTGATTTCTTTCGCGTCGCCGGGTCTACGGACGTAGACGAGAACCCGCTGGCACTGGTCCTTGTACCGAAGCGCCAGCTCTACGACCTTCGCGAGCGCCGCGGACTTGTCTTCCATGCTGTCCACAAAGTGGAGGCGCTTTGACGCTCGCAAGCGCTTGGCGACCTCCGCCTCGGTCCTGTCCTCGTCCGTCAGCGTGAACGGCGTGTGATCCCCCGCGCGCTCCCGTTGCGTTGCCGAAAGCTCCATCACACGCAGCGGGCGCGGGGCCTTCTGCTGGCGCTGGTGTTCGGCGATGTCGCGGATGAGGGTTCCAAAGGGTCGCGACAGGTGTGCCTCGTCGTGCACGAGCAGCGTATCCTGGCCGAGCAGGCCGGCGTGAAACGGCCGCATGCGCCGCGAGACGCCGTACCCGGAAAACAGGAGCCGCGAGCCGATCATGTCCACGGTGCCGACGATGATGGCGGGGCGTGCGGGATCGGCTTGCCATTCGCGGTTGTCCGCACGCTCGCCCCGCAGCGTGCTGATGGCGAGCGGCGAGGCATCGTCGTCGCCATCAATGCATAGTTCGCTCAACGCATCGCGAACCCGTATGAGTACGTCGACTCCGGCGGGTGTAAGCTTGTCGTTCTCCTCGCCGCGCAGGCGCCTGCGCAGCTGTGCGGCGATGTCCGTTGCCTGGTCCACCACCGTGCGGCGGTCGACGACGTAGACGAGCCGGCGGGGGAGGAGAATGCCGCCCCGTGCTGCATTCGGGGCGGCTTCGCCCCTCTCGTGCGCAGCCTCAGCCTGCTTCGCCTGCGCGCACTCCGCCTGCCAGGCAAGGGCGAGCAGCCACACCGTGATCACCGAGGTCTTGCCGAGACCGGTCGGGATATCGAGCGCCGCCGGCACCTCGCCACGCACGAAGTGCGCCGCGAACAGGCGGCGCTGCCAGCCGAAGGGCGACTGTCCGGTGAGGGCACGAAAGCCTTGTTCAAAATATTCTTGGTGCCTGTCGCTTGCGGCTGTCATTGGGTTTCACCCCCCCCATCCCCCTCGAGCGCCGCTCTTGACGCCGCCCCTGGTTTTGATCGGCCCGGCGCCCGTGCGCAAAGCAAAGCCCACCCCGCGTCGCACGGCCAGGGCAAGGGCCTTGAAGCTGCGCCGACGCGCAACGACGTGCATTGCCTAGCCCGATCGCGTAGCCCTGCGATGCCACAAACCGGCCGGCCAGGGGAAAATCCCTGCCCGTTCGCCGCCGGCCCCTTGCGGCGTGCGCCCCAAGGCTACGTCTTTCGTGGCCGGCCCGTCGTGGACGCCGCAAGGCCGACGGGCGCCGCGCTCCGCGCTGCGGTACGGCGCGCGGCGAATCTGCTACACATGGTCCATGCAGACCATAGATGGGTCATGAAACTGTATGGTACGCAAAAATAAACGCAAGGGCGCCAGCGAGTCAAGCGCGGTCGTGCGCGATGCCGCTTTGCGCTGGAGCGTCGAGCAGCGGCTCGCCTTCATCGAAGAGCGGCTGTTCTGGCTCGGCGAGGTCAACCGCACCGATCTCGTGCGCCGCTTCGGCGTCTCGATGGGCCAGGCCTCGGTCGACATCGCCCGCTATCTCGCGCGGCAGCCGAAGGGCGTCGTCTACGACAAGCGCGCCAAGCGCTACGTGGCCGACGCCTCCTTCCGCCCGGTGTTGGGCGCGCCCGATCCGGCGCGCTTTCTCGGGGAACTGCGGCTCGTCGAGGCGGGACTGCTTGCGGCGGAAGACACCCTGATCGGCACCGTGCCGCCGTTCGACGCCACCCCCGCGCCCGAGCGCAAGATCGATCCATTCGTGCTGCGGGCGGTGCTGATGGCGATCCGCAAGGGGTGCGCGCTGCACGTGACCTATCAGTCGATGAGTCGGCCGCAGCCGCTCGCGCGGGTGATCGAGCCGCACGCGCTCGCCCACGACGGTTTCCGCTGGCACGCGCGCGCGTTCGACCGCGAGACGGGCGCGTTTCGCGACTTCGTGGTCGGCCGCATGAGCCGCCCGCGGCTCGGCGAGGCGGGAGTCGCGCGCCCGCGCGACGACCACGACTGGCACACCTTCGTCGAGCTCGAGATCGCGCCGCATCCGGACCTCACCGAGGCGCAGGCCAAGGCGATCGCGCTCGATTACGGCATCAGCAAGGGTACGGCGAAGATTCGCGTGCGGCGCGCGCTGCTCTTCTATGCACTGCGCCGGCTCGGCCTCGACCTTCGTCCCGACGCGCGTCCGCCGCAGGAGCAGCACATTGTGCTCGTGAACCGGCACGAGATCGAAGCGCTGACGGTGAGGACGACGCCGACGTGATTCATGCCTGCCGTGCGTTGCAAGTTGGCGAACCTTGCCCGGGGCTGAGGATCGACAGGAGCAGGTGCGAACGCCGCGGTGAGCATCGCAAACACTTGGGCCGTATCGTGCCGACTCTGGGGCATTCCCCGCCTTGCCGTCGGGCGGTGGGTTGGGTGATGGTGTGTGGCTCCGGAGCGTTTGTCTGCGGGTTCGCAAAATCGACTGAGGCGGGAGTACGGCACGGAAGAAGTTAAACCGGATCGGGGTAATGTGCGAACGCGATTTGGGAGCCCTTCACGGAAATGGAGACCGACGCGCGCGCGGCGGGTCCATCCGCCCGCTCCTGGGATCCGCGACATTGTCCACGGAACGTGTCCTCGCGCGCTAGCTTACGCGAAGCGAGGTTGCGACACCGGCAAAATGAGGCGCGGCGCGCAGGCGCCATATCGCCGCGCGATCGCGCGACTATGAGTCCCGCATCGACATCTCTGGAACCCATGATCCATCCCGTCACGGGAAGCCTGCGTCCGCCACCGGATCGGCCCTCGACCCTTTCAAACGGTCTCGTTTCCAAACGGACTCTAAGAATCGCGCTCGCTCTGGAACGTGAACGGCGAGACGTCGCGGCCCGTCTCATCGACGATCAGCGGCCGGGTGAGCGGCGGCTCGGCGCGCTGCGCGCAGTGCAGGCGCTCGCACAGGCGGCAGTTGATGCCGATGGGCGTCGCTTCCGCCGCCTCCAGATTAAGGCGGGCGGAATAGACGAGACGGGAGGCGTATTTCAATTCGCAGCCGAGGCCGATGGCGTAGCGCGGCTGCGGGTGGGCGTGCGGCACGACGGCGCGGTCCACGGTTCGCGCGACCGAAAAGTAACGCTGGCCGTCCGGCAGCTCGATGATCTGGGTGACGATGCGGCCGGGCGTGTCGAAGGTCGCGTGCACGTTCCAGAGCGGACAGGTGCCGCCGAATTTTGAAAACGGAAACGTGCCCGAGGAGAACCGCTTCGAGACATTGCCGGCGTGATCCACCCGCAGCATGAAGAAGGGCACGCCGCGCGCATTCGGCCGCTGCAAGGTGGTGAGCCGATGGCAGACCTGCTCGAAGCTTGCGCCGAAGCGCTGGCCGAGCAGGCCGAGGTCGTATCCGAGCCTTTCCGCCGCCTCGTGAAAGCGGCCGTAGGGCATGATCACGGCAGCGGCGAAATAGTTGGCGAGCGACACGCGGTAGAGCCGGCGCGCGATGTCGTCCATCTCGCCGGCTTTCGCGACGATGCGGTCGATCGGCGCGCCGGCCTCGACGAGCGCGAGGTGAAAGGCGAGCTGAAAGACGCGCCCGGGACCGTCGAGCAGTTCCGACAGATGCAGCTGGCGCTGGTGGCGGACCCAGCGGCGCAGAGTGTCGCGCATGACATCGACCGGCAGCACGCGCACGAGCGTGCCATGCCGTTCCCGCAGCCGTTCCGACAAGGCGCGGAACAGTTCGTGCGCCGGCACGTCAAGTTCGTCGCGCAGCTCTTCGGCGGCCGTTTCGATTTCGGGAAAATGGTTGCGATTGGCCTCGATCAGGTCGCGCACCTGTTCGACGGGATTCGAGTCATGGAGCCCGACGCCGTCGCGACCGGCAAGGCGGGCGGCGGCGAGCGTCTCGCCGCGGCGGGCCTCGACATAGGCGCGGTAGAGCCGCTGCACGGCGCTCGCGACCTCGGGGCAAAGCTCGGCGAAATCGCGCAACTCCTGTTTCGACAATTCGTGCTGCCGGAAGAGCGGGTCGCTGAACACTTCGTTCAGCTCGAGGAAGGCGCGGTCCTTGTCGGCGCCGGCGAGCTCGCGGAGATCCACGTCATAGGCCTCCGCCATTTTGAGCAGGATTTGCGCGGTGACGGGCCGCTGGTTGCGCTCGATGAGATTCACATAGCTCGGCGAGATGCCGAGCTCTTCGGCCATCTGGGTTTGCGACAGGCCGAGCTGGCGCCGGATGCGGCGAAAGCGCGATCCGACAAAGAGCTTCGGCTCGCGCGCGAGCGTTGATTTTGACATCGTTGACAAGCCAAATGCTGAAGTTGTGTTATTGTTACAACTTGGCACGATTATCCGCCAGGGCGCCTATGCAAGTCAATCCGGCGGAAGTTATGTGTTTGGCATCGCCAATGACACCATTGTCATGGATGTATGAATCGAAAGGGGCTGCCATGCCGAAGCTCTCCTTCACCGGAATCATCCCCTCTGCGCCTATCGGCCGGTTCGACGGGGTCGTCCGGCCGTACGCGCCCGAGGACGTGCTGCGGCTGCGCGGTTCGCTGGCGATCCGCTATTCGCTCGCCGAGCGCGGCGCGAACCGCCTGTGGGAGTTGCTGCACAGCGAGCCTTACGTGCCCTCGCTCGGCGCGATGACCGGCAATCAGGCCATTCAGATGGTGCGCGCCGGCCTGAAGGCGATCTATCTCTCCGGCTGGCAAGTGGCCGCGGACAGCAACACGGCGGGGCAGGTCTATCCGGACCAGAGTCTCTATCCGGCCAATTCCGGGCCGGAGCTTTGCCGTCGCATCAATCGGGCGCTCGCGCGTGCGGACCAGATCGAACATTCGGAGGGCGGCGCGAAGCGCGATTGGTTCGTTCCGATCGTGGCCGATGCGGAAGCGGGCTTCGGCGGACCGCTCAACGCCTACGAGATCATGCGCGCCTATATCGAGGCGGGCGCAGCCGCCGTGCATTTCGAAGACCAGCTCGCATCGGAAAAGAAATGCGGCCACATGGGCGGCAAAGTGCTCATCCCTACGTCGGCGCACGAGCGGAACCTCATCGCCGCGCGGCTGGCCGCAGACGTGTGCGGCGTGCCCACGCTCGTCATGGCGCGCACCGACGCCGAAAGCGCGAAACTGATCACGTCCGACATCGACGAACGCGACCGCGAATTCGTCACCGGCGAACGCACGCCGGAAGGCTTCTACCGGCTGAAGCCGGGCACCGGGCTTCAACACTGCGTCAAGCGCGGCCTCGCCTATGCGCGCTACGCGGATCTGCTGTGGTGGGAGACGTCGACGCCGAATCTCGAACTCGCGCGGCAATTCGCCGAAGCCATTCACCGTGAGTTCCCCGGCAAGCTGCTCGCCTACAACTGCTCGCCGTCGTTCAATTGGCGCGCCAATCTGGACCGCGATACGATCGCGCGCTTCCAGCGCGAGCTCGGGGCGATGGGCTACAAATACCAGTTCGTCACGCTCGCGGGGTTCCACAGCCTGAATCTCGGCATGTTCGAGCTCGCGGACCGGTTCCGGGAGCAGGGAATGACCGCCTATTCCGAGCTGCAGGAGGCGGAATTCGCGGCGGAAGAGCGCGGCTATACGGCGACGCGCCATCAGCGCGAGGTCGGCACGGGCTATTTCGACCTGATCAATCTCACGATCAGCGGCGGCTCCGCCTCGACCACGGCGATGACGGGTTCGACCGAAGAAGCGCAGTTCGAACGGCAGCGCATTCCGGCCGCGGCGGAATGACAGGGGCCAAGGCGGGAAAGGAGACGCGATGTCTGCGCAACGCTATTGGGTGATCGGCGGCGAGTTCAAGTCGCTCGAGTTCGCGGAACTCGTCGGCGGGACCGAGCAAGTGTACGGTCCGTTCTGCACGCGCGGGGACGCCGAAAGCACCTGGCGCGCCGTTTCCGAGCGGCACCGGCCGCAATGCAACGTGCGTTTCACCATCGTCGAAGAAGGCACGGCGGCGAGGTAAAGCCGCGCGATGCGGTCGTCACGCGCGCCCCGGAATGACGGAACGGTCGTCCCGGGCGTGCCGCAGGAGGGGCGGCGCGGGGCGGCGAGACCCGGCGGCACCGTGCAGGCGTATAATCGCCGGGGCGGTGCCCACGGCGAAAAAACGCGCGTCACCCCGAGGCGCCGCGGCCGCGAAGCGGTCGCGAAGGGGGGCGCGCGCAACGTCTTCATGCACGCCAAGCGCAACGGCGCGGGGGGCCTCACCCATCGAGACGCACTTCGGCGCGCACTTCAGGCCGGCGCGCAAGCGCGCCGGCCTGGCATCCCCGCCTTTGTTGTTCAGCCCGGGGACATGGGCGGCGGCTGCACGAACAGGTGGGACGGCAGCTCGCCGAGGGTGAGTAGGAGCTCGCCGAGACGATCCGTTGCTTATGGGGACGGTCACCGCCGTGCCGGCGCCGGCACGCCGCCAACGATCCGGGTGCAGGGCACCCTCGCGCGGCTCATTGATGCCCCAGACTTGTTCCCGACATGCACTTTATCGGGGGGTGCGATGGTAGCGGAGGAGGGACTCGAACCCCCGACACGCGGATTATGATTCCGCTGCTCTAACCAGCTGAGCTACTCCGCCACATCGGATGCGCCCTGGGACGGCGCGGTGCCGGGCCGAGGGCCGGTGCCGCGGCGCGCGACACATCTAGGGCATTTGATCGCGCTTTCCAAGCCTCCGATCGGCCTTGTTCGCAAGGCGATCAGGCCCATCCCGTTCCCGCCCTCAATGCACGAAAGAGCCTTTGGTCCCGCCGGCCGCCTGTTGCGAGGGGCGGTCCGCGCCCCCCGCCCGAGCGGACATGCGGCCCTCGACGGCCTTGACCACGGCCTCGGCCGTGATGCCGAAATGCCGGTAGAGGTCCTTGTAGGGGGCGCTCGCGCCGAAAGTCGACATTCCGACGAACAGCCCGTCCGCCCCGATGATCGCGTCCCAGCCCTGACGCACCGCAGCCTCGATCGCAACCTTCACCGGCGCGTCGCCGATGATCGCCCGCCGCGCCGCCTCCGGCGCCGCGAACAGCAGCTCGAAGCACGGCACCGAAACCACCCGGGCGGAAACGCCCCGGGCGGCGAGCTGCTTCTGCGCCTCGATGGCGATCGCGACCTCCGAGCCGCTCGCGAACAGCGAGACCTCGGCCTTGCCGTCGGCGGCGGGCGCGATCTCGTAGGCGCCGTGTGCGCAACAGTTCCCCGCCTCGAACCCCAGGCGCAACTGCGGCAGCGGCTGGCGCGACAAGGCGATCACGCTCGGCTGCGCGCTCGCCCGCAGCGCCAATTCCCAGCATTCGATCGTCTCCACCGCGTCGCAGGGGCGGAAAACCAGGAGGTTGGGCATGGCGCGGAGCGAGGCGAGGTGCTCGATCGGCTGATGGGTCGGGCCGTCCTCGCCGAGGCCGATCGAGTCGTGCGTCATCACGAAGACGACCCGCTGGCCCATCAGGGCGGCGAGCCGGATCGCCGGCCGGCAGTAGTCGGAAAAAACCAGGAACGTGCCGGAATAGGGCAGGACCCCGCCGTGCAGGGCCATGCCGTTCATGGCGGCCGCCATTCCGTGCTCGCGCACGCCGTAATGGATGTACCGGCCCGCATAGTTCTGCGCGGTCAGCGCCGGCATGCCCTTCGGCCGGGTGTTGTTGGAGCCGGTCAGATCGGCCGAGCCGCCGATCAGTTCCGGCAGCGCCGGCACGAGCGCCGCCAGCGCGTTCTCCGAGGCGTTGCGCGTCGCGAGCGTCTGCGGCTCGGCGGCGAGCTTCTCCTTCACGGCGCGGACCGCGGCGGCGAGCGCGGCCTCGTCGATCTCGGCGCGCATGCGCCGCTGGAACTCCGCGCGCGTTGCGGCCGGCGCCTCCGCGAGGCGCTTGCGCCAGGCGGCGTTGACCGGCTTGCCGCGCGCGCCCGCGGCGCGCCACTGTTCGAGTACGTCGCCCGGGACCTCGAAGGGGGGGTGATGCCAGCCCAGCTTCTCGCAGGCGCCGGCAATCTCGTCGGCGCCGAGCGGCGAGCCGTGCGACTTTTCGCTGCCCGCCTTGCTGGGCGCCCCGAAGCCGATCGTGGTGCGGCAGGCGATCAGGCTCGGCCGATCGGAGGCCTTCGCCCGCTCGATCGCCTGGGCGATCGCCTCGGGGTCGTGGCCGTCGACCCGCGTCGCGTTCCAGCCGGCCGCCTCGAACCGCTTCAACTGATCGACCGAGTCGGCGAGCGAAAGCGGCCCGTCGATGGTGATGCCGTTGTCGTCGAACAGCACGATCAGCTTCGAAAGCTTGAGATGCCCGGCAAGCGCAATCGCCTCCTGGCTCACGCCCTCCATGAGATCGCCGTCGGACGCGAGCACATAGGTATGGTGGTCCACGAGTTCGGGGCCGAACACGGCGGCCAGGTGCCGCTCCGCGATCGCCATTCCGACCGCGTTCGCAAGGCCCTGGCCGAGCGGTCCGGTCGTCGTCTCGACGCCGGGGGTGAGGAAATTCTCCGGATGACCGGGAGTCCGGGAGTGCAGCTGACGGAAGCGCTGGATCTCCTCGATCGGCATATCGGGGTAGCCCAGCAGGTAGAGCAGGGCATAGAGCAGCATCGACCCATGCCCGGCCGACAGCACGAAACGGTCGCGGTCCGGCCATGTCGGGTCGGACGGATCGAACTTCAAGAAGCGCGTGAACAGCACCGTGGCGATATCGGCGGCGCCCATCGGCAGGCCGGGATGCCCCGATTTCGCCTGTTCGACCGCGTGCATGGCGAGCGCACGGATGGCATTGGCCATGCGGTCGTGGGTGGTGCGCGTGACTGTCAGCATGAGCGAGGCCAGATTTCTTGCGAACCGGCGTCGGGACAGGCCGGTCCACCGTCGTTGCAGGAAGCATCTGCCTCGCCGCCGCACAGGGCGCGGGCGGGCTCGAGAACGACCCTGGAACGAGGCGCCAGGACACATAACATGCTGCACCCCCCTGTCAAACGCACCGGAGCGGCCGGGGGCCCGATTTCCCGCGGCTTTCCCCAGGGGGCAGGGCCGATCCCAAACAATTGGCGCCGGACCGGCCCTTTCGGGGCGCGAATCGTGTAAAGAAAGGCCCGTGAGCAACTCCAGTGCCATCGAAGCCGCCACACGGCGCCTCGCCGCCGCCCTGGAAGGGCTGGATGCGGCGCTCGAGCGCCGCCGCGACGCGGATCGCCGCGAGGCGGCGCTGTCCGCGCAGGTGGCCGCGCTCGGGGCGGACCGGTCCCGGCTCGCCGCCGAGCTGGATGTGCACGCGGCGCGGGCGCAGCGGCTCGACACCGCCAGTCGGGAGATTTCCCGGCGCATCGAAATTGCCATGGAGGCCGTCCGCGCCGTCGTCGAGCGGCACCAGCGCTAGATCGCGACGGACCGGCCGGCCCCGGCGGAACTTCCGTGTGTGCGCGCCTCGGGAGGCGCGATCCCCGGCTCTTTCGCATGACGCCCCAGAACCCAGGCTCAACCGCGATGTCCCACGTCAACGTCACGATCAACGGCCGCCAGTACCGCATGGCTTGCGAGGACGGCCAGGAGGAGCATCTGCGCCGGCTGGCGGAGGAGTTCGACCAGCGCATTTCAGGCCTGCGGTCGAGCTTCGGCGAAATCGGGGATATGCGGCTGACCGTGATGGCGGCCTTGACGCTCGCGGACGAGCTCTTCGAGGCCAACCGCCGCGTGGGCGAGCTGGAGCAGGAGCTCGCGGTCCTGCGCCAGCGCGGCGCCGCCGCGGCGGAGCACGCTCAGGCGACCCAGGCCGCCGTCGTCGCCGCGCTCAATGCCGCCTCCGAGCGCATCGAAAACGTCACGCGCAGCCTCAACCAAAGCCTGGCAACGGGCCTGCCCATCGGGTGAGACCGATGCGAACGTTCAGGAGGCTGTCCTTTGGACCGAACCGATCAGGCAGAACTTGCCGCAGGTTGGCGTGTCGGAAACCCCCTAAGAAGCTGGCGTGAAACAAAGCCGGACGATGCTGGACGGTTTATCCGCTTGCCGCGCATGACGGGCCGAACGGGCCGCTTGTGGTAGCGCGACCGGCGCGCGCCGGTGGGGTGAGCCAATTCCTCAACGCATTATTCCAAATTCGGGTGGCGGCGGCTGAGCGTATTGCCGTCCTTTCGGCGAACTCGCCTTGGTATATTGTTATGCCATATTTCCAAGATCGCCTGCCGCTTTGGGGGACGAGCCGGTCCTGGCGCGAAGGCAGACAGGCCTCAGGCAATGCGCAAGATCGTGACCCTGATTAGAAGGTCGCCTCGACTCAAGCTCGCCGTCGTGCTTGCAGCCTCCTCAACCTTCGTTGGGGGATCAATTTTTCTTTCCCAGCAGTTCTGGCGCGAAAACGGTTTGCGCGCGCTGGAGGCCGTCAACGAGCAACGCGTTCAACTCGTCGTCAACGCGATCAAGGCCGAGATCAATCGCCAGGATCACCTGCCCATCGTGCTCGCGCTCGATTCGGACGTTCGGAGAGCGTTGGCGCACCCGGACGACCGCGCGCAGCTCGACCACCTGAGCCGGAAGCTGCAGCGCCTGAGCAGCGAAGCGGACACCGGCGGGTTGTTTGTGATCGGCCCCGACGGAACGGTCCTTGCGAGCAGCGATTGGAATTCACCGGACAGCCGCATCGGGCGCAATTATGCCGCGCTGCCCTTTTTCGCGAGCGTCATGGCCAGCGGGCGGAGCCGCTATCTTGGACCGGGCTCGACGAGCGGCCGCGCCCACTATTACATCGCCGAGGCGATCCGAGACGCCGGCGTGCTCGGCGTCGCCGTGGTGCGCATCGGGTTCGACTTGCTCGAAGCCGCCTGGCAGCGGGCGGGCGAACGCATCCTGGTGACCGATGCGAACGGCGTCGTATTTCTCGCGAGCGATCCCGCCCTCAAGGGGCGCCATGTGGCCCCGCCGCAATCGCCGTCGACGCAGCCGGGCGGCGCTCCGCCGGTCGCCCTCACGCTCCTGGAGCAGCGGGGCGACAACGCCATCGTGCAGGTGAAGGAGATCGCGGAAAACGCGACTTATCTCTACCGATCCGTCCCCATGCGGGAATACGGCTGGAGCCTCCATCGCTTCGCCGATCTGTCGGCGGTGCGGGCCGACCAGCGCGACGGCGCGATCATCGGCGGCGCCATGTCCGCGCTCTTGATTTCGCTCGTCCTTTATATCCTCCAGCGTCACCGCGCGTACCGGGTGGTGCGGGACGCGGGCGCACGGCTCCAATCGGAGGTGGAGGCGCGCACGCGCGAACTGCGCGAGGCCAACGCCTCGCTGCAGGCCAAGATCGACGAACACCGGCAGACGGAGGCGCAATTGCGCGCGACGCAGAACGAGCTCGTTCAGGCCGGCAAATTGGCTGCGCTCGGCCAAATGTCCGCGGCCATCGCTCACGAAATCAACCAACCGCTCGGGGCCATACGCACCTTTATTGCCAGCACGAAAAAGTTCATCGAAGCGGGCGAGATCAAGCGCGTCATTCACAATCTCGATCTCATCGCCGAGCTCACGGAGCGCATGGCGAGCATCACCGGCCATCTCAAGACATTCGCCCGCAAGAGCGAGCCGAACCGGCCGGAGCCTTTTCCGGTCGAGCGCGCGGTGGCCGGCGCGCTGTTTTTGATCGAAGGGCAACTGAAATCCGCGCGCGTGAAGGTGCAGAAGGACATCCAAGCCGATGCCTGGGTCATGGGTTACCCGGTTCAGCTCGAGCAAGTGCTGGTCAATTTGGTGCGTAACGCGCTCGATGCGGTCGCCCATGTCAAAAATCCGCAAATCCTGGTCCGGGTTCGGGCGTCCCGCGACACGGTGTCCATCAGCGTAAGCGACAACGGGACGGGCATCCCGCCGGACCTGATCGAGCGCATCTTTGATCCGTTTATGACCACCAAGCCGGTGGGGAAGGGGCTCGGCCTCGGCCTGTCCATCTCTTATGGCATCGTGCAAGACCTTCACGGTCGAATCTACGCGGCAAACCGGCCGGAAGGTGGCGCCGAGTTGACGATCGAGCTGCCGCGTTTCCTGCAGGAAACCGCGGTTTTGGCGAGAGCGACCCATGCCTGAGTTCGGTCCTGTCTTGTTCGTCGACGACGAAGCCCCGATGCGGGAGGCGATCACGCAATGGCTCGGCCTCTCCGGTTTCGAAACGATCGTTCGCGACAGCGCGCGGCCCGCGCTCAACATTTTGAGCGCGGACTTCGCCGGCATTCTCGTGACGGATCTCAAAATGGAGGGGATCGACGGCATGGAGCTGCTGCGCCAGGCGCTGCAGATCGATCCCGAACTTCCGGTCATCGTCATCACCGGCCATGGCGATGTGGAAACGGCGGTGGAGGCGATGCGGCTCGGCGCCTACGATTTTATCGAGAAGCCCTTCGAGCCGCAGCGATTTCTGGAAGTGGTGCGGCGGGCGAGCGAAAAGCGCCAGCTCGTCATGGAGAATCGGCGGCTGCGCCGCGCGCTCAATGAGCAGACGCTCCATTCGCGCATTGTCGGCGTGTCGCGGGCGGCCGAGCAATTGCGCGCCAACGTGGCGGAACTCGCTGCGACCGACGTGAGCGTCATCCTCTATGGGGAAACCGGTGTCGGCAAAGACCTCGTGGCGCGCTGTCTGCACGATTTCGGGCGCCGCCGCCAGGGCCATTACGTCGCCATCAATTGCGCGGCCGTGCCGGAAACGATGGCGGAAAGCGAATTTTTCGGCTACGAGGCCGGCGCTTTCACCGGTGCGGCGCGCGCGCGGCCGGGCAAGCTCGAACACGCAAGCGGCGGCACGCTGTTCCTCGACGAGATCGACAGCATGCCGTTGTCCATCCAAGGCAAGCTGCTGCGCGCGCTGCAGGAGCGGGTGGTCGAGAGGCTCGGCGCCAATCGCAGCATTGCGGTCGATTTGCGCACGATCGCCGCAAGCAAAATCAATCTGCAGCAGGCGAGCGCCGCGGGTCGCTTCCGCGCGGATTTGTACTACCGGCTTTCGGTCGTGGAGCTCGTGATCCCGCCTTTGCGCGAGCGGCGCGAGGACATTCCGCTGCTGTTCGAATATTTCGCCGGCTTGGCGGCCAAGGCGCACGGGCGCGAGCTGCGCCCGATTACGCCCGCCGTCTTGAACGGGCTGATGGCCCGCAATTGGCCGGGCAATGTGCGCGAGCTGCGAAACGCCGCGGAGCGTTACGCCCTCGGCTGGAATGAATCGATGGCACTGCGACCCCGGCCGGGGGAGAATCGCCCTCTCTCGCTTGCCGAACAGGTGGAGGCCTTCGAGCGCGCAGTCATCGCCCAATGCCTGGAGGAGGCAGGGGGCAAAATCAGCACGGTGATGGAGCGGCTCGATATTCCGCGGCGCACGCTAATGGACAAGATGAAGCGGCTCGGGCTCGATCGCCGCGACTACGTCGAGCCGCGTCGGCCAAATTTCGCCAGCGCCGCGGGGCCAAATGGCGACAAACCGCCAATCGGGTAGGGCGGCTGCGTCCCGGTGGCGATGTAAGTCATTGAAAATAATGCGATAATTGTTCACTCCGCCCGAGCGGGCGGCTGGCACCGACCTTGCTATCGACCGCGCGCCTTCACAGCGCAGACAAGAGCCGGCGGCAGAAAAAGGCCTCGGCCACGATGAGGGCTAGGGGCGTCGGAAGTGAGATCGGATGTCGAAAGCCAGTTCGATTGCAGATCGCGTGCGAAAAACCCGGAGGGGACCGGCCTGCGTCGGCGGCGGGCCCCCGCGGCCGGGGTCGTTTGCAGCCTGCTCATGGTCGTGAGTTGCACAGTGGGGCCCGACTTCCAGCCGCCGGCGCCGCCCGCCGTCGGAACGTTTTTGCCCGCGGCGGGGAACGGTGTGGGGGCGGGGGGCGATCACGTGGCCGGCCGCCGTGTCGTCCGCGGGGGCGAGGTGCCGTCCCGATGGTGGGAGACGTTTCGTTCGCCCGACCTCAAGCGGTTGATCGAGGAGGGCCTCGCGCACAACGCCGATCTCGAGGCCGCCGAGGCCGCGGTTCGCGTGGCGCAGGCGAGTGCGCTCGCCGCGCAGAGCGCCTTGTTTCCGCTGGTGACCGCGAACGTCCAGTCGAGCCGCCAGCAAGTGCCGGCCCAGACGCTCGCCTCCGGCGCCGCGTCGGGGGCAGACCTCTACAGCGTGCATACGGCACAGGTCTCCGTTTCGCTTGTGCCCGATGTCTTCGGAGGGACTCGCCGACAGATCGAGGCGGCGCGCGCCCTTGCCGAGGCGGAGGCCTTCCGGCGCGAAGGGGTCTACCTCACGCTCACCACGAACATCGCTTTGGCCGCGGTCCAAAGCGCGTCGCTGCAGGGGCAGATCGGTGCCACGCAGCGCCTCATCGGAATCCAAACGCAGTTGCTCAACGTCTTGCGCCGGCAATACGAGCAGGGGCAGATCGCTCTCCCCGACGTCGTGGCGCAGGAAACCGCTCTGGCGCAGGCGCGACTGCTGCTCCCGCCGCTGGAGCGGCAACTCGCCCAACAACAACATCTGCTGGCGGTGTTGACGGGCCGTTTCCCGAGCGATGCTCCGTCCATACGGTTCGATCTGGCCGCCTTCCGTCTTCCGCGCACGCTGCCGCTCAGCCTGCCGGCGGACCTTGTCCGCCAGCGGCCGGACATTCGCGTCGCCGAAGCGAACCTGCATGCGGCCAACGCTCAAATCGGCGTGGCGATTGCCAATCGCTTGCCCCAGATCACCTTGAGCGGAAACGCCGGCAGCAGCGCCGCCGCCTTGGGGCAATTGTTTGCGACGGGAACGAATTTTTGGACGATTGCGGGGAACGCGGCGCAGACGGTGTTCGACGCAGGAGCGCTCGCCGCGCGACAGCGCGCGGCGGAGGCTGCGACCGAGCAGGCGGCGGCCCAATACCGCGCCGTCATCCTCGCCGCGTTTCAAAACGTCGCCGACGTGCTGCGGGCGTTGCAAAGCGACGAACGGGCGCTCGCGGCGGCGACGGCTGCCGAGAGATCCGCCGCGCACAATATCGAACTCGTGCGCCGGCAGGTCGAACAAGGCCAAGTCAGCATTCCCATTCTGCTCAACGCCCAACAGGCCTATCTCCAAACCTCGCTGCTTCGTGTGCAGGCCGAGGCGGCGCGCCTTGCCGACACCATTGCCCTCTTCCAGGCGCTCGGCGGCGGCTGGTGGAACCGGCCTCCGTCCCCGCAGCTCGACTCTGCCGCCGCGGCTGAAGCACCGAAGCCTATCGACCGTCGACCGCAATGACCCGTATGAGAACCCGCGCGGCCGCGCGCACCGTCCGTTTGCTGCTGGTCCTCTGCGCCAGCGCCGGCGTCCTTTTCGCCCTCTCACAGATGCAGGGATGGCGCACGCCGTCGCCGGCGACGGCAGCGCTGCCCACCGAGAAAGACACCGGTCGCGTGCGCGTGACGGCCGAACAGATGCGCCAAGTCGAAGTGGTGAAGGTGGGGCTGTGCTCGTTCCAGCAGCATAAGATGGCGATTGGCCAGATCGCGTTCAACGAAGACACGAGCACCACGGTTCTCACCCCTTTCTCCGGCCGCGTGACGCGACTGATGGCGCGGATCGGCCAGGAGGTGAAGCGCGGCGATCCGTTGTTCGAGATCGACAGTCCGGAGGTGGCGCAGGCGCAGACCGACCTCATCGCCGCCGTGCTCGCCGTGGAAAAGAGTCGGTCCCAGCTCAATCTGGCCAAGCGTGTGTTGGAACGCCAGGAAGCTCTGTTGAAGGACCGCGCAACCTCTCAACGCGAGGTCGATCAGGCCCGCAACGATTATGCGGCGACCGAGTCCGATCTCAAAACGGCGGAGGGGGCGTTGAGCGCGGCGCGCAACCGCCTGCGCGTCATCATCGGGCGCGACCGCGCGGAAGTGGAGCGCATCGAGCGGGAGCACGTGATCAATCCGCTCATCACGATCAATGCGCCGATCGACGGCGTCGTCGTCAGCCGCCGCGTGGGGCCCGGTCAATATGTGCGCTCCGACGTCGCCGATCCACTTTACACGCTCGCCGACGTTTCCACGATGTGGCTCAAGGCGTTCGTGCCGGAAACCGATATTCCCTTCATCCGGGCGGGCCAAGAGATCGAAGTCAAAGTGAGCGCGCTGCCCGATCGGGTGTTTCGCGCGCGGGTGATCGCCGTCGGCGCGGCGTCCGATCCGGCGACGCGCCGTGTCGTCGTGCGCTCGGAAATCCCCAATCCGGACCGCCTGCTCAAGGCCGAGATGTTCGCGACCTTCAAGATCGCGGTCGGGGAGGCGCAGTCGGCCCCCGCGGTGCCGCCCGAAGCGGTGATCCGCGACGGAGACGCCGCCGCCGTATGGGTGCAGCAGGAGCCGCTGACCTTCACGCGCCGGCCCGTCACTCTCGGACCCCAGCAGGACGGCTGCGTGGCCGTGAAAGACGGACTTCAGCTCGGCGAGCTCGTCGCCGGCCGCGGAGCGATCTTCATCGACAACGCCCGGCGACAGTGATCGCGCCTTTCGCCCGACTTTCGCAATGATCCGCCATCTGATCGCCTTCTGCCTTGCACGACGTCCGCTTGTGGTGGTGAGCTTCGCCGCCTTCATCGGGCTCGGCTACGCTGCGTTTACGGCCCTCAACATCGAGGCCTATCCGGATCCGGCTCCGCCGATCATCGAGATCATTGCGCAATGGCCCGGCCAATCGCCCGAGGAGGTGGAGCGCTATGTGACCATCCCCCTCGAAATCGCCGTCTCGAGTACGCCGGGCCTCAAATACATCCGATCCAACACCATCTATTCGCTGGGCTTCATCCGTCTCCAGTTTGAATACGGGCGCGATTACAATTTCGTCCGCCAACAAACGCTCAACCGCCTCAAGGATGCCGCCCTTCCGCCCGGCGTACAGCCCGTGATCTCGCCGGCGGGCGGCATCAGCGAAATCTTCCGCTACGAGCTCATCGGCCCGCCCGGAATGGACCTGCTTGAACTGAAGGCGTTGCAGGACTGGGTCGTCGAACGCAAGTTGCGGATGGTCCCCGGCGTTGCGGACGTCGTCGCCATGGGCGGCAAGACCAAGGAGTTTCAGGTCGAGATCGACTTGAACCGGATGATGGCGCATGGCGTCACGCTGCCGCAGCTGCTCAATGCGATCGCAAGCGGCAATGCCAATGTCGGCAGCCGCACCATTGCGATCGGCGAACAGTCCGTGAATGTGCGCGCGTTGGGGGGCGTGCGCTCGCTCGAAGACATCGGAAACATCGTTCTTACCCAGCAGGGCGGCGTACCGATCCTGGTGTCCGACGTGGCGAAAGTGCAAGTCGGTTACGCGCCGCGCCTCGGCATCGCCGGCCGCGACGAGAATCCCGACGTCGTGACGGGCATCGTGTTGATGCAAAAGCTCGAGCGCACCAAGGAGGTGGTGGAGCGCGTCCGCAAGGCCGTGCAGCGCATCAACGCGGACGGCAGTCTGCCGCGCGGCGTCCAGATCGTGCCGTTTTACGATCGCGGCGACCTCGTCGCCGTCACGGTGCGCACCGTGCTGCACAATTTGCTGTTCGGCATCGGCCTCATCTTTTTGATTCAGTGGGTGTTCCTGGGCGATCTTCGCTGCGCCTTGGTCGTTGCGGCAACAATACCTGTTGCGCTCTTTCTCGCCGTCATAATCACAGTTCTACGGGGGGACTCGGCAAATCTTCTGTCCATCGGGGCCATCGACCTCGGCATCATCGTGGATGCGACGGTCATCATGATGGAAAACATTTACCGGCACCTCGCTCATCACGTGCACCGGTTGCCCCATACCGCTCAACCTAATACGTCAAGAAAGCTTCATCACATTTTGATCGCGGCGACAGAAGTCGACCGCGCCATTTTCTTCTCCGTGTTGATAACCATCGCCGCGTTCATTCCGCTGTTTACGATGCAGGGTGTCGAAGGGCAGATATTCGGGCCGATGGCGCGGACCTACGCCTACGCTCTGCTTGGCGCCGTCATTGCGACCTTCACGGTCACGCCGGTTGTGTCGTCCATTTTGTTGCCGGAGCAGGTGCAAGAGGTCGAAACGGTCATCGTGCGGCAGATCCGCCGGCTCTATCAAGCGATATTGCCTTCGGCCGTGCGGCATTACCGGCTCGCATCCGCCATCGCCGCAGGATTTTTGCTCGTCTGCGCCGCTTTTGCGCTTCGGCTGGGAACGGAGTTTCTGCCGAAGCTCGAAGAAGGCAATTTGTGGATCCGCGCGACATTGCCGCCGACGATCTCGCTTGAGGCGGGGCGGGAAACCGTCAAAGGGATTGCCAAGATCATCCGCAGTTACGAGCCCGTGCGCACCGTTTTCTATCTTCAAGGGCGCGGAGAAGACGGCACCGATCCGAGCGGCTTTTTCAATGCCGAATTTTTCGTGCCGTTGAAACCCTTCGAAGAGTGGCCGCAGGGCCTCACCAAAGAAAAATTGGTGAGGGAGATGAGCGAGCGCCTGCGGCAGAATTTTGCGGGCGTCGACTTCAATTTCTCTCAATATATCCAGGATAACATCGAAGAATCGATGTCCGGGGTGAAGGGCGAGAACTCCGTCAAGATTTTCGGCCGCGACCTTGTGGAGTTCGAGCGTCTCTCGAAAGATGTCAAGAACGAACTCATGCAGGTGCCCGGCGTCGCCGAACCGGCGACGTTCAACGTGTTCGGCCAGCCCAACCTCGTCATTCGCATTGATCGCGCCAAAGCTGCGCGCTACGGCTTTTCGGTGTCGGACATCAACACCGTCGTCCAGGCGGCCGTAGGCGGTCAGGAGGTCACCCGGGTTTACGAAGGGGAGCGCAATTTCGCGCTCACGGTTCGGCTCGCGCCCGAATACCGCTTGAATGTCGACGCCATTCGCTCCATCCCCGTGGCTCAGCCCAGCGCCGATCCGCGATCTCCTCCGGCGTACATCTCCTTGGGAGACCTCGGAGAGGTCACCCTGGAATCGGGTGCGGCCTATATCTACCGCGAAAACGGCGAACGTTTCGTTCCGTTGAAATACAGCGTGCGCGGTCGCGATCTCGGTTCGACGGTGGCCGAGGCGCAGGAGCGCGTCGCCAAAAACGTTCCGCTGCCGGACGGATATCGAATCGAATGGTCGGGGGAGTTCGGCGCGTTGCAGGAAGCCAAGCGGCGGCTCGCCTATATCGTTCCGCTAAGTCTGCTGCTCATTTTGATGCTGCAGTACAGCATGTTCAATTCGATCCGCGCGAGCCTTGTCGCGCTCTCCGGAATTCCGTTCGCCGTCGCGGGCGGCGTACTCGGCCTTGTCGTCGCGGGGCTGAACTTCAGCGTCTCCGCCGCAGTCGGGTTCATCTCGCTCTTCGGCGTGTCCGCCATGGACGGCATTCTGCTTGTCTCCTACATCCGCAAAAACACGGAAGACGGGATGGACCTTGAGCCGGCCATCGTCCGCGCCGGCGAAACGCGTATGCGCCAAGTGTTCATGACGGGCCTATCGGCCTGCATCGGCCTCGTGCCGGCCGCCGTGTCGACGGGCATCGGCGCTCAGGTGCAGCAGCCGCTCGCCTGCGTGATCGTCGGCGGCATGCTGCTGTCGCCGATCTGCAGCCTGTTGGTGATCCCGGTCGTGGCGCGCATGTTCATGCCCCCCGCTCCGGCGGCCGTCGTTTCGACGACTTCGCGGGCCGCAGAGGCCGGCTGAGCGGGTGGTCCGCAGCGGCGGGGCAGGAGGAGGGCCGGATCCGGTCCCGTCTGCGCCCGCCCAGGGACTTTGCCCCAATGGCTCTCCTCGGGGCCGGTGTCCGTCCGACGGGCTGCGGACGGGCTTGGGGGTCCGGCCACGCGATTTGCGAAAAAGCCGAGCCGTTGGCTGGGGCTCAGCCTGCGAATCCTGTAACAATGCCGGCCCCGTGTCGGCGGACAGGGATGTTCCGCCGCGCTTGGGTCAGAGGCGGCGCGGAAGCAGGCGCGCAATGCGCCTCCCCGACACGTCCCAGCGTTCAATTGGAGGACCAAATTACCGATGGGCAGAAACGTTCTGGCCGCCGCAATCTTCGCAGCGCTCAATCTTACCCCCACCGTCGGCCTAAGCCATGAACTGGTTGCGGCAGGCGCCGCGCGAGGCGCCGGCCAGATCGACAGCGAACATCTGTTCGGATTCACCGAAGGAACCGACATCGGTCACAAGGGCGATCGCGAGCTCGAGCTCGAGGCCGAAGACAGAAGCGGTAAGCGCGGCGGAAGGTACAACGTGCTCGGCTTCACCGCCGAGGGCAAGTTCAGCCTCACCGACGATTTTCGCATTGCGCCGGGCTTCTCCCTCGTTCGGCACGACATCTCGGGTGTGCCCGGCTTTCTCGACCGCTCTGCGACGGAGTTCGAGGGCGCCCACCTGGAAATGAAGTACCGCGTGCTCGACCGCGCTCGGGGGCCCTTCGGCCTCACCCTGGCCGCTACGCCCCGCGTGAGCCGGGTCGATGAGGCAAGCGGCGCCCTCACGACGGAATACGGCGCGGACTTTCTCGTATCGGCGGATAAGGAGGTGGTCCCCGGCACGCTCTTCGCCGCGGCGAACTTGCGCTATGGGCCCTCCGCGGTCCGCGAAGGCGGCGTGTGGATGCACGAATCGGAACTCGAGGTTTCCGGTGCGCTCGCCGTCCGCATGCCTCCCCGTTTGTTCGTCGGCGGGGAGGTGCGCTATCGCGTCGCCTACGAGGGATTGGCCCTCAATCGCTTCGCGGGGGAAGGGGTCTTCATCGGTCCCACCCTCTATGCTCGCTTATCCGAACGAGCTTGGATCGCGGGGGCGTGGAGCGCGCAAATCGCCGGCCATGCGAGAAGAGAGCCCGGCAGCCTCGACCTGACGAATTTCGAACGACACGAATTCAAAGTCCGCTTCGGCCACGAGTTCTGATCTCGGTCGTTCGCCGGGCAGGCAGCTGACGGCGGCCCCGTGCGAGCCTTCTGTGCCGGCGGTTCAGCGGCCTTGGGGCGCTCCTTCGGCAGAGCGCCCGACATCGGCGAGGAAGTCGAAGTCGCAGCCCTGGCTCGCCTGGGTCACGTGGTCGACATAGAGGCGGGCATAGCCGCGCGCCGGCTTCTCCGGCGGTCTCCACTGCGAGCGGCGGCGGGCGAGTTCTGCCTCGTCGACCAGGAGGTCGAGCCGGCGGCCGCGCGAGTCGAGCCGGATGAGGTCGCCGTTGCGCACCAGGGCGAGCGGACCGCCGGCCGCCGCTTCCGGCGCCGCATGCAGCACGACGGTACCGAACGCCGTTCCGCTCATGCGCGCGTCGGAAATGCGCACCATGTCCTTCACGCCCTTGCTCGCGAGCTTTTTGGGGATCGGCAGGGCGCCCGCCTCGGGCATGCCGGGCGCGCCCACCGGGCCGGCATTGCGCAGGACGAGGACGTGATCGGGCGAGACGTCGAGCGCCGGATCGTCGATGCGCCGCTCCAGGTCGTCCAAGGAGTCAAACACGAGGGCGGGGCCTTCGTGCTGGCACAGCGCCGGGGTGGCGGCCGCCAGCTTGATCACCGCCCCCTGGGGCGCGAGCGAGCCCTTCAGGACCGCGATGGCCTCGCCCGCGACGACCGGATTGTCGAGCGGACGGATGACGTCCTCGTCCACATAGGCGGGCCAGCGCGCCACCACGTCGCCGAGCGTCTCTCCGCCCACCGTGCGCGCCGAAAGATCGAGGTGGCCCTGCAGCCGTCGCCACAGGGCCGGCACGCCGCCGCCGGCGTGGAAATCGGGGGCGAAGTGCTCGCCCGCCGGCCGCAGATTGACCAGCACCGGCACCTCCCGCCCGAGCCGGTCGAGCTCGTCGAGGTCGTAGCTGAGCCCCGCGCGGCCCGCTATGGCCGCGAGGTGGACGATGCCGTTCGTCGAGCCGCTGATCGCCTGCAGCACGACGGAGGCGTTGCGCAGGGCCGCCTTGGTCAGGAGTTCGCGGGGACGCGGCCCGCCGGCCTTGGCCATTTCCACGGCGCGGGCGCCGGTCGCCTCCGCAAGGCGCATGCGCTCGGAGGAAACCGCCGGCGCGGTCGCGGCGCCGGGCAGCGTGAAGCCGAGCGTCTCCGCCAGGGTCGCCATGGTGGTCGCGGTGCCCATCACCATGCAGGTGCCGGCGGTGGGCATGAGCTGGTCGTGGGCGCGATTGAGCGCCGCCTCGTCCAGCGCGCCGGCGCGGAAGGCGGCCCAGAGCCGGCGGCAGTCGGTGCAGGCGCCGAGGCGCGCGCCCTCGTGCCGGCCCGCGAGCATCGGCCCGACGGGAATGACGATCGACGGCACGTCGGCGCTGATCGCCCCCATCAGCTCGGCCGGAATGGTCTTGTCGCATCCCCCGATGAGAACCGCGGAGTCGAGCGGCAGGGCCCGCAGCATCTCCTCCGTGTCCATCGCCATCAGGTTGCGCAGCAGCATCGAGGTCGGGAACGAAAACGCCTCGTGGATCGAGATGGTCGGGAAGACGAAGGGCAGTCCGCCCGCCAGGCGGACGCCGTTCGCGACCTTCTCGGCCAGCCGCCCGGCGGTGCCATGGCACGGGTTGAAGTCCGACGCCGTCGACAGAATGCCGACGATCGGGCGGTCCAGCGCCTCGTCCGTGTAGCCGGCACCCTTGAGAAAGCCGCGCCGGAGAAAGAGTGCGAACTCCTCGTCGCCGTACTTCGCCAGGCGCGAACGCAAGCCCCG
Source organism: Variibacter sp. (assembly GCA_019689555.1). GTDB lineage: Bacteria > Pseudomonadota > Alphaproteobacteria > Rhizobiales > Xanthobacteraceae > JADGHE01. The sequence goes on along the minus strand of JADGHE010000021.1, from coordinate 18,691 downwards.
TTTCATGGCCGCTCCAAGAGATGAGGCGGCAGCCGCCGCCGCAATGAAGGAAGGAGCGACATTGCCCAGCAGGACGGCGCGGCTGTCAACGGAAAAGCAGCGCCCCGACCGGCAGCCTCGGAAAGCGGCGCCCGCCCGGACGGGCATCCGGGCGGGCGTTCAGATCGGCGCCGGGGGGCGGACGGGGGGGCGCGCCGATCCGAAGACGATCCGCAAAGTCCGTCAGCGGACTCCGCGGTAGCCGATGACGTTGCCCCAGCGGTCGTACCGGCGAACGATCTCGCAGCGGGGCGCAGGCTGCGGGGGCGCAGGCTGCGAGGCGGCAGCGGGCTCGGCGGTGCCGGTGCGGCCGGTCATCGTCGCTCTCCTGTCGGGTCCGGACCATTGCCGGCCTCTGCTCCTTGGTCGCGACCGGCGGCCCTTCGGTTCAAGGCGCGTGTCTGCGGAGGCCAGCCTGCGGCCCTTTCGATCCGCCCCGGGCGGCCGCATATTTGCTTCAAGAGGGAGGGCCCCATCGTCTTTCCGCGAAGGAGGCGGTCATGCTGCAGAAGCTCGAGTTCAAACGTGAGGCGAACCTGATCGGGGGCGCCTGGGTGGATGCCGACGACGGCGCGACCATCGCCGTGACCGACCCGGCGACGGGGGACGTCATCGGGACGGTTCCGCGCTGCGGCCGCGCCGAGACGAAACGGGCGATCGAGGCCGCCGCGAACGCCTTCCCCGACTGGAGCAGGCGCACGGCCGCCGAACGCGCCGAGGCGCTGCGCAGGCTCGCCGCGCTGATCGAGCAGAACAAGGAAGAGCTCGCCATGCTGCTCACGGTCGAGCAGGGCAAGCCGCTCGCGGAGGCGCGCACCGAGATCGCATCGAGCGCGGCCTATGTGCTGTGGTTCGCGGAGGAGGCGCGCCGCATCTACGGCGACACGATCCCGTCCCCCTGGCCCAATCGCCGCATCCTCGTGATCAAGCAGCCGGTCGGCGTCGTCGCCGCGATCACGCCGTGGAACTTCCCCTCGTCGATGATTGCCCGCAAGCTCGGCCCGGCGCTCGCAACCGGCTGCACCATGGTCATCAAGCCGGCCTCGCAGACCCCTTATTCGGGGCTCGCCTGGGGGGCGCTCTGCGAAAAAGCGGGCATCCCGCCCGGAGTGGTCAACATCGTCACCGGCTCGGCGGCGGAGATCGGCGCGGAGCTCACCGAAAACCCGCTCGTCCGCAAGATCACCTTCACGGGGTCGACGGCGACCGGCAAGAAGCTGATGGAGCAGGCTTCGCGCACGATGAAGCGCGTCTCCATGGAGCTCGGCGGCAATGCGCCGTTCCTGGTCTTCGATGACGCGGATCTCGATGCCGCGGTCGAAGGCGCGATACCCTCGAAGTACCGCAATGCCGGCCAGACCTGCGTCTGCACGAACCGCTTCATCGTCCAGGCCGGCATCTACGACAAGTTCGCGGAAAAGCTCGCCGAGGCCTCGCGCAAGCTGAAGATCGGCAACGGCCTCGAGGAAGGGTGCCAGATCGGCCCGCTGATCGACGAGAAGGCAGTCGCGAAGGTGGAGGAGCACATCGCCGATGCCGTGCAGAAGGGCGGAAAAATCATCACCGGGGGCAAGCGCCACAAGCTCGGCGGCACCTTCTTCGAGCCCACGGTGATCACCAACGTGACGCCCGAGATGAAGGTCGCGCGCGAGGAGACCTTCGGGCCCGTCGCGCCGCTCTTCAAGTTCGAGACCGAGGAGGCGGCCGTTCGCATGGCGAACGACACCGAGTTCGGCCTCGCCTGCTTCTTCTACACGCGCGATCTCGGCCGCGCGTTCCGCGTCGCCGAAAGGCTGCAGTACGGTCAGGTCGGCGTGAATGCCGGGTTGATCACGACCGAGGTCGCGCCGTTCGGCGGCGTCAAGGAATCCGGCGTCGGCCGCGAAGGCTCGAAATATGGCTGGGATGACTACGTCGACGTCAAATATGTCTGCGTCGGCGGCATTTGAGCGGTGTCGCATTGTGCCCTGCGTCCCGGGCGCAAGGCAGCATGACGGGCACTGAGACTTCGGGGTCGCCCGAACGCCACGTCTCAGGCGGTCCCGGATGCGTCGCAGCGCTTCTGCAGCGCATCCCGGAGCACCGAAGGCGCTGGCCGAAGGCCGCGTTGGCATATGAGCCATATGACAGCGCGCACGACCGTTCGCCTGCCTGAGGACTTGCTCGCTCGCGCCAAGCGCAAGGCGGCGGCGGAAGGGCGCACGCTGACGTCCCTCATCGAGGACGGGCTGCGCCTCGTCGTCGCGGAGCCGCGAAAGGCCGGGAAACCCAGGCGTGTTTTGCCGCCGGTCAGCACGGCGAGAGGCGGCCTCATGCCCGGATTGGACCTGACCAGTTCGTCGGTGCTTCAGGAGATGGACGACTTGGACGCCGTTCGGCGCATGAGGCGTTCCCGTTGATTCTGCCGGACGTCAATGTCCTGATTTATGCCTTTCGGTCAGACCTGCCGCAGCATCCGATGTGCCGTCAGTGGCTTGTCGAGGTCGTCTTGGGCGACGCGCGCTTCGGCATTTCTCCGGTCGTGCTGAAGCGCCGTCGTTCGGATCACCACCAATCCGCCTGTGTTCAGGACACCGAGCAAGGTCGCGGAGGCATTCGCGTTCTGCGATAGCCTTCTCGGCCAGCCGCACTGCCAGCCCATCGAACCAGGCGAGCGCCACTGGGGCATCTTTCAACGCCTGTGCATCGAAACCGAAACGCACGGTGCGCGCGCCTCCGACGCCTGGTTCGCAGCGCTCGCGATTGAATTGGGCTGCGAGTGGATCACGCTCGACCGTGATTATGCGCGTTTTCCGGGGGTGAAGTGGAGAATTCCGGAAACGGCGCCTCGGTAAGGACTCGCGGGGCCCTCTCGCCCGTTCGATGCGTTGCGGAATGAGCTGCTGTCACCTCGCCCGCTTCGGGCACGCGAGGTCCTCTCGCGCCGGCATGCCGAATCCGACCTCGCCCCAGAATCGGGAAGCGGTGAAAACCGCAGCCGCGGCGGTGTGCGCTACTTTACTCCCACGAGATCGATCAGGGCCGAGAGGCCGGCATGTCCGATGCCCTCGGCGATGACGCTGTCGTGCTCGCGGATTTCGAGCGACGAGAAGTCGGCGAACCTCTCCTCCAGGAACGCGCGCGTGTAGCAGCGCTCCGCCTTGGGCGGCCCGCCGGTGCCGTAGGCGAGCTGCTCCGGACGGTAGCCTTGCATGAGGAGCAGGCCGCCCGGCTTGAGCGCCTGCTTGATGCCGTCGAGAACGCGGTTCCGCTCGGGCGGCTCGGCAAACTGGATGAAGATCGCGGCCACGAGATCGTAGGCCGCCTTTGGCCACGACCACTGCACGAGGTCCGCCTGCACCGTCCTCAGCGCGACCCCGCGCGCGGCCGCAAGCCGCTGCGCCTTCTCGAGCGCGCTCGGGGAGAAGTCGACCGAGGTCACGTCGAGCCCCTGCTCGGCGAGCCAGACGCCGTTGCGGCCTTCCCCGTCGGCGACGGCGAGCGCCGTCCAGCCCGGCTTCAGGCGATGCCGCTGGCTCGCCAGGAAGGCGTTCGGCTCGGTGCCGAACCAGTAGTCGGGCCGCGCATAGCGCGCCTCCCAGTGACCGCGTTCCGACATGCATGACCCTCCCTTGCGGGGCGCGCATACGGCGCACGATCCTCGCCGGGCTTGCGCGCCGCGGGCCGCGACCGTAAGCGTTCGCTGAACCGCCGCGCAAGGGCGGCGGGCGGAGGGAGTTCTTTTGCGTCAAGGAGGGCGCAGTGCCGCGAACAGCCATCGACGGGCCGGGGCCTGACCAGGCTTCCGTGCTCGGGCGTCTTCGCGCGGGCGGAATGCGAGGCGAGGCTCCGCGATTCCGCGCCGGGCAGGCTTGGCGTCTGCGCGGCCTGGCGCGAGCGCCGGCGCGCCGCCTTGCGCACATACCGGGCTTCGCAACCGGACGCCCGACCGCGTAGGATCACCATCCCGAGCACGACAGACCGAAGAAAGGACGAGGGAAAGTCATGGCCAGCCGTAAAGTCGTCATCACGTGCGCCATCACCGGCTCGATCCATACGCCGACGATGTCGCCGTATCTGCCGATCACGCCGGACCAGATCTGCGATGCGGCCGTCGAGGCCGCCGAAGCCGGCGCCGCCATCGTGCATCTGCACGCCCGCAACCCGGAGAACGGCCGGCCTGACCAGACGCCCGAGGGCTTCTTGAAGTTCGTGCCGCGGATCAAGCAGCGGTCGAACGTGGTGATCAACATCACCACCGGCGGCGCGCCGCAGATGACCGTGCAGGAGCGCGTGAGGCCCGCCGCCGAGCTGAAGCCGGAGGTCGCGAGCCTCAACATGGGCTCGATCAATTTCGCGCTCTACCCGATGCTCAACCGCTACAAGGAGTTCAAGTACGACTGGGAGCGCGCCTATCTCGAGAACACGCGCGACCTCGTGTTCCGCAACACCTTCCAGGACATCGAATACATCCTGAAGACCTGCCAGGGGAACGATACGCGCTTCGAGTTCGAGTGCTACGACATCGCGCATCTTTACAACCTCGCGCACTTCCTCGATCGCGGCTTGGTCAAGCCGCCGCTGTTCGTGCAGTCGGTCTTCGGCATCCTCGGCGGCATCGGCACGCATCCCGAGGATGTGATGATGATGAAGCGCACGGCGGACCGCCTGTTCGGCGACCAGTACCGCTGGTCGGTGCTCGGCGCCGGCCGCAATCAGATGCCGATCGCCGCCATGGCGGCGGCCATGGGCGGAAACGTCCGCGTCGGCCTCGAGGATTCGCTGTGGATCGGGCCCGGCCAGCTCGCGAAGTCGAACGCCGAGCAGGTCAGGAAGGTGCGCCAGATCATCGAGGGACTGGGCCTCGAAGTGGCGACGCCCGACGAGGCGCGCGAGATTCTCGCGCTCAAGGGCGGCGACAAGGTGGCGTTCTGAGGCGCCTCGGCTTCAGAGGCGCTCTGCCCCCGGCAGCGTCGGCCCGCCGCCCGCTCGGTCGAGCGGAAAGTCCCTAATCGCGTCCTTGCGCAGCCTCGGCTGCGCAAGGATAGAGCTGCGCAAGGATAGATTGGACTTGCATCCCGCTCCGCTCCGCTCGTGATGAAAGGATGGCATGGCCGCGCTCGACACCGTCAGCCTCACGATCCTGCTCGGCGCGCTGCTGGTCCTTGCGGGCATCGTGTCGAGCCTCATCGCGATGCGGTTCGGCGCGCCGCTGCTGCTCGTCTTCCTTCTCATCGGCCTGTTGGCGGGGGAATCGGGTCCCGCAGGAATCGAGTTCAACGACGTTCGCACCGCCTACACCGTAGGCGCGGTCGCGCTCGGGCTCATCCTCTTCGACGGCGGGCTGCGCACGCGCCTGCCGACGTTCCGCAGCGTGCTCGCGCCGGCGGGACTGCTCGCCACCGTGGGCGTGCTGCTCACCGCCGCGATCGTGGCGCCGGTGGCCATGTTCGTCCTGGACGCCGGCTGGGTCGAAGGGCTGCTGGTCGGCGCCGTCATCGCCTCGACCGACGCCGCGGCGGTGTTTTTCCTGATGCACACGCGCGGGCTGCGCCTGCGCCCCCGCGTCGGCGCGACGCTCGAGGTCGAGTCCAGCACCAACGATCCGTTCGCGATCTTTCTCACTCTCCTATTGGTTCAGATCCTGCTGGCGGGAGGCGCCACATGGCAGATGGCCGCCGCCCGATTCGCCCAAGGAGCGGTCCTCGGCCTCGTCGTCGGCATAGCGGGCGGGCGCGGCGCGGTCTTTCTCCTCAACCGCTCCGGCTTGCCGCAGGGCCTGCACGGACCGTTCGCCGCCACCGCCGCGCTCGTGATCTTCGGCGTTGCGGAGGCGATGCACGGCTCCGGCTATCTCGCCGCCTATGTGGCCGGTCTCGTGGTCGGCAACCACCCCACGCGGGCGCACAACACCGTCATCGTCTTCCTCGACGCGGTGACGTGGCTCGCGCAGATCGTCATGTTCGTCATTCTGGGCCTCCTCGCTTGGCCTCAGCGGCTGCCGGCGACGCTCCTCCCGGCGCTCGCGGTGGCTGCCGCGCTGATGTTCCTGGCCCGGCCGGTCGCGGTGTTTCTCTGCCTCGCGCCGTTCCGCTATGCCTGGCGCGACAAGCTCTTCATCTCGTGGGTCGGCCTGCGCGGGGCGGTCGGCATCTTCCTCGCCTCGATCCCGCTGCTGGTCGGCCTGCCCAAGGCCTACATCTACTTCGACGTCGCCTTCGTGGTGGTGCTCGTCTCCCTGCTCGTGCAGGGCTGGACGCTGTCCTACGCGGCGAACCGCCTGCAGGTCGCGCTGCCGCGCCTCGATGCTCCGCCGCATCGGGTCGATCTCGACCTCCCGGGGCAGCTCGAGCAGGAGCTGGTCGGCTATCTGGTGCGCGCGAACAGCCTCTATCTGCGCCGGCGCCTCATTCCGTCCTGGGCCAAGCTCGCGCTGGTGGTGCGCAACGAGCGGGTGCTGTCGCCCGCCGAAGCCGGCGAGATCCGCGAGGGCGATTACGCCTACTTCCTCGCTCCGCCCGAGAAGGCGCAGGCGCTCGACCGTTTCTTCGTCGACATGCCGGCGCCGGCCGCGCCGGACGAGCGGCTGCTCGGCGATTTCTTCGTGCCGGGCGAAGCGACGATCGGGGCGCTCGCCGAGATCTACGGTCTGCAGGTCGGCGCCGACGAGGCGTCAAAGACCCTCGCCGACTGGTTCGACGCCCAGTTGAACGGCGATCCGCATGAGGGCGACACGCTGCCTCTGGGCGCGATCAAGCTGATCGCCGACCAGATCGTGGACGGCCGGGTGAAAACGGTGGGGCTCGACCTCGCCGAGCATGCCGACGAGGAGGGCGCGCCCGCCACGCTGAAGGCCCGCATCCGCCGGTGGCTGAAGCGGATCCGGAGCGTGCGCGCCGGACGCGCCTCCGGGCACCGTCACAGCGGCCTGTGAACGATCGGCACGCGCGCGCCGCCGGCCTCCACGAACACGGTTTCCACGCCGAACACCGCGGCCATCCGCTCCGCCGAGAGCGCTTCGGCGGGCGGCGCATTCGCGACGAGCCGCCCGGCCTGCATCACCGCCACGCGGTCGGCAAAGCGCGCCGCGAGCGCAAGATCGTGGGTCGCCGCCAGCACCGCGCCCCCCGCGCGCGCCGCCTCCCGCAGCTGCTCCATGATCAGAAGCTGGTGGCGCGGGTCGAGAGAGGCGGTCGGCTCGTCGGCGAGCAGGATGGGGGCCTCGGTCGCGAGGGCCCGGGCGAGCGCGACGCGGGCGCGCTCGCCGCCGGAAAGGGTGGTGACCGGACGCTCCGCGAACGCGGTCGTCCCCGTCGCGGCGAGCGCCCGCGCCACCGCCGCACGGTCCGCTTCGGTCGTACGGGCGAACGGGTCGGCGTGCGGTTGGCGGCCCAGCGCCACGATCTCGGCGGCCGCGAGCGGCCAGTGGAAGACATGGCCCTGCGGCAGGTAAGCCACGAGGCGGGCCCGCTCGCGCGGCGCCATCCGGGCGAGCGGCCGGCCTGCGACCGCTATGCTCCCCGCAGCGTCGACGAGGCCGGCGAGCGCCCGCAGCAGCGTCGTCTTGCCCGCCCCGTTCGGGCCCACCAGGGCGACGATCTCGCCGCGGTCGAGGGCGATGGCCACGCCGTCGAGAACGCGCCGGCGGCCGAGCCGCACGGCGACGTCGCGCGCCGCGAGCAGGGGAGCTGGCGTCCTTTCGCTCATGCGGGCGCGCCTTCGAGCGCGCGGCGCTCGCCGAAGATCATCGCCAAAAAGAACGGCACTCCGACGAGCGCCGTCGCCACCCCAACCTTGATCTCGACGGCGGCCGGCACGAGTCGCACCGCGATGTCGGCGGCGAGCAGCAGGGCCGCGCCGGCGAGCGCCGCGGGAACCAGGATGCGCGCCGGATCGGACCCGACGGCGCGGCGGACGAGATGCGGCGCGACCAGCCCCACGAAGCCGATCGCTCCGGTGACCGATATGGCGGCGCCGATGCCGGTCGCGACGCCGATCACGACCGCAAGGCGCGTGCGCGCGACGTCGACGCCGAGCGAGGCGGCGGCGTCCTCGCCGAGCGTCAAGGCGCGAAAGGCGCGCGCCTGCGGCGCGAGGATCGCCCAGCTCGCCACCAGGAACGGTGCAACGAGCAGCACATGCTCCCGGCTGCGGTCTTCGAGCGAGCCAAGGAGCCAGAAGGCGATCTCAAGCGCGATGTACGGGTTGGGCGCGAGATTGAGAATGAGCGCCGTCGCAGCGCCGGCGAAGCTCGCGAGCGCGAGGCCGGCGAGCAGCGTCACGGTGAGGCTCGCGCGCCGGCCGGCGATGGCGACGAGGCCGGCGATCGAGGCGAGCGCGCCCGCGATGCCGGCGATCGGCACGGCGAGCGAGGTCACCGGCGCGAAGCCGAAGGCGATGACCAGCGACGCGCCGGCGGCTGCGGCCTGCGGCGCGCCGAACAAGGCCGGCTCCGCCAGCGGATTGCGCAAGAGCCCCTGCAGCGCCGCCCCCGAGAGCCCGAAGGTGGCCCCGATCAGCAGCGCGAGCAGCGTTCGCGGCAGGCGTATCTCGCGCACGATCAGGCCGGAGACGCCCTCGCCGTCGCACAACGCCGCAAGGACGGCGCGCGGCGACAGGGCGACCGCGCCGACCCCGAGCGACACGAAGGCCAGCGCCAGGACGAGGATCGCGAGGCTGACCGTGACCGGGAAGCGGGCGCGCGCCACGCTGTGCAACGGCGCCTCCTGCGAATGGGAGAGATGGACCGCTACGCGCTCATGCGCGCAACGAGGGCGTCGGAGATTTCAAAGTTACTGTAGACGTTCTGCACGTCGTCGTGCTCGTTGAGCGCCTCGATGAGCTTGAGCAGCTTCTCGCCCTGCTCGTCATCGACCGCGACCGTGGTCTGCGGCTTCCACGTCAGCGCGGCCTTGCGCGGCTCGCCGAACTTGGCCTCCAGGGCCTTCGCGACCTCGGCAAGCGACTCCGGCGAGGTGTAGATTTCGTGGCCGGTTTCGGTCGACACCACATCGTCGGCGCCGGCCTCGATCGCCGCGTCGAGCATCGCATCCGCGCTCGCGACCTTCGGATCGAACTCCACGAGGCCGACCCGGTCGAACATGAACGACACCGCGCCGGTTTCGGCAAGGTTGCCGCCGTATTTCGTGAACGTCGAGCGCACGTCGGAGGCGGTGCGGTTGCGGTTGTCGGTCAGCACCTCGACGATGATGGCGACGCCGCCCGGCCCGTAGCCTTCATACCGGATTTCGTCGTAGCTCTCGCTCTCGCTGCCCTGCGCCTTCTTGATCGCGCGCTCGATGTTTTCCTTCGGCATGTTCTCGGCGCGCGCGGCGAGCACGGCCGCGCGCAGCCGCGGGTTCATCGCAGGATCGGGCAGTCCGAGCCTCGCCGCCACCGTGATCTCGCGGGCGAGCTTGGAAAAGACCCTCGAGCGCACCGCGTCCTGGCGCCCCTTGCGGTGCATGATGTTCTTGAATTGCGAATGGCCGGCCATAAGGGTGTCCCGTGGTCTGTCCGACAAGGCACGCGTCCGCGCGGCGGCAGGCGCGGCGGACGGCGGCAGACATTGTTGTGACGGCGCGCTTATAGGATGGCGCCGCGGCAAAATCCAGGAGGGCGCCGGCCCGCAAGAGGCCCCGGTCCGCAAGAGGCCCGCCGCGATGGATGTCACCCGCGCCTTGCGTCGGGAGCGGCCTTCAGGCCCAGAAGTCGGGAATGGTCGCCTCCAGGCGGCCCCCGATCCGGACCGGGGCGATCATGCGCGCAAGACCGGTCGAATCGTCGGTCTCCACCGCGACCGCGCACAGCGTGGCCGGCCCCAGGGCGGGCTCGAAGCGGGCCGAAGGGATGCGCCGCAGGAAGCGCGTCAGCGGCTCGTCTCTCGCCATGCCGATGACCGAGTCGTAATCGCCCGTCATGCCGACGTCGGACACGAAGGCGGTGCCGCCGGCCAGAATGCGCTGGTCGGCGGTCGGCACGTGCGTGTGGGTGCCGACGACGAGGCTCACCCGGCCGTCGAAATGAAGGCCGATGGCCTGCTTTTCCGACGTCGCCTCGGCATGGAAGTCGACCACGATGGCGTCCGCGCCCTGCCGGAGGGGGCAGGCCTCGATCTCGCGCTCGATCGCCGCGAAGGGATCGTCGAGCGGCTCCATGAAGATGCGGCCGAGCGCGTTGATGACGAGCACGCGCGCCCCGTTCTTGGCCGTGATCAGCGCCGCGCCGCGCCCCGGCGTGCCCGGCGGATAGTTGAGCGGGCGGATCAGATTGGGCGCGCGCTCGATGAACACCAGCGCCTCCCGCTGATCCCAGGCGTGATTGCCGAGCGTGATGGCGTCCGCACCCCACTCGATCAGGTCCCGGTAGATGGTCTCGGTGATGCCGAACCCGCCGGCGGCGTTCTCGCCGTTGACGATCACGCAGTCGAGCTTCCAGTCGGCGACGAGGCCGGGCAGCCGCTCGTGAACGATCATGCGCCCGCTGCGCCCGACAACGTCTCCAACGAAAAGGATGCGCATGCGTCGGTCAGGAATCGCGGCAGTCAATGAACTCGCGCTCGGTCAGCACGAAATCGAGGCTCTGGTCATGGGCCAAGGTCGGCACCTCCTCAACCTCCTGCGCCGCGAAGCCGACGCCGATCGCGACGACGGGCTTGGTCGCCCGCAACTGTGCGAGCGTCATATCATAATAGCCGGCGCCGTACCCGATCCGGCGGCCGCGCCGGTCGAATGCCGCGAGCGGCACGAGGAGAACGTCGGGCGCGAGCGGCCGCGCGTCGGCGGCAGGTTCGCGGATGCCCCACTGGCCGCGCACGAGCGGTTCGCCGAACGACCAGGCGCGCATCACGAGGGGCCGGCCGCGCCCGGCGATCGCCGGCAGCGCAAGCTGGGCGCCCGCGGCGGCGCACCGCCGCATCAGCGGCAGGGGGCTGATCTCGCTGCGAATCGGCATGAAGCCCGACACGACCGTTCCCGGCCCTATGGCGACCGGCAGCGGCCGCGACGCGATCGCCTCGGCGGCGTCCGCCCGGGCGGGTGCGGGAATGTCGTCGCGCCGCGCCAGCGCCGCGGCCCGCAAGGCCGCTTTGCGCAAAAGGATCGGATCGTCGTCGAGAACCGGTTGGGGCACGGGCAGGCGCTTCTGGTCAATGTCGTCGTGGCGACATCGGCGCGCCCCCTCGTCCGTCACCACAGACGGCGCAACGCGTCCCTGCCGCGCGAAACAGAACAATGCAAAGTGCGGAGCCGCGATGGCCGTCGGAGTGCTCGATCCCGGGAGACCTACAAAGTAGGTGGGCGCCATATGGCCAAGCCCACGGGCAAGGCCAGGGACAGCTCCCTTCAGGATCGATAAGGCCCCGGGGACATTTGACTCCGTCGCGCCCCGCAGCGTCCGCGCCCCTAATGTAAAGCGCATGCGGGGCGAATACCACCTCCCAGATCGGATCGGACGTCTCGAACCGGCCCGGGCCGGAGCGGGCTCAGCGAAAGATCCAAAAGCCGCCGCTGGGGCGCTCCGGCTCGGGGGCGGGGGCGCGCACGGGCCGCTTCGCCGCCGGGCGGTTGGACCGCTCCCGCAACCCACCGCCGGAAATCTGCTTGAGCGCGGCGTCCGCCGCGCGCTCGCCCGATTCCCACGCACCCGCCAGCGTGCCCCACAACGTCTCGTGCACCGCCTCGCCGGCGAAGAACACGCGGTCGCGAACGGGCTCCATGAGCACTTTGCGCGCCGCCTGGCCGCCCGGCGCCGCGGCCGCGAAGGCGCCGAGGCACCACGGGTCCTTCCCCCAACGCGTCGCGTGCGTGCGCCGGACCGCCGGCTTGAAGTCGCTGCCGAACAGGCGCGCGAGCCACTCGATCGCATAGGCGCGCATGGCGTCCTCCCCTTGCGCGAGCAGCGACTGGCCCACCGCCCCGGGAAGATCGACGAAGCAGAGGGGCGTGCCGCCGACATTGGCGAGCAGGGCGGCGCTCTCCCCCTCGGCCGTCTTTTCGAGAACGAAATCGTCGGGTTCGAGGCCGAGCGGATTGCCTTCGAGCTCGATCGCCACCCGCTCGTAATGGCCAAGCGACAGCTTCGATAGGGCGTCGACGTGGCTCTTCGGCAGGTGCGGCTCGAAGCGGATCTTGTCCGCGGCGAGCACGCCGGTCGAGGCAGTGACGATAACGGCGCGGCTGCGCAGCGTGCCCTTCGGCGTCTCGACGTAGGAGATGCCGCGCCATGTGGAAATGCGGCGCACCGGCGTCGACAGCGAAACAGCGAGACCTTCCGCCAGCTTGGCGACGAGCGCGCCGCAGCCCTGGCGGCAGAAGGCGGGGCTGTCACGCTCGGCGGCGCGCGCCAGGTCCTGGACCGACACGTCCGCGAGGCGCTTGCCGCAGAAGAGCGGCCCGAGCGCGAATTCCACCGTCGCGCGCCAGTCGCCCAGGTCCTTCGGCAGGGCTTGCACGGCCGCCATGTCCCGGCCGGCGCGGCTTGCGTCGGCCATCGCGCGGTTCGCGCGCACGAGGGCGGCGAGGAAGCCTTCGACCTCGCCCTCGCGGGCGAATCGCCAGCCGATCCGCAGCTTCTGGCGCAACGGCGCGTCGTAGACGTCGAGCCCGGCGCCGCGGCCGAGCTTCGCCAGGGCATCGACGTCCGAGCGGTAGATCCAGCGGGCTCCCCGGTCATAGGGCACGCCGAAGATCTGCGTGTCGGTGAAGCACCGCCCGCCGATCCGCTCGCTCGCCTCGAGCACCGCGACGCGGCGCCCGGCCGCCGCGACCCGGCGCGCAGCCGCGATTCCGGCTACGCCCGCGCCGACCACGATCACGTCGTAGAAATCCGACCCGGCGGCCAGGGCCGGCCGTATCACCATGGCCGCGCCGGCGGCGAGGAAGGCGCGGCGGCTCAAGCGCTGCATGTCGAACTGCCTCTGGATCGCATGCACATTGCCGGGCGGCCGCCATGGACGCAACGGGCAAAACCGGCGCGTTGGGCGCCGGCGCCGCCCCGCCGTGCCGGCGCGCCTGCAACGGTCCATGAGGCCCCCGATTCGGTCCCCCGGACGCTTTCGCTTTGCGGCGGGCCACCCCCAGACCGTCCCCGGCAGGGGTGAGCCGGGAGAGGGAGGGAACGCAGGCCCGCCTCAATTTCTCCCCCGCTTGAAAGGAAAGGTGGACCGCGCCAGCGGTCGGGGAGGGGGCGCCGCCTCTCGAAAAGCGATTCCATGCGAGTTTCAGCGGTCCTGCCGTGGAGCCGTCGATGCTGAGAGCCGCCGCACGCGCGCTGGCGCAGATCTTGTCGCCGTCCTTCCGGGCCGTGCTTCTCAAGTCGGCCGGGGCCGCGCTCGCCTTGCTGATCGTCGTCGGCGTCGCCCTGCAGCGCCTGTTCGCGGCGGCGCTCGAAAGGGGCGTCGCATGGATCGAGGCGTATCTCGACGGCGCCTACCGCTGGGCGGTCGATCTGCTCGAGCTCGCGCTCACCGTGCTCGCAAGCTTGGGCCTCGTCGCCGGAATGGTTTTCCTGATGCCCGCCGTGACGGCCCTGGTCGCCGGCTTCTTCGCCGACGAGATCGCCGCCGCGGTGGAGCGCGAGCACTATCCCTGTGATCCGCCCGGGGCGGATCTGCCGGTCATCAGCGCGCTGTTCGAAGGGGGCAGGGCGGCACTGCTGGCGCTCGCCGTCTATGTGTGCGCGGCTCCGTTCCTCCTGGTCGGCGGGCTCGGCGCGGTGGTGTTCTTCCTCGCCACGGCCTTTCTGCTCGGGCGCGAATATTTTGACCTCGCCGCCATGCGGTTCCGCAGCCCCGCCGAGGCCAAGGCGCTGCGGCGGCGCCATGCCGGGCAGGTCTTTTTCGCCGGCTTGGTGATCGCGGCCTTCGCGACCATTCCTCTCGTCAACCTGGCGACGCCATTGTTTGGCGCTGCCTTCATGGTCCATATGCACAAGCGGCTTTCGGAGTCGCAGCGGCCCCTGAGTCTCAAAAGGTGCGCTAGCCGGGAGACAGGCATGATTTTGGGGAGGAGAATGCTGACGGCGCTTGCGGCGGCGGCCGCCCTTGTCTGCTCGGGCGCCGAAGGCGGGGCGATGGATGCGCTGGCCTCCATCCCGCCCAATCTCGATGCGCCGGCCAAGGAATTGTTCGGCGCAAGGAGCCTGCCCGCCGACGCGATGAGCCCCCGTGCCATCGGCTTCTACGCCAAGGGCTGCCTTGCCGGCGCGGTCGCGCTGCCCGTCGACGGCCCGACATGGCAGGTCATGCGACTTTCCCGCAACCGCAACTGGGGCCATCCCGATCTGATCGCGCTGCTGGAACGGCTGGCCAACAAGGTCCCGGAGGTTGCCGGCTGGCCGGGCCTCCTCATCGGCGACATCGCGCAGCCGCGCGGCGGCCCGATGCTCACAGGCCACGCCAGTCACCAGGTCGGGCTCGACGCGGATGTGTGGCTTTCGCCGATGCCGGACCGCATCCTCACCCCGCAGGAGCGGGAGGACATGCCGCCGACGAGCGTCGTGGCCCCGGACGGAAAGGACGTCGACCCCGCAGTGTGGACGTCCGGCCACGGCGCCGTCATCAAGGCCGCCGCCGAGGAACCCGAGGTCGAGCGCATCTTCGTCAACGCAGCGATCAAGAAGGCGCTGTGCCGCGAAGCGGCGGGCGATCGCTCGTGGCTGCACAAGGTGCGGCCGTACTACGGGCACCACTCCCACTTCCACATCCGCATACGCTGTCCGAAGGACAGCCCCGGCTGCACCAGCCAGCCCGAGCCTCCGCCGGGGGACGGCTGCGGGCCGGAGCTCGACTGGTGGTTCAGCGACGCGGTGCTGCACCCGAAGCCGAAACCGAAGGGCCCGGAACGGCCGGTCAAGCTCTCGGATCTGCCTTCCGAATGCCGGCAGGTGCTGATAGCGCCCTGAACGACGGGCGGCCGTCGCGGCTCCTCAGGCCGGCCCGAGAAGGCGCACCAGCTGCCAGACCGAAAGGCCGATCACGAGCAGGCCCACGAGCGCCATCAGCAGGCGCGGGCGCGCGTGTTTCGCCATCCAGCCGCCGAGCGGTGCGGCGAGCAGCCCGCCGATCACGAGCGGCGTGAGCTGGTAGATCGGCGAGGCGCCGAGTTCGATGAAGAACGTCGTCGCCGCCGCCACCGTGACGAAGAACTCGGTCGCGTTGACGGAGCCAATGGTGGTGCGCGCGGCGTGGCCCGAACCGATCAGCGTCGAGGTCACGAGCGGCCCCCAGCCGCCGCCGCCGCTCGCATCGAGAAAGCCGCCGCCCAGGCCCAGCGCCGGCGTCCACTTCGCCGGTGCCTCCCGCGGCGTCAGGGTCCGCGTGGCCCGCAGGAGAATGAGGACCCCCATGATGAGCAGATAGACCGCGATGACGGGGCGGCCGATTCGGCTGTCGACGTTCGACAGCACCGTGGCCCCGAGGATCGCACCGAGCACGCCGGGAACGCCGAGCCGCCAGACGAGCCGCCAGTCCACGTTCCGGTGGTACAAATGCGACACGGCCGAGCCTGCAGTCGTGAACACCTCGGCCGTGTGCACGATGGCGCTCGCCTGCGCCGGCGCGATCCCCATCGTCAGCAGCGCGGAATTGGAGATGACGCCGAACGCCATGCCGAGCGCGCCGTCCACACACTGCGCGACGAATCCAATCGCCGCGAGCACGATGTAATCGCCTATCATGAATCGACCTCTCGCGTCCGTTGCGGATTGTCGGCGAGACGGACAACACCCTCAACCGCCGACCCCCTTTCGGTTCGGCGCGCGGCCGCGCCCGGCAAGACCTGCAGGCCCCACGTTCGCGGGTGGCATCGCGCGCCAGACGCATTCCCTTCGCACGCCGCCTTCGGCGCGGGCACAAACGCGCAGGAAAGGCGCTAACGGCGCGCGTCTTCGCGCAGCATGGCAGCACCCTTCTCGGCGATCATCATGGTCGGTGCATTGGTATTGCCGGACGTGATGGTCGGCATGACGGAGGCGTCGACGACGCGCAGGCGCTCGAGGCCGATGACCTGCAGCCGTTCGTCGACGACGGCGGTGGGATCGCTTGCCAGGCCCATCTTGGCCGTCCCCACAGGGTGAAAGATGGTGGTGCCGATGTCGCCCGCGGCGCGGACGAGAGCCTCTTCGTCCTCGTTCGACACGCGCTCGCCGGGCAGATATTCGTCCGGCCGGTAGGGGCGCAGGGCCGGCTGGGCCATGATCCGGCGCGCGACGCGGATCGAGTCGGCGGCGACGCGCCGGTCCTCGTCGGTCGCAAGGTAATTCGGCTGAATGGCCGGGGCGTCCGCCGGATCGGGCGAGCTGAGGCGCACGAAGCCGCGGCTCGTCGGCCGCACATTGCAGACGCTCACGGTGATGGCCGGAAAGGTGTGCAGCGGATCTCCGAACTTGTCGAGCGAGAGCGGCTGGATGTGGAACTCGATGTTGGCGCGCTCCTGACCGGGGTCCGATCGGGTAAAGGCGCCGAGCTGGGAGGGCGCCATCGTCAGCGGCCCGCGCCGCCGCAGCGCGTAGTCGAGGCCCATGAAGGCGCGGCCGAGAAGCGAGTGGTAGGTCTCGTTGAGCGTCTTGAGGCCTGCAATCTTGTAGATCAGCCGAAGCTGCAGGTGGTCCTGCAGGCTGGCGCCCACCCCCGGCCTGTCGAGCACCACCGCAAGGCCGTGCTGGCGAAGCTGCGCGGCGGGACCTACGCCGGAGAGTGCCAGAATCTGCGGTGAGCCGATGGCGCCGGCCGAAAGCACCACCTCGCCGCGGCAGCGGGCGCTCTGCGTCTCGCCGTTGCGGCGCCAGCGGACGCCGACGGCGCGGGGGCCCTCGAACAGAATGCGCTCGACGAGGCACCCGGTCTCGAGCCGCAGATTGGGCCGCCTCAGCGCCGGCTTGAGGAACGCGCGCGCCGCCGACCAGCGGCGGCCCCGCTTCTGATTGACGTGGAAATAGCAGGAGCCCTCGTTGTCGCCACGGTTGAAATCGTCGACGCGCGGCACGCCGGCCTGCTCGGCGGCGGCGCGCCAGGCGTCGATGACCGCCCAGGTGACGCGCGGCGCCTCGACGCGCAGCTCGCCGCCGACGGCGTGCATCTCGCTCGGCCCCAGAAAATGGTCCTCGTGCCGCTTGAAATAGGGCAGCACGTCCTCCCATCCCCAGCCGGCGAGGCCGAGCTGGCGCCAATGATCGTAATCGGCGGCTTGGCCGCGCATGTAAATCATGGCGTTGATCGACGAACAGCCGCCGATCACCTTTCCGCGAGGGTAGTTCAGGCTGCGCCCGTTCAGGCCCTTGATCGGCTCTGTCTTGAAGCACCAGTCGGAGCGGGGATTGCCGATCGCGAATAGATAGCCGACGGGGATGTGGAACCAGATCCAGTTGTCGCGGCCGCCGGCTTCCAGCACCAGCACGCGCGCGCCCGGATCGGCGGAAAGACGGTTGGCGAGCACGCAGCCGGCCGAACCCGCTCCGATCACGATGTAGTCGTATTCGCCTTCGATCGCCGCCGCCTGCGCCATGAACCGGGCCCCGACACTCTCTTGCGCTTTCAGTGTGCGAGCGCCTTGGCGGCTTGGCAATTCCCTTCGTCCGTTGGTAGGCTTGGTCTACGACCTCGCGGCGCGCTGCGCGCCCGCCGCGCAAGGCCCGGAACGGCGGTCCCGGGCGGTCTTCTCCAAACCAGAGACGTGAACGGCTCCCAGCGCGCGCGGCGCGCTGTCGGCATCGGAGTGCCGCCATGATCAGGCTCGTCGTCGCAGCCCTGGTGCTCGCAGCCTCGCTGCCGCTGACGGCCGTCGGCCTGCGGCCGGCGAAGGCGCGGGAACAGATCCTCCTCGTATTCGCCGCCGCGTCGCTGAAGAACGCGCTCGACGAGGCGAACGCGGCCTTCGCGCAAGCGACCGGAATCAAGCCCGTGACCAGCTATGCCGCGAGCTCGGCGCTGGTGAAGCAGATCGAGCAGGGCGCGCCCGCCGACGTTTTCGTCTCGGCCGACCTCGATTGGATGGACTATGGCGCGCGCAAGGGCCTCATCGCGGAGGGCACGCGGGTCAATCTCCTCGGCAACGGGCTGGTGCTCATCGCGCCGAAGGACGCGCCGCTTCCCGAGATCAGAATCGAGAGCGGATTCGATCTGGCGAAGCTCGCGGGCGGCGGCCGCATCGCCGTCGGCGACGTGCGCGCCGTGCCGGTCGGGAGGTATGCCAAGGCGGCGCTCGAATCCCTCGGGGTCTGGCCGGCGGTCGAGCCGAAGCTCGCGATGACGGAAAACGTGCGCGCGGCGCTCGCGCTGGTCGGCCGCAACGAAGCGCCGCTCGGCATCGTCTATGAGACCGACGCGAAAATCGACCCCGGCGTGAAGATCATCGGCCATTTCCCCGAGTCGTCCCATCCCCCCATTATCTATCCGGCGGCGGCGACGAAGACGGCGAGGCCGGAAGCCATGCGTTACCTCGCTTTTCTGCGCAGCGCCGCGGTCAGAGCGATCTTCGAGCGCTATGGATTCACGGTCCTCATCAAGCCCGCGTCGTGACGCCGCCGTGCGCGCGCCCGTGCAGCCGGCGACGCTCTTCCCGGCGCGCTTCCAGGGATTGATGCGCCTCCCTCTGGAAGGGAGGGGCGAGGAGGGGGGCTGCGGCGGCGGCGCGCCGGCGCCGTCGGGGCTCGATCGCGCAGGCCGGGGGCCATGCTG
>JADGHE010000061.1 GCA_019689555.1 Variibacter sp. | reverse complement strand
GGTAAAGTAGTTGGTCGGATTGTCGAGGGCGGAGTTGACGCGCTTGCCGGTTGCGAGCCGGTTCTGCGTTACGCTCATCAGCTCTGCGGTCTTCTGAAGAGCCAACAGGTTCTGCCGGACACCGGCCGACAGAGTAATGCTGGAAGTCATAGTGGAACCTTTCTGGTCGAAAGCCGTACTGGCAACTTGCCGGCGACCTCAACGATCGACGGCGACCAGATTATGCCCACAGGACCCTTCTATGCGCCGTAAAAGAACGTGGTTAACCTTACCCTAAGTGTACGAAAAAGCTCGAAAATTTCGTTCTTATTTTACGGGTTGCTAACCATGGCCGCAAAAGCCCCGGCGCCGGCGGCGTCCGGGGGGACCCGGCCGCTCGCGGGTCGGCCGCGCAGGCGCGGCCCGGATTCGGCAGCCGTGCGGCGGGGCTCAATCCAGCCGCCGCCTCCGAAACCGAGCGCCCGGACCAGCCGTGCATCGCGTCCGCGCTTGCGCGCTTGCGCGACACGGCATCCGGGACGCCGATGGCGCGGTGAGGGCTCATGGCGGCCTGCGCCGCGCGGAGGATCAGCAGTTGCGGTTGAAGACGACCGGCTGCGCGCTGCGCGCCGGCGCCTCGCGGGGACGGCCGGCGGCACCGTAGGTGCTCGGCGCCTTGCGGCGGGACGCTTCCGCGACCGCCCCGCGGATCAGGCCCTCGGCGACCGCATGGGCCGTGGCGATGACGGTCATGTTCATCTGCAGCAGCGCGCGCAGGGCGTCGTGGCGCTCGCGCGCGGCCGCAAGAGCCGCCGGCGCGGGCGCGCCCCGGCGGGCGGCGTCGTTCCTCAGGCGGCGGCCGGCGGTCAGGTAGCTTGCGGCGAGCTCGGCCTTGCGCGGCTGCAGCGCGGCAGCTTCGGCGAGACGGCCGGCGCGCACCAGCGCCGTTTCCTCCTCGAGCACCGGCGCGAGCGCGTCGATGGCGGCGAGGACGTCCGCGACGAGGTGCTGCGTCTCGACGGTCGGCGCGTTCTCTGCGGTCGGCTCCGCTACGCTCTGCCGGTTCATCGCGCGCGCACCTCCTGCTGCGCCAGAAGCGTGCGGTAGACGTCCGCGCTGATGCCGACGCCCCCCGCTTTGGCGAACGACTTGGCGTATTCCTCGGCCAGGAACGACCGCCACACGCCGCCGGCAACACCGCCGCCGAGCGGCCCTTCGCCCTCCATGCCCGTGAACATCTCCTGGATCATCGCATTGAGAAAGACGGCTTCGAAATCCTGCGCCACCGCCAGGGCTTGCTCCTGCGCGGACGGAGCCGACTTGGCCGCCGCCGGCGCGCGATCGAGGCCCGCGGCGCGCAGCGCGGCGCCCGGGGAGGCGGAGGGCAAAATGTGCGTCATCACATCACCTCCAGGTCGGCCTGGATCGCGCCGGCGGCCTTGATCGCCTGCAGGATGGCGATGAGGTCGCGCGGACCGATGCCGAGCGCATTGAGCCCGTCGATGAGCTGCTGGAGCGAAACGCCTTCGTTGACCACGGCCAGCTTCTTGCCGTCCTCCTGCACGCCGATCCGCGTGCGCGGCACGACCTGCGTCTGCCCGCCGCTGAACGGCCCGGGCTGGCTCACCTGCGGTGTTTCGCTGATGGTGACGGTGAGATTGCCCTGGGCCACCGCGACGGTGGACACGCGCACGTCGCGGCCCATCACGATGATGCCGGACCGTTCGTCGATGACGATCTTGGCGGCGAGGTCGGGCTCGACCTGCAACTGCTCGATCTCGGTCAGGAACGCCACCACGTTGCCGCGATACTGCTCCGGAACCGTGAGCTGCACGGTGGAGGGGTCGAGCGGCTCCGCCGCCGGCTTGCCGATGAAGTCGTTGATGGCGGCGGCGATCCGCTTGGCGGTGGTGAAGTCGGCGTTGCGGAGCGCAAGCCGCAGCTGCGGCAGGCGATTGAGCGCAAAATCGATCTCGCGCTCGATGATGGCGCCGTTGGCGATGCGGCCGACGGTGGGCACGCCGCGCGTGATCTTTGCCGCCTCGCCGTCCGCCTGGAAGCCGCCGATCGCGAGCGAGCCTTGCGCGACCGCATAGACGTTGCCGTCGGCGCCGAGCAGCGGCGTCACCAGGAGCGTGCCGCCCTGAAGGCTCTTCGCGTCGCCGAGCGCCGAGACGGTGACGTCGATGCGCGTGCCCTGGGTGCCGAACGGCGGCAGGTTCGCGGTGACCATCACGGCGGCGACGTTGCCGGTGCGCAGCGCCGCGCCGCGGATGTTGACGCCGAGCCGCTCCAGCATCGCCTGAAGCGACTGCTTGGTGAACGGCGTGTTGTTGAGCGAGTCGCCGGTGCCGTTGAGGCCGACCACGAGGCCGTAACCGATCAACTGATTCTGCCGCACCCCTTCGACATTCGCGAGATCCTTGATGCGCGACGTCGCGTGCGCCGGCAGCGACGCGAGCATCAAGGCTGCGCCGGCGGCGAACGCGGTGCGGATCGCCTGCAACAACGTCATGATCTGCTCCCCAGCAGTCTCCCGCCTTCCGCAATGCCAGGAGCGTGCCACGGCGGATTTTGCCCAAGTCATTGGAAAATCGGGACAATCGCCGGGGCAGAGCGGGGGCGTGCCGCGGCCTAGGGGCAGCCCTTGCCGCCACCCGGCAAATCTTGCCGGCCGCGTTAAGGAAGCATTAACCATGACCGCGCGAGGGTTCGCCGCGGGTTGCAGGGCAGGAGGGGCGGCGATGCGGGTCGATCCGGCAAGGAGGTCGGGCATTGCAGCGGCGGCGACCCCGGCGCGGCGGAGCGCCGGGGGCGGTTTCGCGGTGGCGGAGGCCGGAGCGGCGCCGGGGCCCGCCGCCACGGCGGCGCCGCGCGCCACGGCGAGCATCGGCGCGCTGATCGCGCTTCAGGCCTTTGACGATCCGAGCGAGCGGCGCAGGCGGGCGGTAAAGCGGGGGCGCACGACCCTCGATGCGCTGGAAGAGCTCAAGCTCGGCCTCCTCGCCGGCACCCTCCACGCCGGCCATGTGGCGCGACTCGAGGCCGCCGCCGCCGCGATGGGGGAATCCTCGGGAGATTCACGGCTCGACGCCATCCTGGCCGAGGTCCGGCTGCGCGCAGCCGTGGAACTCGCGAAGCTCTCGCCCGCCGCCGGGCGGGACGGGCCTGCGTGACCGGGGCGGCCCGGTCCAGCTCCTTCCGCGCCCTTCGGGGCCTCTGTCGCGAGGCCGACATCTTGGCTCCTTTTTGAATATTGAAGCTGGCGCGGCACCCGACTATAAGCCCAGCGCGCGCCAAAGCGGCTCGCGTTGCGGACAGGGAAGCACGGGGGAGTCGGTGCGTATGCCTGCGCAAAAAGAAAAAAGTTACCGGCCAAGTGAAAAAGAACCTTTCATGAACGAGCGCCAGCGCGAATATTTTCGCGCCAAGCTGTTGGCCTGGAAGGAGGAAATTCTCAAAGAGGCGAGGGAGACGCTGCAGCACCTGCAGGACGAGAACCAGAACCATTCCGATATCGCCGACCGCGCATCCTCGGAGACGGACCGTGCGATCGAGCTGCGTGCCCGCGACCGCCAGCGCAAGCTGATCGCCAAGATCGACGCTGCGCTCGCGCGGATCGACGACGGAACCTACGGCTATTGCGAGGAAACGGGCGAGCCGATCTCGCTGCGCCGGCTCGAGGCGCGGCCGATCGCCACGCTGTCGATCGAGGCGCAGGAGCGCCACGAGCGGCGCGAGCGCATCTATCGCGACGACTGACCGCCGTCGCGGGGGCGGCTTTTCGGCGAAAGGGCGTCGGCCGGCGGCGGGGCGCTGCGCCGGGTGCCGGGCAGCGGTTCGCGCAGGCGCGAAAAGCGCGGCGCTCCGCGGACGGGGAGAGGCCGGCGCGAGGCCCGCGGCGGGACGCTTCGTTCGGCCCGGCCGGCGCCGTCTTGCGCCTCGCTCCACGCGGTGCCGCCTGCACGCAGGACCATCGTCTCCGCGAAGCGAAACCGGGCTTAGGCGATTTCGATTTGAGCGGCGACAACGTGTCCCGCGCGCGGCACACCGCTTCGTTTGCACTGCGCCGCGTCCGGTACACACACACTTCACGCGCTTGCGCTCGTCCAAAGTCCGCTTCTCAAGGACGCGCGAAGGCGCCACGGCCGAAGAGGCGATCGAGATCCTCGGGCTTGGCGCTGTCCCGGCTCGTCGGAATGCGGTCCACCTTTTCGAGCGCGCGCTTCACCGCCGGCCGCGCGGCGAGCGCGTCGAACCAGCGCGCCACGTTCGGGTGGTCGTCGAAGCTCACCTTGTGGAAGTCGTGATTGCGGCACCAGGGGAAGGTGGCGATGTCGGCGATGGAGTATTCCGCGCCGCCGAGATAGGGCGCTTCGCCGAGCCGGCGCTCGAGCACGTCGTAGAGGCGGCGCACCTCCGTCTGGAAGCGGCTCAGGGCGTAATCGTTTCCGGGGCCGGCGAACCGTCTGAAATGCGTGAGCTGGCCGAAGTTCGGCCCGATGCCCGTGAGCTGGATCATCAGCCATTGAATGACGTCGTAGCGCGCCCGCGTCTCGCGGGGGAAGAGCCGGCCGGTCTTGTCGCCGAGATACATGAGGATCGCGCCGGACTCGAAGACGGTGTAGGGCTTTCCGCCGGGGCCGTCGTGGTCGACGATGACGGGAATTTTTCCGTTCGGGTTGAGCTTGCGAAACTCCGGCTTGTAGTGCTCGCCCTTCCACACGTCGACGAGAATGGTGTTGTACGGCAGCTCCAGCTCCTCGAGCGCGATGAAGATCTTCTGCACGTTCGGGCTGGTGAGAGCGTAAAGGTCGATCATCCCAAACCTCGGTTGTCCGCGCGTCGGCCGCGCGGCGCGGAGCTTAGGCCGCGCTGCCGCGAAAAGCCAAGCGACCGCAGGCGCGAGGCTTTCGGCCGCTTCCGCCGCGTGTTACTGGCCTTTGACCGGCACAACTAGCGCCCGCGCGGCCGATGCGGTCGCGGCGCCCGCGCGGTGGGCACCAAGAGCGGTCGAGATACGGAGAGCGCCATGGCCAGTGAGATCAGGGACTGCCTGCCCCCCGTGCGCACCCCGCGCAAACCCACCATCGTTCTGCCGCGGGGCGCGATCGACACGCATGTCCATGTCTTCGAGAAGCGCTATCCGCTGTCGCCGGCGCGCGGCTACGATCCGCCGGAATCGACGCTCGCCGATCTCCAGCATCTGCACGCGACTCTCGGCATCGATCGCGTGGTGTTCACCCAGCCGTCGGTGTACGGCACGGACAACTCCGCCATTCTCGACGCCATGGCCGCGCTCAACGCCGCGACGCCGAACCGCGCGCGCGCCGTCGTCGCGATCACGCTCGACATCAGCGACGACGAGCTTGCCGCGCTCGACGCGCAGGGCGTGCGGGGCGTCCGCCTCAACACGGACAACAGAGGCGGCATGCCCATCGATGTCGGCCGGATCGGCGAGCTCGAGGCGCGCATTCGCCCGTTCGGGTGGCACATCGAGTGGCTGTTTCCGGGGAAGGACATCATCGACCTGATGCCGGTCTTCAACGCGGTGAAGGTGCCGATGTCGATCGGCCACTTCGCCTATCAGCCGGCAAGCGCCGGCGTGAAGGCGCCGGGGTTTCAGGCGCTGCTCGAGCTCGTGCGCGGCGGCAACACGTGGGTCAAGATTTCCGGCGCCAACCGCGTGAGCGCGACCGACCTGCCGCCCTACGACGATGTGAAGCCCTTGGCGCAGGCGCTGATCGAGGCCGCGCCCGACCGCGTCATGTGGGGCACGGACTGGCCGCATCCCAACAAATACGTCGTCAATCCGAACGATGGCGATCTCGTCGATGCCTTCGGCGACTGGGTGACGGACGAGACCCTGCGCCGCAAGATCATGGTGGACACGCCGGCCGCGTTCTATCGGTTCTGACGGCTGCATTTGGCGGCCGCGCGCGTCCCTCACGGCGGCGGCGCCCCGCGAGGGCCGCGCGGCGCGGCCGCCTCGGGGGGCAGCAACAAAAACCTCTTCGCAATACGGAAGCCCCGCGCTCGCGCGCGGGGCTGTTCGTTGCGGCGGTGCGCCGTGGCATTCAGTGCACGATCATGCCGGTGAACACGTAGGCCTGCAGCATCACCAGGAGGCCGACGAGACAGGCGAGCGAGATCGAGTGGAAGAACACGAAGCGCAGGATCGTGCCTTCGTGCCCGAACCAGTTGGTCGCAGTCGAGGCGACGACGATCGACTGGGCATCGATCATCTTGCCCATGACGCCGCCCGACGAGTTCGCCGCGCCCATCAAGATCGGCGACAGGCCCAGTTGCTCCGACGTAATCTTCTGCAGATTCCCGAACAGGATGTTCGACGCCGTGTCGGAGCCGGTGAGCGCGACGCCGAGCCAGCCGAGCAGCGTGCCGAAGAACGGATAGAGCACGCCGGTGCCGGCGAATGCCAAGCCGAGCGTCGCATCGATGCCGGACAGCCGCGTGAGGGTGCCGATCGCCAACATCGCGCAGATGGTGATGAGCGAATAGGCGCACACCCTGATCGTCTCGACGTAGGACTTCACGAGCTTCGCGGGCGAGAAGCCCATGAGCAGGCCGGCGACGATCGCCGCGATCAGCATCCCCGAGCCCGTATAGGAGAGCCAGGTGAAGGAGAACACGGCGCCTTCCGGAGTCGGCTTGCTCACGACCGGCGGCATCTTGTTGATGAGATTATGGAGACCCGGGACCGGATAGCTCCACGTGGCGAACGAATTGACCAGGCCCTTGAACCAGTCCGTACCCCAGACGAGCAGCACGACGCACACGATGATCCACGGCAGAAGCGAGGCCCAAATCTGAGCCCTCGTCGGATTCTGGCCGCTCGTGGCGGGCTGAGCCGGCATGGTCGCGGCCGACTCGTCATGCGTGCGCAGGGCCGGAGACAGCCACAGCTCACGCGGCTGCCAGAACCGCAGGAACAGGACCAGGCAGCCCATGGAGATGAGCGAGGCGCCGATATCGACGATCCACGGATTGATGAAGTTCGAGATCAGGAATTGCGGGACCGCGAAGGAAACGCCGCAGACCAAAATGGCCGGCCACACCTCCTTCATGCCGCGCCAGCCCGCAAAGGCCCAGATCAGCCAGAACGGCACGATCAGCGAGAAGAACGGCAGCTGCCGTCCGACCATGGCGCCGAGCAGATAGGGATCGATGCCGGTGACACTGGCGAGGCCGGCGATCGGCGTGCCCAGAGCGCCGTAGGCGACCGGCGCCGTGTTGGCGATGAGCGAGAGGCCCGAGGCCGCGAGGGGCGAGAAGCCGAGCCCGATGAGGATCGCGCCGGTCACCGCGACCGGCGTGCCGAAGCCCGACGCCCCCTCGAAGAAGGCACCGAAGGAAAAGGCGATCAGCAGGAGCTGGAGCCGCCGGTCCTGCGTGATGCCGCCGATCGTCGTCTGCAGCGTCTTGAATGCGCCCTTCTCCACCGTCAGCCGGTAGAGGAAGATCACGTTGAGCACGATCCAGCCGATCGGGAAGAAGCCGATCACCGCGCCGAGCGCGGTGGCGCGCAGCGACATGCCCGCAGGCATGGTGAAAATGAAGATCGCGACGAGATTGGCGACGATCAGCGCGACGATCGCGGCGATGTGGGCCTTGACCTTGTTGGATGCGATCAGCACGAGCAGCGTGACGACCGGCAGCGCCGCTGCGACCGTCGACAGAAACGAATTGTCCAGCGGGTTGTAAACTTGATTCCACATAAGCGCTTCCCCCAGCAGCTCCCTTGCTGTTGCCCCATGCTATGGTGCTGGGCGATCTGAGGACGAGTCAACAGGCCGTTCGTCTAACTGCGGCGGGCGCGCGGTTGCGGGGGGCTTGACCGGCTTCTGAACGCGCCGGCCAAAGATCGAAGGCTGCGGAATCGCCGCCGGCCGCGCGCGTCGCGCGTTTCGACGCCATCGGGGAGTCGGCGCAGCGGCCAGGCGAACGGGCGGCGGACAAGGTCGAGCGACCGGCGCGCGTCGACCTCAGCGGGATCGGGAGCGCCGTGCGACAGGGGCTCCGAATCGGCGGCGCTGCCCAAATCCGCCGTGCGATCATTCGCAACCCGTGCAGGCGCCGCGGCGCGAAGCGAAGCGGGGAGGCACGCTTCGACAATGCGGCTCTACCGTGCTTCCAAGTTACGCAGGTCAAGTTTCAGTTTCAGTGTACACAGCGTGTCCCGCGCGGGGGGTGCCGCGCGCAAGCGGCGCGGTGAGACGCGGGACCCGCTTCCACTTGGGGCCACCAAGGGATGAGGGGCACTGGTGCCGCGCATCCCGTGGGGGGCCGGCGGCGCCTGAACGGGCTCGTGGCGGATCGTTCAGTCCTCGAACACCGCGACCGCGCGAATCGGCGAGCCGGTGCCCCCGCGCCATTTGAGCGGCAGCCCGATGAAGCGGAAGACGCCCTGGCCGATCAGCGCCTCGAGGTTGCACAGGCTCTCGATGTGCGTGATCCCGAGCTCGAGACAGGCCTTGTGCACGAGCGCATTCACAACGCCCTCCGGGCCCGGCCGCATCGAATCGATGCCGAAGTGAACGATGCCCTGTCGCGCCAGCCACTCGGTGGCGGCGACGTTGACGCCGGGATTGTCCGTGGAATAGGCCGGCGTCGGAAAGGTGCGCGCGTGGTGGCCGGTGCAGAGCAGCACGGTGCCGCCTTGCGGGATCGCGACGCCCGCCGCCTCGACGGCCGCCTCGAGGTCGGCGGGGGTGATCTCCGCCCGCGGCGGAATGTGGCGCAGGTCGAGGCAGATGCCCGGCACGATGCAGTTCTCGAGCGGGTACTCGTCGATCGGCGTGGCGTCCGGCCCGAAATGACGCGGCGCGTCGATATGCGTGCCGCCGTGATCCGGCATCGAGAAGTACATCACGCTGTTGCCCTGCACGTTGCCGGATTCGGCGAACGCCTCCGCGTGCGTTTTCCAGACGCCGTGGATGATCGGCGGCTGCCCCGGATAGGTGGGCGTGCGGTGATAGAGTTCGCGGCTCAAATCGACGATGCGCATGTGTCTGCTCCCTCCTGCGGCGCGATCGCTGGGGCGTTCATCGGTGGCCAGAGGCCGCCGCTTGGTAAGCGTGGGTGCCGGGCCGCGTCAACGCAGGCGCCGAGCGCGCAGGGAGCCCGAAGCGCAAGCCATGCGCTGCGGCCTCCGGCGGGGAGAGACCGGAGGCCGCTCGCATGGCGCCGCTCCGCCTCCGGAACGCGGGGCGGCGGGGAGCTCTCGGAAACGGTCGCCGCGCTGCGGCGGCGAAGCCCATGAAAGGCGCGCGACGAACCCCGGGCCGTCAGAACGGCAGGAGAATGTCGAGCACCTGCTGGCCGTAGCGCGGCTGCTGCACGTCGGTGATCTGGCCGCGGCCGCCATAGGCGATGCGCGCCTGGGCGATCTTGGTCGAGTCGATCGTGTTGTCGCTCTCGATGTCCTCGGGCCGCACGATGCCGGCGACGATCAGCTCGCGCACCTCGAAGTTCACGCGCACCTCCTGCTTGCCTTCGACCACGAGGTTGCCGTTCGGCAGCACCTGCGTCACCACGGCGGCGACGTTGGTCTGCAACTGCTCGGAGCGGTTCACCGAACCCTGGCCTTCGCTGCTCGCGGTCGAATCGGCGGTGAGGATCCGCCCGGGGAGGATCGCCCGGGCGGGAGCGCCGATCGTCTTGCTGCCGATAAAGTCGGTGACGCCCGAATCCTCCTTGTTGATGCGCTGACGCTTGGTGGCGTTCTCGATCTCCGCCTTGTCGGTGATCTTCACCTTGACGGTGAGGATGTCGCCGACCTGATGGGCGCGCTGGTCCTTGAAAAAGGCGCGCGAGCCGTTTCGCCACAGCGAGTTCGGATTGTACACGGCGGGCTGCGGCGCGGGCATCGGCATCTGCACCGGCTTGTAGCCGGCCTGCGCGACGGGATTTTCGATTTCCGAGAGCTTCGGCGGCTCGCCGACGTTCCTCAGCCGATCCCACGTCGCACAGCCCCCGAGAGTGGCCGAGAGGCAGGCGAGCGCGACGGCGCGCAACAGAAGAGCAGGCATGGACGCGGGTCTCGCAGACATGATGGTCACTCGGTGCGGGGGGAGGGCGCCTTGGCGGCGATCGAGCCCGTGACGTCGCCGGCGGGGGTCGATGCGAAAGTGGTGACGAGACTGACGCGCCCGGGGCCGACCACGACGCCTTGCAGCGTGCGCTTCGACTGCGCGTTGAACACCGTCACGACGTCGCCTTCGGCCCCGGATTCGAGCGCCTTCCCGCGCAGGCTCAGCACCATGCCGGGCCGTTCGTAGGTGATGGTGACGGCCTCGTTCTTGACCACGAGCTCCGGCTTCATCAGGTCGGCGGCGCTCAGCGCCTGGCCCGCGCGCAGCGCGTGCCGCGCCGCAAGGCCGACGATCTGATCGAGGCTTGTCAGCGTTCCCGGCCGGATGTTCGCCTTGGGCTGGCGCTCCAGCCTCACGTCGCCCGGGCGGACGACGTCGCCGCGCGCGAGCGGCCGCGCCAGGGTCGGGACCTCGGCCGTCTCGGCGAGCGTTCCGACATAGCGCGCCTTCTGCCGCGCGGCGCCGCCGCGGCCGGGCACCACGAAGGTCACGTCGAAGCGGCCTGAATAGCGGTCGTAGCTCGCGCTCAGCACGCGCGGCTCGCCGGCCGCGGGGTCCACCAGCAGCGGATGGGCGTCGCGGTCGAAGGTCACGGCGAGATCGGAGGCCGGGCCGAGCCCGTATCTTTGCGCCAGCGCGGCGACGATCCGGCTTTCGATCTCTTCGAGACCGATCTCGCGGGCCCGCCGCGTGACCGTCACCTCCGTCAGCCCGTGCGTCTCGACGGCGACGAGGCCGTGCCGGCGGATCGCATCGAGCACCTGCCCGGTGCGCACCGTCCCGGTTTGTCCGAGGTCCGGCGCGCGGAAGATCGGAACGTTCGCCGCCTCGCCCGCATTCTCGACGAGATCGCCGATGCGCACGATGTCGCTTGTGACCGTCGCGTCGGCCTTGAGCGAGGGCGCGGGGGGAGGCGGATCGCCGGCGGCCGCCGCCGGGCGCGGCCCTGCGAGCGCAAGCAGGGCGACGAGGAGAAGGGCGCGCAGCATCGGTCGGCTCCCGCTACTTGATGATGTTGGCGGCGGCCGACAGCATCTGGTCGGCGGCGTTGATGACCTTGGCGTTCATCTCGTAGGCGCGCTGGGCGGCGATGAGGCTCGAAATCTCCGTCACCGCCTCGACGTTCGCCTGTTCGAGATTGCCCTGTTCGAGGGTGCCGAACCCTTCCGTGCCGGGCGTGCCGTTCTGCGGCGGGCCGGAGGCGGCCGTCTCGATGAACAGATTGTCGCCGATCGCTTGCAGGCCCGCCTTGTTGATGAACATGGAGAGCTCGATCTGGCCAAGCTGCGTTGCGTTCGTGGCGCCGGGCAGCATGACCGAGACCTGCCCCTGGGCGTTGATGGTGATCTGACTCGCGTTCGGCGGCACGGTGATGCCGGGCTGCACCACATAGCCCTGGTTGGTGACGATGCGCCCCTGCGCATCGAGCTCGAAGGCGCCGTCGCGGGTGTAGGCGGTGCGGCCATCGGGCAGCAGGATGCGGAAGAAGCCGTCGCCGCGGATGGCGACGTCGAAGTCCTTCCCCGTCGGCGAGAGGGGGCCTTGCGTCATCACGCGCGGCGTGCCGACCGTCTTGACGCCCGATCCGAGCTCCACGCCCGCCGGCAGCATGTTGCCCTGGTCGGAGGTCTGACTGCCGACCCGGCGCACGTGCTCGTAGAGCAGATCCTGGAACTCGGCCCGCTGGCGCTTGTAGCCGGTGGTCCGCATGTTCGCGATGTTGTTGGAGATCACCTGGACGTTGAGTTCCTGGGCGATCATTCCCGTCGCGGCAGTGTGTAGCGCACGCATGGCGGTTCCTCTCGGCTTAGGCCGGCACTTCGGCGAGGCGGTCGATGGCGTTGCGGCGCAGGTCGCTCTGCGCCTGCGTAATCTGGGCGATGCTGGTGTAGGCGCGCGTGATCTCGATCATGCGCGAGATCTCGACGACGCTTTGGACGTTGGACTTCTCGAGCGCGCCTTGCACCACGCGCGACAGCGTCGCCGGCTGCGGCTGAACGCCGGCGGGGGCCGCAAAGGTGCTCGACCCGTCCTTCTGCAGCCGGCTGGGGTCGGCGAATTCGACGAGGCGCAGCCTGCCCCGCGTTCCGTTCGCGACGGTGACCGAGCCGTCGCTCGCGATGGCGAGGCCGCGGTCCTGCGGCTGGATCACGATCGGTCCCGCATCGCCCAGCACCGGGTAGCCCTCGGACGTGACGAGCTCGCCGTTGGCGTTGATCTGCAGCGCGCCGTTGCGGGTGTAGCGCTCGCCGCGCGGGGTCTGCACCACCAAGAAGGCGTCGCCCGAAACGGCGATGTCGAGCGGATTGCCGGTTTCCTGCACCGGACCTTGGCGCAGGTCGTGCCACGTCGCGCGGTCGGCGACGAAGCTCACGCGCCGGTCGGCCCCCGCAAAGCGGCCGTCGCGCGCAGGCGTGTCCACAAACTCCTCGAACACGACGCCGTCGGCCTTGTAGCCGGTCGTGTTGACGTTCGCGATATTGTTCGCCGTCACGTCCATGGCGCGGCGCAGCGCGGTCAGGCGTGACAGCCCGATGAGAAGCGCGTTCTCCATCGTTCTTGCTCCCCGTGCGGCCTCGCGCTCTCCCAAGCGCTGCGCCGCGGTCTCGACATCCGGCTCTCCCAAGCCGGCCGTCGCAGACCGAACTGCAGGCCGCGTGCCAGGACGCCGCAAAGCGCGTGCGGTGCCCCGCGGGCAGCGCCGCCGGGGCCGTGCCGTCGATTCAAGGGCGCTTTCTATGGCGTTGATGGAACGCGAGTTTTCGCGCGGGACCGCGGCCGTTCGCAGGGCGGGCCACGGGCGCCGGCTCGGACACGGCGGCCGCGCCGGCGGGCAGGAACGGCCCGGCAACGGACGCTCCGCCGGGCAGGATCGACCCGGCAAAATTTGCCGGCGCGAGGGGCGCGGCAAGATTTCGTTAACCATAACGGCCTAACTTCGCGCCAAGGGGACGGGGGCTCCTTCCAGCCACCCCCATCGAACTCGCGCCGCCTTGCGGCCGCAGGGCTTCTTGCGCGGAAGAGGTCATGGCGAAGAAACCGGCAGAGACGGACAAGGAAAAGGACGGCGAGGACGAAGGCGGCCAGGCCGCGGCGCCGGCCGCCAAGCGCGGGCGCCTGCGCTTCGTCGTCATCGGTCTTGCAGCGGTGTTGCTGTTGGGTGGCGGCGCCGGCGCGTACTACGTCTTTTCCGCCCGCGCGCCGCAGAAGGCGGCCGAGGTTCCCGCCAAGCCGCCGGCCTTCTTCGACCTGCCGGATGTGCTGGTCAACCTGTCCGGCACCGGCACGGACCGCCCGCAGTATCTCAAGCTCAAGATCGTGCTGGAGCTGCCCGACCCCGCGGTGGCCGAGCAGATCAGGCCCGCGCTGCCGCGCGTCATGGACACGTTCCAGGTCTTTCTGCGCGAGCTGCGGCCGACCGACCTCGAAGGCTCCGCCGGCGTCTTTCGCCTGCGCGAGGAGCTGACGCGCCGCGTCAATATGGCGATCGCGCCGAACAAGGTCACGGCCGTTCTGTTCAAGGAAATCGTGGTGCAATAGCGGACGTTTCATGGCCGGCGAAAATCAAGGCGATCAGGACACATTGGCTGCCGAATGGGGGATCTCTCCGGCGGACACCCGCGCGGCGCCCTTGTCGCCCGCGAGCGCGCCGGGCGCAGGCGCCGGGGCGACCGCGCAATGGGCCGTGGCGGAGGACGGCGGCTCCCTCGGCGGCGGCGGGGGAAAGGGTGGGGCGGATCGCCTCCTCAGCCAGGAGGAAATCGACAGCCTGCTCGGCTTCAGCCTGTCGGACGTGACGCTCAGCGAGAACTCCGGCATCCGGGCGATCATCGACTCGGCGATGGTCTCCTACGAGCGTCTGCCGATGCTCGAGATCGTCTTCGACCGGCTGGTCCGGCTGATGACGACCTCCCTGCGCAACTTCACGTCCGACAACGTGGAGGTCTCGCTCGACCGCATCACCTCGGTGCGTTTCGGCGACTACCTCAATTCCATCCCGCTGCCGGCCATCCTCGCCGTGTTCAAGGCGGAGGAGTGGGACAATTTCGGCCTGGTCACCGTCGATTCGAGCCTGATCTACTCGATGATCGACGTGCTGCTCGGCGGCCGCCGCGGGCAGACCGCGATCCGCATCGAGGGGCGCCCCTACACCACGATCGAGACCAGCCTCGTCAAGCGCATGATCGAGGTGGTGCTCGCGGACGCGGAGCTCGCCTTCCGGCCGCTGTCGCCGGTGAAGTTCAACATCGAGCGGCTCGAGACCAATCCGCGCTTCGCCGCCATCTCGCGCCCCGCCAACGCCGCCATCCTGGTGCGGCTGCGCATCGACATGGAGGATCGCGGCGGCACCTTCGAGCTGCTGCTGCCCTACGCGACGATCGAGCCCATCCGCAACGTGCTGTTGCAGATGTTCATGGGCGAGAAGTTCGGCCGCGACCCGATCTGGGAGGGCCATCTCGCCACCGAGATCGGACAGGCCGAGATCGTCGTGGAGGCGGTGCTGTACGAAGCGGAGCTCCCGCTCCGGCGCCTCATGGCGCTCGAAGTCGGCGATACGCTCGAACTCGAAATCAAGCCGGATGCGCTCGTTGCGGTGCGCTGCGGCGACGTCACCCTGACCGAGGGGCGGATGGGGCGCGTCGGCGATCGTGTCGCGGTGCGGGTCGCCAAGCCGCTCAGACGGCCGCGCACCACGTTTGCGATGTTCGAAACCCAAGATAGGTCAACGACCCGAATGGAGACGCCGTGAACGCGGGATTCGGCCTGTTGATCGAGAGCCTGGTGGCGGTGCTGCTCGTGCTCACGATCGTCTATTGCATCATGCTCAACAAGCGGCTTCAGCGCCTGCGCGCGGACGAGCAGGCGCTGAAGGCGACGATTGCGGAACTCGTCACCGCGACCGAAGGCGCCCAGCGCGCCATCGCCGGCCTGAAGCTCACGGTGCAGGACAGCGAGGCCAGCCTCGGCCAGCGGCTCAAGTCGGCCGAACGGCTGTCGGTCGATCTGTCGCGCCAGATCGCGAGCGGGGAGCAGGTGGTGGCGAAGCTCGCCCAGATCGTCGGCGCGGCGCGCGGGCTGCAGCCGTCGGCAACCGGCCCCATCGCCGCGCCGAGCGCCCAGGCGACGGCCGCGGCCGCCCGGGCCTTCGCCGCGCGGGCCAAGCTGCGCGCCAGGGGGGCGGCGGCGTAGCGCCATGCCGAGCATCAGGCTCATTCCGATCGTCCTCTTCGCGACCGCGAGCCTGCTCGTGTTGAAGACGGCCGCCCTCGTCCAAGGCGGGGGCTATACGATCGGCGCGCTCTACGGTGCGCGCGCGCAGGAGGCCGCCGCGCCGGCCCCGGCGGCGGTCGCGGACACGGCTGCGCCGCAGAGTTCGGCCAAGGCCGCCCAGCCCGGGCGCCCCCTGGCGCAGGACGAGGCCGATCCTGCCGACGTCACCGGCTCGATCGCCGGCGGCAAGCCGGCCGTCGTCGCCTCCAACGACCAGTCGGCGCCGACCGCGGACGCGCCTGCGGGGGCGTCGCCTCCCCAAGGGCAGGTTCCCTCCCCCGAAAAGATAGGCCGCCCCGGGCCGGTGTCGCCCGAAGGCGACAAGACCTCCGCTTCGGGCGAGCGGGCGGTGCTGGAAAATCTCCAGGAGCGCCGGCGGCAGCTCGAGGCCCGCGCGCGCGAGCTCGAAATCCGCGAAGGCCTGTTGAAGGCGGCGGAGAAGCGGCTCGAGGCGCGCCTCGAAGAGCTCAAGGCCAAGGAGGCGGAGCTCAAGGCGACCATGGAGAAAAAGGACGAGGCGGAGGCCGCGCGCTTCAAGAGCCTCGTTGCGATGTACGAGAGCATGAAGCCGAAGGACGCCGCCCGCATCTTCGACCGGCTCGAACTCAAGGTCCTGATCGAGGTTGCGACCCACATCAATCCGCGACGCATGTCAGATATTCTCGCGCAGATGTCGCCCGAAGTCGCCGAGCGCCTTACAGTCGAGCTCGCGGGTCGCAGTGGCAGTGCCGGAGCCGGCGTCGCCGCCAATGTCGGCGCGAGCGCCAGCGGCTCTTCCGTCAATCCCATCGACCTGCCCAAGATCGAGGGGAGGCCGCGGAACTGAGCCGGCACGGTTAAGGCCGCATTAAACGGCAGCGTTTAGGCTGCTCTTTCCGGCGGAAGCGCCGGCCGGGACCGGCATCTGGCCCGCGCGGGAAGTCGGGGATGGCCGGCAAGTCTGAGATTCGCATCGCAAGGGTTGCAACAGACGAGGGGGCAGCGGTTCGGCGGCCGCGCCCGGCCGCGCGCGCTCTCGGATTCGTGCTCGCCGGGCTCGTGGCGCTGCTCGTTCTGGTGGGGGGCGGCGCGCAGGCGGCCTCGCGCAAGGCCGAGGCCGTCGGCTCCACGGCCAACGGCTTCGCCCGGCTCGTGCTCACATTCCCGGAGGAAATCGAGACCGAAGTTCGGCAGACCAACGGCATTCTCATCATCAGGTTCAAGCAGCCGCTCGACATCGCCGTCGATCATCTGCCCATCGCCATGCGGGGCTACATCTCCGTTGCGCGGCGAGACCCCGACGGGGCCGCGATCCGCCTCGCGCTCAGCCGCAAGGTCACGATCCATACGATGGCGGCCGGCGAACGGCTGTTCGTCGATCTCCTGCCGGAGGGGTGGACAGGGTTGCCGCCGGGCCTGCCCCAGGAGGTGATCGACGAGCTCGCCCGCCGCGCGCGCGAGGCCGAGAGGCGGGCGCGTCAGCAGGAGCGGCAGCGGCGCGCGCGGGAGGCCCTGCCGATCCGCGTGCGCGTTGCCACGCTGCCGACCGTCACCCGCTATACGTTCGAGTTGCGCGAGCCCGTCGCCGTCTCGACCGAGCGACGCGGGGAAATTCTCAACGTCGTCTTCGACGAGCCGCTCCGCTTCGATCTCGCCGACGCCAAGGCGGCGCTGCCGCCCACCGTCGCGGCAATCGACGCCGAGACCGACGAGGACAGCGCGACGGTCCGCTTCGTCTTCGTCGGCAAGGTCGACGTCCGCAGCTTCCGGGACGAGGAGGGCTTCGTGGTGGACGTCAGCGCCGCCGGCGCGCGCGAGGGGGCGGCGCAAGCGCCGGACCTCGCCGCGCCGGAGGATCTGGGGGCGCTGGTGATGCCGGCCGTGGCGAAGCGGCTCGCCCCCGGCGCCGATTATGCGCCTCGGCCGCGCGCCAATCCGAAGCCCGCCGAAGTCAGGCCGTCCGACCCGCCGCCCGCCGCGCCGCCGCGGCAGAAGGCGGAGGCGCCGCAGCCCGAGCCCGCCTCGCCGGAGCCCGCGCCCGCTCCCCCGCAGCCCTCCGCGGCTGCGCCCGCGTCGCCCCCCGGCGACGCCGCGCCGGCGCCGCCGCCCCCCCCGGCGCCCGCGCGCGCCCCCGCGCC
>JADGHE010000060.1 GCA_019689555.1 Variibacter sp. | reverse complement strand
GCGCGGAAGCATGCGAGACGAGCGCAGCGCCGCACCCGCCACAGGCGCGCACGGCATCCGCCTCGGCGCGAGCGCCATCCTTGCCGGACTCCTTGCTGCCGCAATCCGGCACGGTCGACTCCGCCGATCGGCTGTCGCTCTCGAATCTGCGGCTGGCCGACGCATCCTTCGATGCGCCGACCGAGCGCACCGCGAGCCTCGCGCGGAAGGAGGTGGCACGTTTCAAGCGCCTCCGCGGCCTTGCCGGCGGCGGCCCAGGCGGCGGCGGCCCAGGCGCTCGCCGCCGCGAGCATGCGCGTCGCGCTGCGCATCCTTCTGCGCATCGACGGCGCGCTCGCGGCCGATCCGATGCCCATCGAGGCGAGCGCCTCCCGCGACGGGCCGCAGGTGATGCAGGCGGCCATGCGGTGGGGCAGTGCCGGCCCTTCAGCTTCCTTCCGCAGCTTCCTTCCGCGCGCGCCACAGCGAATGGAAGGAGCTCGACGTGAGCTTCAGCCCGCACGAGATGTCGGGCGGGTGAAGCTCACGCCGTTCGCTTACCGCCTCGCGGCCGTCCGCCCGCGCGCGCTCTTGCCTGCGGCCGTCTTGCGTCCGCGCGCTGCGGGCGCACGCGCCGTCCGCTGCGCCGCGCCCTTGCCGGCGCCGCGCGAGCGGCCCGGAGTGCCGAGGGAGATGCCTTCGCGCTGCGCCTTGCCGCGGATGGCGATCTCGGTGCGCCCCATCTTCTGGCTGATGACGCTGGTCGGCGTGTTGGCCTTCGCAAGTTGCCTCAGCATGCGCAGATCCGCGGCCGTCCACGGCTTGCGATTGTTCGCTTTGGATTTCGGATTGGCCTTGCTCGGGACCGCTTTGGTCACTGCCGATCCAGTTCGCTTCGGTGCGGTCTTGCCGCGCGCCGCTTTTGCCATTGCTAGTTGCCTCTCGTGATAGTTTTTGAAACTGCGCTGGTTACGAGCCAGCTACACGTGACGTGAACGCCCACTCGTACTCTCAATGAACGCACATTTCAAACATCACAAACATCCGCAGTTGTGCACGCCTGTCAACAGGCCGCGTGTGGGCGGAGAAGTGTGGCGACACGACGACATCGAACATCGCCCGCGCGGAGGCCGGCGACGTGTGCATCCGGGTGCGACGGTCCGGCGCAGGCGACGCGAGGCGACGAGCGCGGCGGGGGCCCGCGACACGGTGTGGCTTGGCTGCCCGCGCGCCTCTGCCTTCGGCCGCGGCCGCGCCGCCCGCGGCCGCACGTCGCCGTACATCCCGCTGTCCTGCTGCTATAAGCGTGCGGCGACACGAGCGAGCGTACCCGCATGAACGAGGCGAGCGAGACGCCGGCGACCGCCGGCGAGGTCGTCACCTACAGCTTCCGGCCGTCGCTCATCGGAGCGCCGCAGGAGTTCGCCGTGGAGCCCGGCGCGTTGCGCTGGCATGTCGGCAGCCGGGCGGGCCGCATTCCCTATCGTTCCATCCGGCGCATCCGGTTGTCATATCGTCCGGCGACGATGCAGACGCATCGCTTCCTGATGGAGATATGGGCGGAGGGCGCGCCGAAGCTCACCATCGCCTCGACGTCGTGGCGGACGCTGGTCGATCAGGAACGGCAGGACTCCGCCTACACGACGTTCGTGCGCGCGCTCCACCGGCGCCTCGCCGAAGCGGGCGGAAAGCCGGCGCTGCGCGCGGGCTCGCCGCCGCTCGTCTACTGGCCGGGGGTCGTCGTGTTTCTGGGGATGGCGGTGGCGTTGCCGGCGATCGTGATCAAGAACGCGCGCGGCGACGCCCTCGTGGCTACGCTTCTCGTCGGCGCCATCGTCGGCGCGTTCCTGTGGCAGCTCGGCGCTTTCTTCTGGCGCAACCGGCCGGCGCGCTACAGCGCCGAGACCATTCCGGGCGCCCTGCTACCCGCCTGAGGGAGCTCCGCCGCCTTCGCGCCGGCGCAGCAGGCCGCCGGCGAGATCCGCCATGCTCGGCGGATCGAGCGCCGCGAAGGGCAGCGGCCGCGCGACCTCGATCGCGGCGAGCCCAAGCCGCGCCGTCAACAATCCGTTAAGCACGCCTTCGCCGAGCCGCGCCGACAGCTTGGCGGCAAGTCCGTGCCCGAGCATCTGCTGAATGAGGCTGTCGCCGGCCGACATGCCGCCGGTTACCGCAAGATGGGCGACGACGAGGCGCACCAGGCGCAGAAGGCCGAGCGTGCCCGGGCGCCCGCCGTAGAGTTCGGCGAGGCTGCGGATCAGACGCACCGCCGTCACGAGGACGAACACCATGTCGACAGCGGCGCGCGGGCTCACTGCCGTCACCACCGAAACGCGCTTCGCCGCCGTGGCGACGAGCCGTCGCGCTTCCGCATCCAGCGGCGCCAACAGCTCGCGCTCGGCAAGCCGCACGAGGTCCGCGCCGTCGATGATGTCGTGCGCATGGCTTTCGAGCGCCGCGCGGCCGTGCGCGAGCCGCGGCGCGGCGCGGGCGAAGGTGATGAGGTCGCGCACCAAATTGCGGGCGCCGTCGCGGTCGTCGAGGGCGATGACTTCGGCCGCGCGTGCCCGCAAGCTTTCCACGGTCGCGAGCCGCGCGAGCCCCGCCGCTTCGCGGGCGACGACGACGAGCAGCGCGAGAGCCGCCGCGCCCGCGAGCGCAAGGCCTGCCCAGCCGAGCCAGCTTGCGCGCGCGAACAAGTCCTCGATGAGGCGCGCGACGGCGAGGCCGAGGGCGAGCGAGACGAGGCCGCCGAGCGAGCTCCAGAACAGCGTGGCCCAGGGCCAGCGCCGTCGCCGCGGCGATTCGACCGGAACAAGGGCGGGGAGAGTCTCGACCTCAGGTTCGGGATTGACGATGGCGTGCGGCCCGTGGCGCGCCCGCGCGGCGTCCGCCGCATCGGCCGCGCCGGCCACCACCACATGCGGATCGTCGAGCCGGAAGGCGGCCGGCTTGCGGTGCGGGTGGCGTTCGCTCATCGCAGGCGGTCTCCGAGCAGGAACTGCAGCGCGCGGTCGAGGCGGATGTGGGGCAGGGTGGGCGAAGCGCCTTTGCCGGCCGCGAGCGCCGGCGGCCGGAAGCGCAGGAAGCGCAGGTTCGCGGCCCCGCGCGCCGCCGGCTCTCCGGCCTCGTCGAACAGGGCCGCGGGATCGTCCGGCAGGTCGCCGGGAAACACCGCGGTCTCGGTTTCGCCGTCGAAGATCTCGCCGTCGATCGTCTCGCCGGGAAGCGGCGTGCCCACGATCGACGGC
Organism: Variibacter sp.; assembly: GCA_019689555.1. Classification (GTDB taxonomy): domain Bacteria; phylum Pseudomonadota; class Alphaproteobacteria; order Rhizobiales; family Xanthobacteraceae; genus JADGHE01. The sequence continues at coordinate 14,431 of JADGHE010000060.1, read as the reverse complement.
AGGCGCTCGCGGCCCACCTCGACCGTCGCTTCGCGGGTCGCGCGCACGGCGGCGAGCGCGATCACGTCGATCAGGGCGCCGGAGAACTTCGCGCGTTCGATCGCCCGTCCGGTCATGCGGGCGAGAATGCGTTCGAGCCTGTCGTGGCTCGTGTGATGCAGATGGTCGGCCTTGGTGGCGGCGAACAGAATGCGGTCGATGCGCGGGCGCACCAGCGCGCTGAGGAGGCTCGCGCGCCCGGTGCGGAAGCAGGCGAGGATCTGCACCATCGCGGATTCGAGGTCGCGCACGGCCTCGGCGCCGGCATTGAGGGCGGAGAGCGCGTCGACCAGAACGATCTGCCGGTCGAGCCGCGCGAAATGGTCGCGAAAGAACGGCCGCACCACGATCGCCTTGTAGGACTCGTAACGCCGCTCCATCATCGCCCACAGCGATCCCGGAGGCGCGGTTTGCCCTTCCGGCACGTCGAGCGGCGCGAAGGTGAGCGCCGGAGATCCCGCAAGATCGCCGGGCATGAGAAAGCGTCCGGGCGGCAGAAGGCTCATGGCGAACCGCTCGTCGCGGCACGCCTCGAGATAGGCGGTGAAGAGCCGCGCGGCCTCGAGCGCAGCCTGCTCGTCCTCCGCCGCGGTCGCGTCGAGCGTCGCAAGGTGCGCGTGCCAGGGCGCAGCCAGCGCCGCACGCGCGCCCTGGCGCGAGCGGCGCAAGGTCTCCGCCGACCATTCGGCGTAGCTCTTGGCGAGCAGCGGCAGATCGAGCAGCCACTCGCCGGGGTAGTCGACGATGTCGAGGGTCAGCATGCGCTCGCGGGCGGCGCCGCGCGCGGACTGGTACTCGATCGCGAGCCGCAGCTCGCTGATGCGGCGCGTCGAGTCCGGCCAGCGGCGCTCGGCGATGAGCGCCTTGACGTGCTCCTCGTAATCGAAGCGGGGAACGTCGTCGTCCGGCTGCGGCTCGAGCCGCGCGCGGGCGATGCGCCCCTGCGCCATCGCCTCGAACACCGGCAACCGCCCGCCGTGCACGAGATTGTGCACGAGCGCGGTGATGAACACGGTCTTGCCCGCGCGGGAGAGGCCGGTCACGCCGAGCCGCAGGGTCGGGTGCAGCAGCCCCGCGCCGAACGCGCCCAAGGCGCGGGCGGCGAGCCGCGCTTCGTCGCTGAGCCAGGAGAGGGACGGAAGAAAAGCCAACGCGGCGCAATCCGGTGAAACACACCGTCACATAGGCGCGCCGCGCGCTCCGCGCCAGCGCTTGCGCTACTCGGTCTCGGCGCTGAGCGCGCGCGGGGTGATGAAGCGGTCAAGCCGGCCCGTGTGGGGCTGGACCTCGCTCCAGTGATCGACCGGGAAGTCGAGCACGGCGAGCGCGGCCGTGGGGAACTTCTCGAGCAGGCTCTGCCGGGCGTGAATGTCGCCGGTCGCCATCAGCAGGCTCGCGAGCTCCTGGATGCCGGGATTGTGGCCGATCATCAACAGGGTATGGACCTCCGGCGGCGTCTCGCGCACGACCTCGAGGAGGGCCTTGGCCGGCGCCTCGTAGACCCGCGCCTCGACGGCGACGGGCGGGGGCCGGTCGAACGCCGGCACGATGAGGTCGCAGGTCTCGCGCGCGCGGCGCGCGCTCGAGACGACGATCTTGTCCGGGCGCAGCGCGTGGCGGGCGAGATAGTGGCCCATCACCGGCGCGGCCGTGCGCCCGCGCTCGGCCAGCACGCGGTCAATGTCGCGCTGGCCGCCGACCGCCCAGTCCGACTTGGCATGACGCAGCAACAGCAGACGGCGCATGATCTCTCGCCGCGAAGCGGCGTCCCCGATGGCTCGAAGTTCCGGTGACTCGGGAAGACCCCCTAGCACATCCGCGGCCGACAGCGAATGTAGCCTCCGGCGGTCGTTCAGTTTATCAAGGCCGCTTGGCCCCCCAGGCAGGCAGATATGAGCGAGGTCCAGGAGCGCGCTTACGGCCCGAGCTGGTTCGCCGCGACCGCGGTTGCGGCGCGGCCTCGCCGCAGGCTTGCGGGCGATGTCGATGTGGACGTGTGCGTCGTTGGCGCCAGCATCGCGGGCCTGACGGCGGCGCGCGAGCTCGCGCGCCGCGGCTGGTCCGTCGCGGTGCTGGAGGCCCGTCACGGGGGCGCGGCCGCGTCCACGCCGCATCTCGGCCTGGTGGCGCCGGGATTTGCCGAAGAAATCGACCGCATCGTCGCGCGCGTCGGCGCAGACCACGCGCGGGCGCTGTGGGCGCTGTCGGCGGCCGGCGCCGCGCAGGTCCGCGCCACCATCGCCGAGACCGGCATGGCCGGCGTGCTGGGGGCGGCGGGCGAACTCATCGTGCAGACGGTCGACGACGCGGACTCGTGCCGCGCCTATGCGTCGCAGCTCGCCGCCTTCGGCGCCGACGCCGAGGTCTGGCCGACCGACAGGGTGCGCGCGGCGCTCGACAGCAGCGCCTATTTCCAGGCGGTCCATGTGCGCGACGCCTTTCTCATTCATCCGCTCAACTACGCGCTGGGGCTTGCGGCGGCGGCCGAGGAGGCGGGCGCCCGTATCTTCGAGAATGCGCGCGTGACCGCGATCGACGGCGAGGGCGTGCGCAAGCGCGTCGAGAGCGAGAGCGGCCGCGTGCGCGCCGCGCATGTGGTGCTCGCCGCGGCGGACGAGAGCGGGCGGCTTAATCCGCTGCTTTCGGGCACCACGATCACGCTCGCGCGTCATCTCGCCGCGACCGCGCCGCTCGACGAGCAGCTCGCCGCGTGCGTCGGCTTCTCCGGCCTGGTCTCCCACCGCAGGCCGAGCCTCGCGCGCTATCGCGCCGAGGGCGGCCGCCTGCTGTGGGCCTCGCCGCTCGGCCTCGCGCAATCGCCTCCCTTGGGCTTCAGCCGGCGCGTCGCGCGGCAGATCGCGCAACTCTATCCGCCCCTGCGCGGCGTCGCGGTGACGCATGCCTGGACGGCCACCGCGACCTATGCGGTGCACAAGATGCCGCAGATCGGCGCGCTTGCACCCGGCCTGTGGCTCGCCGGCGCCTTCGGCGACCATTCCGTCAACACCGCGACCATGGCGGGCGACCTGATTGCGCGCGCGATCAGCGAGGGCGACGACCGCTGGCGCCTGTTCTCGCCCTATGAGCTCGTCTGGGCCGGGGGCCTTCTCGGCAAGGCGGTGACGATGATCGCCCTTCGCGGGCTGCGCGCCCGCACCTGGATCGGCGGCGCGCTCGCGCGCGGCGCGCGGGCTTCGCGGCCGCCGCGCTCGGAGATCGCAGCCGCGGTGCAGGCGTCGCCGCCGCTGTCGCCCGCCCCGGCCGCCACGGCGGGCGAGGGCGCCGCCAATGTCAATATCGCTGCCGCCCCGCATGCGGGGCGCAAGCCGCGTCGTCCTGCGCCGCCTACCGCCGGCAAGGCCGCGCGCCGGGCGCGCGCGCCGCGCGCAAAGAGCGCCGCGGGCGCGCCCGTTTCCAAGCCCAACGGGCACGACAAGAGCGGGGAGGCGGGCGATCCCGGCGCCGGCTGAGGGGCGGGCGCGCTTTGTGCCCGCCACTCGGGACGGCCCCGCGCCGCTTCAGCGGCCCTCCCGCCGCGCCATGAAGGCGAGGCGCTCGAACAGATGCACGTCCTGCTCGTTCTTAAGCAGCGCGCCGTGGAGCGGCGGAATGAGCTTCTTGGGGTCGCGCTCGCGCAGCGTCTCGGGCCCGATGTCCTCGACCAGCAGGAGCTTGAGCCAGTCGAGCAGTTCGGAGGTCGAAGGCTTCTTCTTCAGGCCCGGCACTTCGCGGATTTCGTAGAAGAGCCGCAGCGCCTCCGACACGAGCCGCTGCTTGATGCCGGGGAAATGCACCTCGACGATCGCCCGCATCGTGTCGGGATCGGGAAAGCGGATGTAGTGGAAGAAGCAGCGGCGCAGAAAGGCGTCCGGCAGCTCCTTCTCGTTGTTGGAGGTGATGATGACGATGGGCCGGCGCCGCGCGCGGATCGTCTCGCCCGTCTCGTAGACGTGGAACTCCATGCGATCGAGCTCCTGCAACAGGTCGTTGGGGAACTCGATGTCGGCCTTGTCGATCTCGTCGATGAGCAGAACGGGCCGCTCCTCCGAGACGAACGCCTCCCACAGCTTGCCGCGTTTGATGTAGTTGCGGATGTCCTTCACCCGCTCGTCGCCGAGCTGGCTGTCGCGCAGGCGCGTCACGGCATCGTATTCGTAGAGGCCCTGCATGGCCTTGGTGGTGGACTTGATGTGCCACTCGATCAGCGGCGCGCCGAGCGCCTTGGCCACTTCGAGCGCGAGCACGGTCTTGCCGGTGCCGGGCTCGCCCTTCACCAAGAGCGGACGCTCGAGCGTGATCGCCGCGTTCACCGCAACCTTGAGATCCTCCGTCGCGACATAGGCGCTTGTGCCCTCGAACCGCATGCGCACTCCGCAAATAACGTCTGTCGGGGCGGACAATAGGACATGCAGCGGGGTTATAAGGCAAGCAAGGCCGGCGGGGAGCCGCGGCCCCGCGCGGCGCGGGGCGCGCGCAGTGCGCGAGAAAGGCTTTTCGCCGCGCGTAACGCGCGGGCCCTCTCGTGCGTATAGCGGAACAGACGAGGTCATTTCGACCCGGCTCCGAGGAGGAGCGTCTTGTCCCTGCGGACCCTTCTGCTTCTTTCGGCGGTTGCGACGGCGTTGGCGGGCGCTGCCGCGGCCCAGGACAAGTCCGACCCCGCCGAAGGCCGGCGCGACACGGCGATCTTCGCCGGCGGCTGCTTCTGGTGCGTCGAGGCCGATTTCGACAAGGTGAAGGGCGTCATCAGCACGACCTCCGGCTATATCGGCGGCACGGTCGCCAACCCGACCTATCAGCAGGTGTCGGCGGGGGGCACCGGCCACGCCGAGGCCGTCGAGGTGGTGTACGACCCGGGGCAGGTCGACTACGAGCGGCTGCTGTACGTGTTCTGGCGCAACATCGACCCGCTCGCCAAGAACCGGCAGTTCTGCGACGCGGGCTCCCCGTACCGAACGGCGATCTTCGTCCGCGGAGAGGAGCAGCGCCTCGCCGCGGAGGCCTCCAAGCGCGCCGTGGCGAAACGCTTCCCGACGCCGATCGCGACCCAAATCGTCCCCGCCGGCCCGTTCTACAAGGCCGAGGAATATCACCAGGACTACTATCTCAAGAACCCGAGCAAGTACAAATTCTACCGCTGGAACTGCGGCCGCGACCAGCGCCTCAAGGAGCTGTGGGGTTCCGAGGCCGGAGGACATACATCATGATCGACCGACGCCTGATGTTGGCGGGCGGGGCGAGCCTGGCTACGCTCGCCGCCCTGGCATGGAGAACGGACATGAGTGCAGTCGCCGAAACATTCGAGGTCGCCCGCAGCGAGGAGGAGTGGCGGAAGATTCTGACCCCGGAACAGTTCCATGTCCTGCGCCGGCACGGAACCGAGCGCGCCGGCTCGAGCCCGCTCAATCACGAGAAGCGCAAGGGCACGTTCGTTTGCGCGGGCTGCGGCAACCCGCTGTTTTCCTCCGAGACCAAATACGAGAGCGGCACCGGCTGGCCGAGCTTTTATCAGCCGCTGCCCAATGCGGTGGGGACGTCGACCGACCGCTCCTGGTTCATGACGCGGACGGAGGTCCATTGCGCCCGCTGCGGGGGACATCTCGGCCATGTGTTCGACGACGGCCCGCCGCCGACCGGCCAGCGCTACTGCATGAACGGCGTGGCGATGAAGTTCGTGCCGGCCGAGTCCGAGGCCGGGAAGTCGAGCTGAGGCGCCGCAGCGAGGTTCGGACGAGCGGCCTCGCCAGCACCGGACGGCGCGTCGCGATCAGGACGCGGCCCGGCGCGCGTTCCGCCTCGCCCCCCCGCGTGCGGGACGAGGGCGGCGCGGAGCGCCGGGCGGCCTTTTTCGCGCCCGAGCGTCCAGGACCCGAGCGGGCCAGCGCTGTCGGCTCAGGGGGCGTCTTTTTCCGCGAGGCGCTTTTTTCCGCGCGCCGGAACGTTTTTGCCGGGCGGGCGGCAAAATTTTTCGGACAGGCCGCGGGCGCGCGAACGCCGGCCCGATCTAACTCCCTGAAAAAACGCCGTTTCTCCTGTGGCACGGCGATTGCGAACGCAAGGGCCGGCGGTGCGGCCGAAAGGGCGCGCCGGCCGGGACGATCGCATCGGAGAACGTGTCATGGGTATTTTCGGCGCCCTCACCAACGCGGTGGCGGGCATGCGCGCGCAGTCCTACGCGCTCGAGAACATCTCGGGCAACATCGCCAATTCGCAGACCACCGGCTTCAAGCGCGTCGACACAAGCTTCGCAGATCTCATCCCGGACGCGTTCGCGACCAAGCAGCTCGCGGGCAGCGTCACCGCGAGCTCGCGCTCGACCAACACGGTGCAGGGCGAGATCCAGACCGCGGCCGTGGGCACGTTCATGGCCATCAACGGCGACGGGTTCTTCGTCGTGCAGAAGCCGTCGAGCTTCATCGACAACCGTCCGGTATTCGACAGCGCGGACTTCTACACGCGGCGCGGCGACTTCCAGCTCGACCGGGACGGATTCCTCGTCAACGGCACCGGCTATTACCTGATGGGCGTGCCGATCGACCCGTTGACCGGCAACCCCATCGGCAACGTGCCGCAGGTGCTGCAGTTCAAAAACGATTTCAGCCCCGCCGTGCCCACGACGCAGATCGAATATCGCGTCAACCTCGCGAGCTACCCCATGACGCAGGCGCACGACGTCAACGTGCCGCGATCGGAACTCCTCGACCCTGCGGCGTTCGGCACCAATCCGCTCGCGGCCGGCTCCGGCACGGTGCTCGGCAGCGACGTTGCGACCTTCCTGCAGCAGTCGATCAGCGGCGGTTCCATCACCGTCTACGATGCGCAAGGGACGCCCGTGAACGTGCAGCTGCGCTGGGCGAAGACGGACGGCGCCGCCTACGGCGGCACGGACAGCTGGGAATTGTTCTACCTCGAGAACGGCAATGCCGGCGCGGCGGACGTCGCCTGGCGCAATGCCGGGGTGACCTACACGTTTGACGGCAGCGGGCGCATGAATCCGCCCATCGACAGCGTGACGCTCAACAACGTCACCGTGAACGGCACCGCGCTCGGCAACATCGAGATCGTGCACAGCAACGGCGGGATCACTCAGTTCGCCGATCCCAACGGCAAGGTGCAGGTGAACCTGCTGCAGCAGAACGGCTATCCTGCGGGCAGTCTGCAGTCGATCGCGGTGAGCGACAAAGGCCGTCTCGTCGGCACCTATTCCAACGGTCGCATGATCGACCTCGCGGAGGTGACGCTTGCGACCTTCCACGGGCCGGAGCGGCTCAAGCGTATGGATGGCGGCGCCTTCCTCGCCACCGAGGAGTCGGGCACGGCGCTCTATGGGGCAACCGGGAAGGTCATGGGCGGCTCCCTCGAAGGCTCGAACACCGACATCGCCGACGAGTTCACGAAGCTGATCGTGACGCAGCAGGCCTACTCGGCCAATACGCGGGTCATCTCGACCGGCAACGACATGGTCCACGATCTCCTCAACATGCTGCGCTGACGTGACGCGGCTCTAACCGACTGCGGGTGAAGGCGCCGGTCTGACATGAGCTTGACACAAGCCCTGAAAATTTCCGCCTCGGGCCTGCGCGCCGCGCAGGCCGGGCTCGCCCTCGTCTCGTCGAACGTCGCGAACGCCGAGACGCCGGGCTACGTTCGCAAGACTCTGGTGCAGACGGCGGGCGCAGTCGCCGGGTCCGGCGCGAGCGTCAGCGTCGTCGGGGTCAACCGCGAGCTCGACGAATATGTTCAACGTCAGCTCCGCGTGGAGATGGCCGGCGGCTCCTATGCGGAGCTGCGCGCCCGGTTCTACGATCGCCTGCAGCTCGTTTACGGCACGCCGGGATCGAGCGCCGCCATCGAGACGCTGTACGGCAATTTCACCAACGCCCTGCAGGCGCTCGCCGCGACCCCGAACTCCTCCACGGTGCGCCTGCAGGCCGTGGACGCGGCGCAGGTGCTGGCGCAGCGCCTCAACGGCCTCAGCGCGGACATCCAGGCGCTCAGGGCGGAAGCGGAAAGCGGTCTCGCCGAGGCGACGGCGAACGCCAACGAGGCCATGCAGGCCATCGCACAGCTCAACCAGCAGCTCGCCGGCGCGCGTGCGGACGATCCCGCCGCCGCCGCGCTGATGGATCAGCGCGACCGCCTGATCGATCAGCTCGCCCAGCTCATGGACATCCGCGTCGTCAAAAGCGACGGCAATCAGCTCATCGTCTTCACCAACTCGGGGGTCCAGCTCGTCGGGCTCAAGGCGGCGCGGCTCGAGTTCGAGCCGCAGAGCGCGATGACCGCGACCGCGCAATGGAGCGCGGACCCCAGCAGGCGCGGCGTCGGCACGTTGACGCTGGTCTCGCCCAACGGCGACGGCCTCGATCTCATCGCGAGCGGCAGCATCCGCTCCGGCGCCATCGCCGCTTACGTGGAGATGCGCGACCAGGCGCTCGTGGCCGCGCAGGCCCAGCTCGACGCCTTCGCCGCGGCGATGGCGCAGGCGCTCTCGGACAAGACCGAGGCGGGCACGGCGGTCACCGTCGGCGCGCAGAGCGGCTTCGATCTCGATCTCGGCGGGCTCGTCGCGGGCAACACCGTCCGCGTGACGTCTACGGACGCTTCGGGAACGCAGCGGTCGATCACCTTCGTCCGCGTCGACGATCCGGCCGCCTTGCCGCTCGACCCGGGCCCGGACCCGAACGATCGCATCGTCGGGATCAGCTTCTCGGGCGGGGCGGCCGCCGTCGCCGGGCAGATCGCGGCGGCGCTCGGCGCCGGCTTCACGGTCTCGAACCCGGCGGGGTCGACGCTGCGCATTCTCGACGACGGCGGCGCCACCGTGACGCTGAATGCGGCGACGACGACAAAGACCGTGACCGGCCTCGCCTCCGGGGACGTGCGGCTGCCGCTGTTTGTCGACGGCCTGGTTCCCTACACGGGGGCGTATACGGCCGAGGGCGCCCAGATGACCGGGCTTGCCGGCCGCATCGCCGTGAACGCCGCGGTGCTCGCCGATCCGAGCAAGCTCGTCGTCTACGGCGCGGACCCCACAACCGCCGCCGGCGACGGGGCGCGCCCGACCTTCCTCTACGATCAACTGACGCAAGCCACGCTCCGCTTCGCGGCGCCCGCCGGCAGCGGCGGCGGGGCCGCGACGGTGCAGGCGACGCTGCCCGGCTTCCTGCGTCAGATCCTCGCCCAGCAGGGCGAGGAGGCCGCCGCCGCCGCCAGCCTGCGCGACGGTCAGGCGGTCGTGGTCGACGCCCTGCGCCAGCGGATGAACGACGTCTCGCAGGTCAATATCGACGAGGAAATGACCAATCTCCTGCGGCTGCAGAGCGCCTACAGCGCCAATGCGCGCGTGCTCGCGGCCGTCAGGGACATGCTGGATACTCTGTTGAGGTTGTGAGCGGTTGAGGGTGTGAGGCTGGCATGAACATCAGCGGCATCGGGGGACGGTCGGAGCTCGCCGTACAGGCGCTCGTCGACATGCGCCGGCAGCTCGACGAGCTTCAGCGTCAGCTCGCCACGGGCAAGAAGTCCGCAACCTATGCGGGGTTCGGCCTCGACTGCGGTCTCGGCGTCGCCCTGCGGGGGCAGCTCGCGACCCTCACGGGCTTCCAGGAGACGATTACGACCGTGGGCATCCGCCTGGAGCTCGCGCAGAACGCGCTTTCGCGGATGAGCGCGATCGGCAGCACGGTGAAGACCACGCTCACGCAGCCGGGTACGGTCGCGTCCAGCGGGCAGTCGGTGGCGCAGACGAACGCGCGCCTTCACCTCGACGAGCTGCTCAATCTGCTCAACACGCAGGCCGACGGGCGCTACCTGTTCTCCGGCCGCAGCGTCGACCGCCCGGCGGTCGCGACGGCGGGCGCGATCCTCGACGGCGACGGAGCGCGCGCCGGGCTCAAGCAGGTCATCGCCGAACGGCGGCAGGCCGATCTCGGCGCCGACGGCCGGGGACGGCTCCTCGTGACGGCGGGCGGCAGCGCCGTCACGGTGAGCGAGGACGCCGCCGGCTCGCCTTTCGGCTTCAAGCTCGCGGCGGCAAGCAGCGATCTCGCGGGCGTGAGCGTCAGCGGCCCTTCCGGCTCTCCGCCCGGCATCACCGTGACGTTCGGCGCGACGAACCCGCAGCCCGGGCAGTCGATCGTCTTCACGCTCACGCTGCCGGACGGAACGTCGGAAACGCTGCGGCTCACGGCGACGACCGCGTCTCCGCCCGCGGCGGGCGAATTCGCCCTCGGAGCGGATCCGACGGCGACCGCGGCGAACCTGCAGGCCGCGCTCGGCGCGAGCCTTTCGGCGCTCGCGGGCACGCGCCTCGTGGCGGCCTCCGCCATGGCGGCGGCCCAGAACTTCTTCAGCCTCGACGCGTCCAGCAGCCCGCAGCGCGTCGCCGGCCCGCCGTTCGACGCCGCGACGGCGCTCGTCGCCGGCACGCCCGCCGACACCGTGTTCTGGTACACCGGCGAGCTCAGCAGCGACCCGGCCCGCCCATCCGTGAGCGCGCGCATCGACCAGAGCGTCTCGGTGAACTACGGGCTGCGCGCGAACGAGGAGGGCATCCGCCGCCTCGTGCAGGGCGTGGCGGTGTTTGCCGCCACCACGTTCTCGCCGAGCGATCCGGCGGCGGGCGAGGCCTACGGCGCGCTGGTCGATCGTCTGCGGGCGATGCTCGAGGGCTCGCCCGCCACCCAGAAGCTCGACGACATCGCCTCAGAGATCGGCGCGGCCCAGGCGGCCATGCGCGCCGCCGAGGAGCGCCATCAGCAGACGAGCAATACGTTGATCAGCCTGCTCGAACAGACCGAGGGCATCTCCAACGAGGAGGTGGCCGCCAAGGTTCTCGCGTTGCAGACGCGCCTGCAGGCGTCGCTGCAGACCACCGCGATGCTCTATCAGCTCAGCCTCGCCGACTTCCTGTGAGGCGGCTTGCGGAGGCCGTTCACGCGGGCGGCCTCGCGCTACGAAGGGCCTGCGCGAAAAAGGGCCGGGCGGAGGCGCCGGGCCTTGCGTCGCGTTTTCTCCGGCGTCGCCTTCCGCGGAAGCCGCAGGCGCGCGCCTGCGCCGCGCGTCATCCGCGGCCGAGCAGCCCCGCCGCCAGGTGGCGGTTGATGGAGATGAGCGGATCGAGCCGCTCGGGACGGCGGTCGGTCGCGAGAGACAGCGTGTGATTGATGACGAACAGGCCGAGATTGGCGACGTTCTGACGGATTTCCCGGGGGAGGGGATTGTCGGGGCTGGTGACCGAGGTCAGGAAGATCGACCAGAGCCGGCGGTTGTAGACGAGCGCACCGTCGAGGTCGGCGGCCTTCTCTTCCCATGCGTCGCGGATCGCCTGGAGGCGCGCCGCCGCGCGCAACAGCAAGGACGCCTCGAGCTCACGCGGGCTCGCGATCTCCTTCGCGACCTTCCCGTAGACCTGCGCGGCGTTTTGCATGGGACATGAGCTCCTCTTCGTAGGCGATCAGTCTTTGCGTCGCCTTCAGCGCCTTGTAGAGATTTCCTGTTAAGATTTGATTATTGATGGCTTCGATGTAAGGCCAGGAGCTCGGCGCAGCTTTCAGTATTTCGCCGATGAGCTGGAAATAAGTGCCGTGATGGACCGAAGGATCGCGCGCCGTGTACATGAGCTGTACGGCGAGATACACGCGCTTTGCAGGCGTGTCCGCTCGCTCGGGGGTCATGATGTCCTTTTCGCGCAGGATCGGGACGGATCCTTCGATCAGCAGCCGCGCGCGCTGGTCGGCGTTGGTGATCACGCATTCGCCGACGAGGATGCGCTCGCGCGGCTTCAGTTCCACCTTTAGCGCCATCGCTTGCTCCATGGCGGCGCCGCGGCGGCGCCCGCGCCATCAGTTCGCAGAGCGGCCTTAAGGGCCGGTAAAGGCGCAAAAGGCGGGGCGCTGGACCCCGCCGTTCTCGAAAGAGGGCGCGCGAGCGCGCGCCGTCAGCCGAACAGCCGCAGCACGTTCTGGTCGGCCTGCGCGGCGAGCGAGAGCGCGGTGGTCGAGAGCTGCTGGCGCGTCTGCAGGGCGAGCAGGTTGGCGCCTTCCTCGTTGGTGTCGGCGAGCGTCAGCGCGTCGGCGCCGGTCTGCAGCGTGTTGATGAGGTTCTTGGTGAAGTCCTGGCGCGTCTGCACGACCGTCAGGTTGGCGCCGAAGGCGGAGGCCTGCGAACGCAGAGTGGCGAGCGCGGAGCTGAGCTCGTTCAACGCGTTGTTGATGTCGTAGTCCGTCTGGAAGTTGTTGGCCGACGCGGAAATGCTCAAGCCGGCCGTGTCGAAGATGACACCGGTGAGCGTGAGGGAGGAGGTGCCGCTCTCATTGAACACGACCTTGAGGCCGGCGCCGTTGAGCAGGTTGACGCCGTTGTAGCCGGAATCCTTCGCGATCTGGTCGATCTGCCGGCGAATGTCGTCGAACTGCGCGGCGAGCGTTTGGCGCGTCGTGTTGAGGGTGCCGGCGGCGGTGGTGCCGTCGACGAGGCCGAACTGCGCCTTCTCGGCCGCGGTGGCGGTGCCGCCCACCACGATGGTGCTGGTATCGTCGGTCGCCTCGAGCAGGATCTTGCCGTCGCTGGTGAGCGAGGCGCGGATGTTGAGGTTGGCGGTGTTGTTCACGCCGTCGACGATGTCCTGCGCGGTCACGTTGCCGGTCGAGGTGATCGTGGCGGTCGTGGTGCCATCGCCGATCGTAATGGTGTTGCCGGCGGCGACGGCGAACGACGAGCTCGCGGTGAGGCCGGCGACCGTGCCGGTCACGCGGGCGGTGGTGGCGGCGCTCTGCTGCGCCTGGCGGGCGATCGCCTGGGCCGATTCGACCAGCTTGGTGAGCGAGGAGATGCCATTATCGGCGGCCTCGAGCGTCTTGATGGCGAGGGCCATCGAGTCGAGCAGGGCGCTGAGGTCGGAGGCGTGGGCGTTGAGAGAAGCCGCGGTGAAGAAGTTGGTCGGATTGTCCAGCGCCGAGTTCACCCGCTTGCCCGTGGCGAGACGGACCTGGGTGACGGAGATCAGGTCTGCCGTGCGCTGCAGCTGCAGCAGGTTGCTTCGAACGCCGGCCGAGAGAACAATGTCGTTGCTCATTATGTGTACGCTCCGCATTGGGAGGCGAAGGCGGGCCGCCCCCTTTTGAGCCGACGCGATCATAAGTTGGTAGGCTTGCCAAATGGTTAAGCGGTAACCTTACCCGGCCGTTAGCGCGCGGCCCGCGCCGATCTTTGCGCAATCGGCGGATGCGCCCGCACAAGTGGAAAAGGCAAAAAAAGACGGCGGCGCTGGGCGCGCCGCCGTCGAAGGATAAAAGAGCGATCAGGTTCAGAACAGCCGCAGCACGTTCTGGTCGGCCTGCGCGGCGAGCGAGAGCGCGGTGGTCGAGAGCTGCTGGCGCGTCTGCAGGGCGAGCAGGTTGGCGGCCTCCTCGTTGGTGTCGGCGAGCGTCAGCGCGTCGGCGCCGGTCTGCAGCGTGTTGATCATGCTCTTGGTGAAGTCCTGGCGCGTCTGCACGACCGTCAGGTTGGCGCCGAAGGCGGAGGCCTGCGCGCGCAACGTGCCGAGGGCCGTGCTCAGATCGTCGAGCGCGTTGTTGATGTCGTAGTCCGTCTGGAAGTCGTTGGCCGACGCCGCGATGCTCAGACCCGCGGAGTTGAAGGTGACACCGCTGATCGTGAGCGAGGACGTGCCGCCCTCGTTGAACTCCACCTTCAGGGCGTCGCCGTTGAGCAGGTTGACGCCGTTGTAGCCGGAATCCTTCGCGATCTGGTCGATCTGCCGGCGAATGTCGTCGAACTGCGCGGCGAGCGTTTGGCGCGTCGTGTTGAGGGTGCCGGCGGCGGTGGTGCCGTCGACGAGGCCGAACTGCGCCTTCTCGGCCGCGGTGGCGGTGCCGCCCACCACGATGGTGCTGGTATCGTCGGTCGCCTCGAGCAGGATCTTGCCGTCGCTGGTGAGCGAGGCGCGGATGTTGAGGTTGGCGGTGTTGTTCACGCCGTCGACGATGTCCTGCGCGGTCACGTTGCCGGTCGAGGTGATCGTGGCGGTCGTGGTGCCATCGCCGATCGTAATGGTGTTGCCGGCGGCGACGGCGAACGACGAGCTCGCGGTGAGGCCGGCGACCGTGCCGGTCACGCGGGCGGTGGTGGCGGCGCTCTGCTGCGCCTGGCGGGCGATCGCCTGGGCCGACTCGACCAGCTTGGTGAGCGAGGAGATGCCATTATCGGCGGCCTCGAGCGTCTTCACCGCGTTGCCCATCGCGTCGAGGAGCTTGCCGAGGTCGGAGGCGCGGGCGCTCAGCGAGGCGGCGGTAAAGTAGTTGGTCGGATTGTCGAGGGCGGAGTTGACGCGCTTGCCGGTTGCGAGCCGGTTCTGCGTTACGCTCATCAGCTCTGCGGTCTTCTGAAG
>JADGHE010000020.1 GCA_019689555.1 Variibacter sp. | reverse complement strand
CGCGTCGTGCCGGATGCGCGCGTCGTGCCGGATGCGCCGATTTTGGTCCGTCGGCGTGCGGCGGTGCCCTTCTTCGCGCCAGGTGCCTTGCCGCCCGCCTTGCGCGCGACCGTCTTGCCGGCCTTCCCCGCCGCGGGCCGCTTGGAACGGGCCGCCGTGCCGGCAGCCCTCTTCTTCGTGGTCTCGGCGGCAGCCTTCTTCGTCTTAGCTCTTGTCTTTTTCGCTCTGGTTCGGCGTTCCGTCGCCATTGTTGGTTCCTTCGCGCCTCAAGAGATTCGTCGCCGACTCAAGCCATCCCATGGGACCGGGAGAGGTCTCGGGTGCCGGTGCCGGTGCGGCTGCGCGCCGCTGACGAGCGGAGGTCTTCGGGGCCGCCTGTCGGCGGGTGGCGGCCGACTTCTTCGCGGCGCCGGACGCCGTGCGGCCCGTCCGCGCGGTGGTCTTGCGCGCAGTCTTCGCGGTCCTGGCGGTCTTGCGAGCGGACGACTTCGCGGCGCCGCGGCGCGTCGTCGTGGAACGCTTGGCCGTGCTCCGCCCGGTCGAACGCTTCGTCGCCGAACCCCGCGCCGCTCTCGCGGTGCTCTTCTTGGTCGACGTTTTCTTCGCCGCGCTCTTGCGTGCCGTCCTGGTTTTGCTGGTGCTGCCCTTGCGTGCGCTTCGGCTTCGGGTTGACCTTTTCGCCATTGCCATTGCTGCTCCTCCAGTGAACCCCACGCATGATTTCTTTATCACTTCGAGCGCCGACATGCACTCGAAAACGCGTGGAGGATTGTCACGACGCAGGCGTCGTCGATCGCTGCGGTGAATTCGCACGCCGCGCAATATGTTCCAAGGCGACGGGCGCAGGCCCGCCGTCGCTCCAGTCGAGCAGTTCGACCGTGTGCACGATCGGAATGGACGTCGCCTGACCGATCTGGACCATGCAGCCGATATTGCCCGTGGCTATCACGTCGGGCGCGATTCGCTCGATGTTGGCGACCTTGCGCTCGCGGAGCCGGCCGGCGATCTCGGGCTGGAGCATGTTGTACGTGCCCGCCGAGCCGCAGCACAGGTGCCCTTCCGGGATGTCGCGGACCGTGAATCCCGCCCGCATGAGCAGGTGCTTCGGCTCGCGGACGATGCGCTGCCCATGCTGCAGCGAGCAGGCCGCGTGATAGGCGACGACGAGGCCCCGCGCCGGCGCGGCGGGGGCGATGTCGCGCGCGGCCAGATATTCGGAAATGTCCTGTGCCAGCGCGGAAACCCGCGCCGCCTTGGCGGCGTAGGCGGGGTCGGTGCGCAGCATGAAGCCGTAGTCCTTCACCGTGGTGCCGCAGCCCGAAGCGGTCACGAGAATGGCGTCGAGGCCCTCGCCCTCGATCTCGCGCGTCCAGGCGTCGATCGCGCGGCGCGCGAGCGCGAGCGCCTGGTGTTCGCGCCCCATGTGATGCACGAGCGCGCCGCAGCAGCCTTCCCCCGCCGCGACCACGACCTCGATTCCGTGCCGCGTGAGCAGGCGGATGGCGGCGGCGTTGATCGCGGGGGCGAGCACCTCGTTGGCGCAGCCGAGCATGAGCGCGACGCGCCCGCGGCGCCGGCCCTGGGCGCGGTGAACCGCCGGGCGTTCGTGGGACGAGCGCTCCGGCAGCCGCAGGGGGGCGAGCTCGAGCATGGCGCGAAGACGCCCGGCAAGCCCCGTCGAGCCGGGCGCGCGCGCGCCGCGGCGCGTCTCGGCGTCGGGCGGCCGGTTGCGCGGGGCCGCGACGGAGCCGATCGCCAGCACCCGGCGGGCGAAGGCGGCGAGCCGCAAGGCGGCACGGAAGCGCGTCCGGTAGGGGAGGACGTGGGCCAAGAGGGCGCGAATCCAGCGGTCGCCCCACGGGCGGGCATAGGTGCGCTCGATGTGGACGCGCGCATGATCGACGAGATGCATGTAGTGCACGCCCGAGGGGCAGGTCGTCATGCAGGCGAGGCAGGAGAGGCAGCGGTCGATGTGCTTGACCACGTCGGCGGTCGCGGGCCGCGCCTGCTCCAGCATCTCCTTAATGAGGTAGATGCGTCCGCGCGGGGAATCGAGCTCGTCGCCGAGCAGGACATAGGTGGGGCACGTCGCCGTGCAGAACCCGCAATGCACGCAGGTGCGCAGGATGCGTTCGGATTCCGCCGTTTGCGGATCGGCGAGCTGGGCGAGCGAGAACGAGGTCTGCATGGGCTAGACGCCTGCGTACATCCGGCCGGGATTGAGCACCCCTTGCGGGTCGAAGTTCTGCTTGATCCGCTTGGTGAGCATCGCCGCGACCGGGTCCGGCGGCTCGAAGACCGAGACCGTCGCGCGCGCGGAAGCGGGCGCGCGAATGAGTGTGGCATGTCCGCCGCAGGCCGCAACCGCCGCGCGGACGAGGCCGGCGCCGGCATCGTCGGAAGGGGGCAGCAGCGCCCAGAGAAGGCCGCCGGCCCAGTCGTAGAGGATCGAGACGTCGGTGCCCGCGGCGATGCGCGCCGCAATCTCCGGCCCCTGCACGGGCGCCGTCGAAATCCGCCACAGGGGGCGCTCGAGGCCGGTGACGGCGGCGGCGAAGGGCGTGACGTCGCGAATGCTGCGCCAGAGCGTGCGCGAGGCCTCTTCCGGCAGCACGGCGAGCTCGCCGCACGGCTTGAGCAGCGACTGAAGGACATTCCGCCGATGCAGGATCGACGGCGGCACGCCCTCGAGCCGCAGAGCGGTCACCGCGCGCCCGCCCGCGAGACTCGCGACGACGGTTTTCGCCGCCGCGGCGGCGGGCAGATGCGCGGCACCCGAGACCTCGCCGGTCGACCCCATGGCGCGGCTCAACGCCGCGATGGCCGCGCGGTCGTCAAGGCCGAAGAGCAGCAGCGATTCCTCGGTCTCCGGCCGCGGCAGCACCTTGACGGTGACATCCGTCAGCACCGCGAGCGTGCCCCAGGAGCCGGCCGCGAGCTTCGCGAGATCGTAGCCGGTGACGTTCTTGACGACCCGCCCGCCCGCTTTGAATCGCTCGCCGCGCCCCGAGACGGCGGAAAAACCGAGGAAGTGGTCGCGCGCCGCGCCGGCGACGAGTCGCCGCGGACCCGACAGATTGGCGGCGAGCACGCCGCCGAGCGTTCCGCGCCCGGCCGCCGCGCCGAAGATCGGGCCGTAGTCGATCGGCTCGAAGGCAAGCTGCTGCCGATGCTCGGCCATCAGAGCCTCGATCTCGGCGAGCGGCGTTCCCGCGCGGGCGGAGAGCACCAGTTCCTCCGGCTCGTAGAGCGTGACGCCGGAAAGGCCCGAGAGGTCGAGCGTGAGATCCCATTGCGCGGCGCGCCCTATGGCGCGCTTCGAGCCCTGTCCGACAACTTCGAGCGTCTTGCCCTCCGCGATGGCCGCCTCCACGGCCTCGCGGACCTCCGTCGCCTCGCGCGGCTTGATTGCGTCGGCCATCGGCGCTCGCGCTCAAAACCGCGGAATGTCGGGGAAGGCGATCCGCCCGCCGCGCACATGCATGCGCCCGAGCTCGGCGCAGCGGTGAAGCGTCGGAAACACCTTCCCGGGATTGAGCAGGCCCTCTGCGTCGAACGCGCATTTGAGCCGCTGCTGGTGCGCAAGATCGGCTTCGTCGAACATCGCAGGCATCAGATCGCGTTTTTCCACCCCGACCCCGTGCTCGCCGGTGAGGACGCCGCCCACCTCGACGCATAGCTTGAGGATCTCGGCGCCGAAGGCCTCCGCGCGCTCCAGCTCGCCGGGATTGTTGGCGTCGTAGAGGATGAGCGGATGCAGGTTGCCGTCGCCGGCGTGAAACACGTTGGCGACCCTGAGCCCGTAGGTCTGTTGCATCTCCCGCATCCGGGCCAGCACCTGCGGCAGCCGCGCGCGGGGAATGGTGCCGTCCATGCAGTAATAGTCGGGCGAGATGCGCCCGACGGCGGGGAACGCCGCCTTGCGCCCGGCCCAGAACAGGAGCCGCTCCTCCTCGGAGGTGGACGCCTTCAAGGTGGTGGCTCCGCAGGCGCGGGCGATCTCGCTCACGCGCTCGATGAGGTGGTCGACCTCGGCGCGCGGCCCGTCGAGCTCCACGATCAGCAGCGCCTCGACGTCGAGCGGATAGCCGGCGTGCACGAAATCCTCGGCCGCCTGGATCGCCGGCCGGTCCATCATCTCCATCCCGGCCGGAATGATGCCCGCGCCGATGATGCGGGCGACGCAGGCCCCGGCGTCCTCCGAGCTGGGGAAGCCCACCAGCACGGCGCGCGCGGTCTCCGGCTTGCGCAGGATGCGCACGGTCACTTCCGTGACGACGCCCAGGAGCCCCTCCGATCCGGTGACGACGCCGAGCAGATCGTAGCCGCCGCTGTCGAGATGCTTGCCGCCCAGGCGGACGACCTCGCCGGTCATCAGCACCAGTTCGCAGCCGAGAACGTTGTTGGTCGTGAGCCCGTATTTCAGGCAGTGCACGCCACCGGAATTCTCGGCCACGTTGCCGCCGATCGTGCAGGCGATCTGCGAGGACGGATCGGGGGCGTAGTAGAACCCGGCGTCCTCCACGGCGCGCGTGATCGCGAGATTGGTGACGCCCGGCTCGGCCACGACCACGCGGTTCGCAAGGTCGATCTCGCGGATGCGGTTGAACTTGCCCATGCCGAGGAGGACGCCGTCGGCGAGCGGCAGCGCGCCGCCGGAGAGGGACGTTCCCGCTCCCCGTGGGACCACCCGGATGCGGTTTTCGTGGCAATAGCGCAGGACGCGCGACACCTGTTCGGTCGTATCCGGCAGCACCACGACCATCGGAAGCTGGCGGTAGGCCGTCAGGCCGTCGGACTCGTAGGGGCGCATCTCGCGCTCGCCGGCGATCACGCCCTCGCCGGGAACGATCGCGCGCAGCGCGGCGACGATGGCCTCGCGCCGCTCAAGCACCGTGCGATCCGCTTCCGGCATTCTCAGGCGGGACATGGCTCCCTTCGATCCGCGATTCGCCCCCACAAAAAATCCTTTACGAACATAGGCGATCTCGCCGCGCCGCGCGAATCCGCAATGCACGGGGCCCGCACCCGCAGAGATTGACAACATCCCGGCACGCCGTCCATCCGACGCGCCGGCACGATTGTTCGGAGACACCTCGCATGATCAGACGCGCAGCAGCCACGACCGTCGTTCTTGCTCTTGCGGCCGTTTTTGTGTCCGCGTCGGGCCGGCAAGGCCATGCCCAGGATCTCTCGGCGGGCGCAAATGCCTTCAAGAAGTGCCAGCCGTGCCATGCGGTCGGCGAGGGCGCCGCGAACAAGGTCGGGCCGACGCTCAACGGGCTCGAAGGACGGCGCGCCGGGTCGGTCGAAGGCTATTCCTACAGCGAGGCCAACAAGCGATCCGGAATCGTCTGGAACGAGCAGACGTTCAAGGAATACATCCAGAATCCGCGCGCCGTGATCCCCGGCACGAAGATGATCTTCGCCGGCATCAAGAACGAAACCGAGATCGCCAATCTGTGGGCTTACCTCAAGCAGTTCGGGCCGGACGGCAAGACGAAGTGAGCCGGCCGCGGGCGCCTGCCCGCCGCTGCGGGCGATTGGTCCCGCGCGATTGACGGCCGGCGCGCGGCGCTCGCCTCCCGGCGCGGAAGCGATTGACCTTGATCAATGCGGGATCGGGCCGCAAGCTCGATGCGTTGGAGCCGTGTCGGGCTTGCCGGCCCGGCATCTCACCCTTCCGGCGCAGGGCTTGCGGCGGCCTCCACCACCGCCGCGCGACCCTCGTCCCCCGTTCACCGCTTTTCGCCACAGGCGTCGCATGCGCGCGAGGACCCGAACATGATCAAGGACGTGCTGGTCAATCTTTCGCTGAACGCCAAGAAGGACGCCGCTGTTGCGTACGCGATCGCGCTTGCCCGGGCCTTCGACGCCCACGTGGCCGGCGTCGCCTTCGCCTACGAGCCGATCATCGGCGCGACCGTGATGGGCGGCATCCCGAACAGCTTGATCGAGGCGCAGCGGGCCGAGAGCGAGCGCGCCGCCGAAGCGGTGAAGGCGAAGTTCGACGAGGCCGTGCGGCGCGAGGGCCTTTCGGCGGAGTCCCACGTCTTCACCGCGAGCGTGGCGGGCGCTGCCGACCAGTTCGGGTGGATGGCGCGCCGCTTCGACCTCTCCGTGGTGCAGCAGGCCGAGCAGGAGACGGTTCCGGCCGAGGCGCTGATCGCCGAAGCCGCCCTTTTTCAGTCCGGCCGGCCGGTGATCGTCGTGCCGTACATTCACACCGGCGAGCTCAAGCTCGACCGCGTGATGGTGTGCTAGGACGGCGGCCGCGCGGCCGCGCGGGCCATCGGCGACGCGATACCGCTGCTGGCGCGCGCCCGCACGGTCGAGGTCGTCATCGTCACGGGCGAGGAAGGCAAGCGCGATACGATTCCGGGCGCGGATGTGGGCCAGCATCTGGCGCGGCACGGGCTCAACGTGGAGGTCGAGCGCATCGTCTCCTCCGGCAATGTGCACGAGACGCTGCTCTCCCACGCCGCCGACACCTCGGCCGATCTCATCGTCATGGGCGGGTACGGCCACTCGCGCCTGCGCGAGTTCATCCTCGGCGGCGTCACGCGCGGCATGCTCGCGTCGATGACGGTGCCGTGCTTCATGTCGCACTGAACTACGGGCCGGCGGGATCGGGATCGACGGCGGGCCAGGGCGCCTGGACCACGAGGCCGCGGGCGCGGGCATCCGCGATGCCGAGCCCCCGCAGCGTCAGCAGGGCGAGCATCTGCACGACCTCGCGATCTTTCGCCGATCCTTGATCGGGCGCGAGCGGGCCGATCAACCCTTCGAGCAGCGCGCCCAGCACGGCCGGCGCGGCGAAGCGGGGCGCGACCTCGCCGCCGTGATCGCCCTTGAGCCGGTACTCGATCTCGCCGGCCAGCGCCTTGCGGAAGGCAAGCCGCGCCCGGTCCACCTCGGCGTCCACGGGCTCCGCGGTCAACGCCCAGATCAGCCGCCGCTGCCTGCGCGCGCGCGCCGCGAAGGTGACGATCGCGGCCGCCAGCCCCGACAGCGGTCCGGGAGCGCCGTCCGCCGCAGCGCGCATGGCGGCGATCTCGTTCTGCGCCACGGCTTCGACCAGCGCTTCCACGAGCGCCGTCTTGGACGGGAAATAGCGGTAGACGGTGCCGGCCGCGATGCCGGCCCGCTCGGCGACCGGAGCGATCTGCACCGCGTCCATGCCGTGCGTCGCGGCGAGCGCGCGGGCGGCCGCGATAATGTCTTCGCGTCGGGCGGCAAGGCGCTGCCGCACCTTCTCGGTCTTCCGGTAAGCCATGATTCGAGCCGGCAAAAAGTGATCCACGATTCATGGCAAAGCGCAAGCCGCGCTGAGGCGATAGCCGCTCCGCGCAAGGTGCAAGACCGACCGGCGGTGAGACGGGCGAGCCGCGAATTGATCCTCCGCGAGTGGGGCCGGCCGCGCGGCCGGTCAGCCGCGAGACTGGGCGAGCGCCCTCTCGCGTATGGCGGTGAGGGTCGTGGTCGGCGTGATGGCCTCGGGATCGACCTTGAGGTGAATGATCGCGGGCTTGCCGGCGCGCCGGGCGGCTTCGAACGCGGCGGCGAAGTCCGCCGTCCGCTCGACCGTGACGCCGAAGCCGCCGAAGGCACGCGCATAGGCCGCAAAGTCGGGGTTCTTCAGCGCGGTGGCGGAGATGCGGCCGGGATACTCGCGCTCCTGATGCATGCGGATCGTGCCGTACATGCCGTTGTCCACGACGACGACGATGATCGGCAGGTCGTATTGCACGGCGGTCGCGAACTCCTGCCCGTTCATCAGAAAGTCGCCGTCGCCGGAGAACGCCACCACCGTGCGCTCGGGAAAGAGGCGCTTGGCGGCGACGGCGGCGGGAACGCCGTAGCCCATCGAGCCCGAGTTCGGCGCAAGCTGCGTGCCAAACTGCCGGATACGGTAGAACCGGTGCACCCAGGTCGCGAAGTTGCCGGCGCCGTTGCAGACGATAGCGTCACTCGGCAGCGCGCCGCGCAGCCACACCATGATCTCGCCGAGATTCACGGCGCCGGGAAGCTCCGTCGCCTTCTCGCTCCAGGCGAGGTAGCTCGCGTGCAGGCTCTGCGTCGTCTCCCGCCAGGGGATGTCGCTCGGCGGCTGCAGCCCCTCGAGCGCGGCTGCGAAGGCCGTCGGCGAGGCATGGATCGCGAGCGTCGGCCGGTACACGCGGCCGAGCTCCTCGGCGCCGGGATGCACATGGACGAAGGTCGTGCGCGGCGCGGGAATGTCGAACAGCGCGTAGCCCTGCGAGGGAATTTCGCCGAGCCGGCCGCCGACGAGAAGGACGAAATCCGCCTCCTTCACGTGAGCGAGCAGCGTGGGATTGGGGCCGATGCCGAGATCGCCGGCGTAGCAGGGGTGCAGCGCGTCGAAGAGATGGGCGCGCCGGAAGGTCGTCGCGACCGGCAGCGCGAAGCGCTCGGCGAAACGGGCGACCGCCGCGCAGGCGGCGGAAGACCAGCGGCTGCCCCCGAGCAGCATCACCGGCTTCTTGGCGGCCCACAAGAGCTTCTGCAGCCGCGCCATGTCGGTAAGGCCCGGCCAGGTCTCGAAGGGCTCGGCCGCCGGCGCGTCCGCGATGGTGATGCGCTCGGTCAGCATGTCCTCGGGCAGGGCGATGACCACGGGGCCTGGGCGGCCCGTCGTGGCGACGTGGAAGGCGCGGGAAATCAGCTCGGGGATGCGCGCGGGGTCGTCGATTTCAGTCGTCCATTTGGTGGTCGAGCCGAAGACGGCGCGATAGTCGAGCTCCTGGAAGGCCTCGCGCTCGCGCATCTCGCGCGCTACCTGGCCGACGAACATGATGACGGGGGTCGAGTCCTGGCGGGCGATGTGGATGCCGTGCATCCCGTTGCTCGCGCCGGGCCCACGCGTCACGAAGGCGACGCCGGGCCGGCCCGTGAGCTTGCCCACCGCCTCCGCCATGATGACGGCGCCCGCCTCCTGCCGGCACACCGTGACGGCGATGGCGCGGTCGTAGAAGGCGTCGAGCACCGCAAGGTAGCTCTCACCCGGCACGCAGAAGGCGTGGCGCACGCCGTTGATGATCAGTTGGTCGACCAGCACCTCGGCGGCGCTGCGGCTGTTGTCCTTGCCACGCATCGAATCGTCTCCGGATGGGTCTCAAAACCAGTGTAGAAGCGGGGGCGACGGCGTCATCCATAGACGATCCGCCGCTGTCCGAACACCGGGAAGAGGGCAGCCCGTCCGTCGGCCTCATGCGCACCGGATGCCCCCTCAGGCCGGCATTTCGGCGGGCTCGTCCGGCCGCTGCGCGGAAGGCTTGACCGCGCGGCTCAGATTCGCCGCCGTGTTGACGAGCGCGATATGCGAGAACGCCTGGGGGAAGTTGCCGACCAGCCGTCGTGCGCGCAGATCGTATTCCTCGCTCAGGAGCCCGACATCGTTGCAGAGGCCGACGAGGCGCTCGAACAGCCGCTGCGCGTCCTCGAGCCGGCCCAAGATCGCATAGGCGTCGGCAAGCCAAAAGCTGCAGGCGAGGAAGGCGCCCTCTCCGGGCGGCAGGCCGTCGTCCGAGCGCGCGGTGTCGTAGCGGAGCACGAACCCGTTCACCAGCAGGCGGCGTTCGATCGCCGCGATCGTGCCGCGGATGCGCGGATCCTTCGCCGGCAAAAAGCCCACCATCGGCAGCAGCAAAAGGCTCGCGTCCAGCTCCTTCGATCCGTAGGACTGGACGAAGCTGCCGAGGTCGGGGTCGTAGCCGTTCCTGAGCACGTCTTCGCAGATCTCCTCGCGCACCGCCTTCCAGCGCTCGATCGGGCCCGGCAGGCCGAAGGTCTGCGCGCTCTTGATCATGCGGTCGAACGCCACCCAGGCCATGACCTTGGAGTAGGTGAAGTGGCGCGCGCCGCCGCGCGTTTCCCAGATCCCTTCGTCGGGTTCGCGCCAGACCTTCTGCAGGTGGTTCATCACCGCGAGCTGGAGTTCCCAGCCCGATCGAATCGTCGCGAGGTGGGCGCGCCGCGCCTGGTGCAGCGCGTCCATCAGCTCGCCGTAGACGTCGAGCTGGAGCTGGCGATAGGCGGCGTTGCCGACGCGCACCGGCCGGGAGTTCTCGTAGCCGGGCAGCCACGGCACCTCCCATTCCATCAGGCGGCGCTCGCCCGCGATGCCGTACATGATCTGGATCTGCTCGGGACTGCCGGCCACCGCCCGCAGCAGCCAGTCCCGCCACGACTGCGCCTCCTCGTAGAAGCCCGCATTCATCAGGGCGAGAAGCGTGAGGGTGGCGTCGCGCAGCCAGCAGTAGCGGTAATCCCAGTTGCGGACGCCGCCCAGAGACTCGGGCAGCGAGGTCGTCGGCGCGGCAACGATTCCACCGGTCGGCGCATAGGTCAGCGCCTTCAGCGTGATGAGCGAGCGCCGAACGATGTCGGTCCACGGCTCGTGGGACGGGCAGACCGAAGACCAGTCGAACCAGAACTTCTCCGTGCGGGCGAGCGCGGCGCGCGGGTCGATGGGGCCGGGCGGCGGTAGGTGCGAGGCGGCGTGCGTGAGAATGAAAGGCACCTCCTGGCCGGCCGCCACCTCGAACGCGCCGACGGTCTTGAGATCCTCGCCATGCAGCGGCGCCGGCGTGCGCAGCACCAGCATGTCGGGACCGGCGATCGCCCGCAGGGCCCCGTCCTCGAGGCGGCTCACCCAGGGAACGACGGCACCGTAGCCGAAGCGGATGACGAGTTCGGTGCGCATGGCGACGCGGCCGCGCTCGCCGCGCACGATGCGCACGAGATCGGCCTCGCCGTCCCGCAACGGCATGAAATCGATGAGGGTGACGGCGCCGTCCCGGGTTTCGAAGCGCGTTTCCAGGATCAGCGTGCCCTCGCGATAGCGGCGGATGACGCGCGCCTGCGGGTCCTGCGGCGCGATCAGCCAGCGCCCGTGCTCGGGGCCGCCGAGCAGCGCCGCGAAGCAGGCGTCGGAATCGAAGCGCGGCCAGCACAGCCAGTCGATCGAGCCGTCCCGGCCGACCAACGCCGCGGTCTCGCAGTCGCCGATCAGGGCGTAGTCTTCAATCCGGAGCGGCATCGCGCAGCGTGAAGTCGATGACGACCTTGACGTCGTCGGGCCGGTTTTCCAGCGCCTCGGTCCAGCGCGCAAGGGGTACGCGACGGCTGACGAGACCGGCGAGCCAATCGCGATCCGCCGCGGCGAGCGCCCCGGCCGCCGCTTCGAAGTGGGCGCGATTGGCGTTCACGGCGCCGAACACGACCTGGTTTTCGAGCACCATGGTGCGGTTGAAGCGCCCGATGTCGAGCGGCGCCTCGGCCGCCGCCGGCGACAGGCCCGCAAGGCCGATGATGCCGTTGCGCCCGACATGGGCGAGGCAGTCGCGGATCACGGGGACCGCCCCGGTGCACTCCAGGAGGATGTCCGGCCGCAGGTCTTCGAGCACGTCGGCGATGCGCCCGCGATGGTAGGTCGCGCCGAGGCCGCGCACCTGATCGACCTTCAGGCCCTTCTCGGCGCGATCGAAAATATGAACGTCGAGCCCGCGCTGGCGGCCGATGAGCGCGGCGAGCAGCCCGACCGGTCCGGCGCCGGTGACGAGCAGCCGGTGCGGGGCCGCCGCCCGCGCGCGGCGTGCGATCCTTTCGGCGTGATCCCACGCCTTGGCGACGATGCTCGCGGGTTCGAGGAGCACGGCGAGAAGCCCGAGGTCGCGGTCGACCTTGACCGCGAAGGCCGGTTCGAGCCGGAAAAGCTCGGCGCCGTAGCCGTGCCGCTCCTTGATGCCGCGTTCGGTGTAGCGGCCGTTGTGGCACATGTCCCACTCGCCCGCAGCGCAGGCGGGGCAGGGCACCGGGTCGGGCCGCCGCACGATCCCCACCACGTGATCGCCTGGCGCAAAGCCGCAGCCGGGCGGCGCCTCCTCCACCACGCCGAGGGATTCGTGGCCGAGGATGAGGCGCTGCTCGCCGGGCGGGGCGCTGCCGGAGCGGGCCGAGACGATGTCGCGGTCGGTGGCGCAGATGCCGAGCGCCAGCGCCCGCACGAGCAACGTGCGGTCGCACGCTTCGGGCTCGGGAACCTCGTCGAGCCGGGCCGAATCGGCGATTCCCGGCTGGACGGTGAGCGCGCGCATGGCTTCGCCTCCGATCCGCGATGCAACCCCCGACCGGCTGCATCGCGGCCCTCGCGCACGCCCGTTTCGCAGGGGGCGGTGCTTAGGGCATCCTCACCGGATAGACCGGCGGCTCGCCCGAAAGCACCCGGGCGACGTCGCTTGCGGCCTTCGACTGCAGCTCGTCCAGAGCGTCCACGGAATAGAACGCGGTGTGCGGCGAAAGGATCACATTGTCGCGGCCGAGCAGGGCCAGATCCTTCGGCGGCGGCTCCACCTCGAGCACGTCGAGCGCGGCGCCCGCGACCTTGCCCGAGTCGAGGGCCTCGACCAGCGCCTGCTGGTCGATCAGCGGGCCGCGTGCGGTGTTCACGATCATGACGCCCGGTTTCATCTTGGCGAAGGCTGCGCCGTTGAGCAGGCCGCGCGTCTGCGGCGTGAGCGGCGCATGCACGGAGATGAAGTCCGACCGCGCCAGAAGCTCGTCGAAGCTCACGTTCTCGACGTCCAGCGCTTTCAGATGCTCCGCCGCGACATAGGGGTCGTGGGTGATGACCTTGAGCCCGAAGGCCTTCGCCTTCGGCACCATCGTGCGCGGAATGTTGCCGAAGCCGAGGAGGCCGAGCACGCGGCCGGCGAGCCGGTAGATCGGCACCACCGCCGGCATCTCCCAGCGGCCTTCCTGCACCAGCTTGTTGGAGAAGGGGATCTTGCGCGCGAGCGCGAGCAGGAGCGCCATGGTGTGGTCGGAGACCTCGTGCAGGCAGTAGTCCGGCACATAGGTCACGGTGATGCCCATCTCCTTGGCGGCCGCGAGGTCGATGTTGTCGACGCCGAGCCCGAAGCGGCCGATCGCCTTGCAGCGCGTGCACTGCTTGATGAGCTCCGCGGTCAGCTTCGCATAGGTCACCAGAATGGCGTCGGCGTCGCGCGCGACCTCGAGGATGTCCTCCATCGCGCTGCTCTTCGCCATGCGGATCTCGGGGTCGAGGCGCTTGAGCGCGGCCTTCGCCGGATCGAGGGTGGGAAACACGCTGTCAGCGATGGCGATGACGGGGCGGGGCATTGTGTGAACTCCATCCGAAAACGTCATTCCGGGGCGCCGCGGCGGCGGTCCCCGAAAGTCATACTCCGTGCCCCGCAGCGTCGGGGCCGTGGATTCCGGGCTCGCAAGCCGGCGGCTCGCGCCCCGAACGACGGGTTAACCGAAGACCTGCGGGTTGACGCAGTTCGGTAGCGGCCGGCCGGCGATCAGCGCCTCGATGTTGTCGACCACGACATTGGCCATCTTGTCGCGCGCCTCCAGCACCGCGCTGCCGAGATGGGGCGTGAGCACCACATTGTCGAGCTGCAACAGGTCCGGCTCGACATAGGGCTCGCGCTCGAACACGTCGAGCCCGGCGCCGGCGATGCGCTTCTCCTTCAACGCTCTCGCGAGCGCCTTCTCGTCGACCACGGGGCCGCGCGAGGTGTTGATGAGATAGGCGGTCGGCTTCATCAGCGACAGCTCGCGCTCGCCGATCATGTGGTGCGTCTCCGGCGTCATGTTCGGGTGCAGCGAGACGAAGTCCGACTCCTTCAGCAATTCGTCGAGCGACACATAGGTCGCGCCCAGCGCCTTCTCCTCCTCGGGGTCCATGCGCTGGCGGCTCTGGTAGAGGATGCGCATGTCGAATCCGCGTGCGCGGCGCGCCACCGCCCGCGCGATGCGGCCGCGGCCGCCGACGAGGCCGAGCGTCTTGCTCCAGACGAAGCTGCCCGCGAGGTAGTTCGATTGCGCCCCGGGAAAGATGCCCTGGCGCACCAGCCGGTCGCCTTCGACGACCCGGCGCGCCACCGCCATCATCAGCGCCCAGCAGATGTCGGCCGTGGTCTCGACCGCCATGGGCGGCACCACGGTGACGGGCAGCTTGCGTCGGGTGGCTTCCTCGACGTCGATGCGGTCCGGCGTGATCGACATCGAGGTGATCGCCATCAGCTTGGGATTGGCGTCCATCACCTCCTTGTCCACCACGTCGTGCAGCAGCGCGAACAGGATGTCGCACCGGCGGACGCCCTCGATCATCCGCTCCTTGGAGATGATCCGGCTTGCGTCCTCCACCATCTCGACGTCGGCGATCGCCTTGAGCCGCGCGAGCGCGGTCGGACCAATCGGCTGGGTCACAAAGACTTTCGGTCGCATCATGAGTCCATCTTACGGCTGGTGGCTGGCGCGTGTTCCGCCGCGCGCGCGGGCGGCGCAACGCCGGACCCGGCTGCCTGGGCGCCGGGAGGGCGGACAGCTCGGATCGGCGGCGCGAAACGTCGCGTCGCGCCAGATCCGGGAAACACCCCGGCAAACCCGTCGCGAGGCAGGGGCTCCGCCATCAGTTCATCCACCTGACGATGCCGGCCACCCCGTCGACGGCCACGTGACTACCGTCGGGAATCCGCTGTGTGGCGTCAAGCACGCCGAGCACCATGGGAATGCCGCGCTCGCGGGCGAGGGAGGCGAGGTGGGAGGTCGAGCCGCCGAGCTCCGCCACGACGCCCGCGACCCGCGGCAGAATGTGGCTGAGCGCGGGGCCCGCGACCTTGGTCACCAGCACGTCGCCGGGGGCGACGCGGCTGAGCTCGCACTCGCAGTTGACGACGACCGCGCGGCCGACCCCCCAGCCGATGCCCGCCGGGTGTCCGGTCAGCTTCGGGTGCTTGAGCCAGATCTCGTCCGGCACGGTCGCCTTCTGGACGTGCAGCGGGCGCGCCTGCAGGAGCTTGAAGCCGGACTGGTCCATCGCCCATTCGATCTCGACCGGCATGCCGATGATCTCTTCGCAGCGGCGCAGCATGCGGCCGAGCGTGGTCGCCTGCCCGGGCGTCAGGCAGGGCTTGCTCACCATGTCTTTCGGCACGGCGCGCGGGCCGGCGCCGTGGCCGGCCGAGCAGGTGTCGAGATGGTGCTTGCGGCCGGCATCCATGCGGCGCAGGAAGCCCTTGCGCGAGAGGACGATCCGGTCCGGCACCACCTCGCCCTGGGCGATCGCCGAGCCGAGCCCCCAGGTCGCGGACAGCAGCATCTGCCCTTCGGCGGTCTCGCTCAGGCCGCCGCCGGAGGCGACGGCGTCGACGACCGGCTGGATCAGCACCGCCATGGCGGTGTCCTTGGGCGAGAGGCCGTTGTTGGCCATGTAGCGGCGGGCGTTGGTGGTCCACAGCGCCGCCCAGCAGGCGCGCACGGCGGTGAGCATCTCGGCCTCGTCGCCGATGCCGAGGAAACTTTCGAACTGGCCAGCGAAGCTCGACCCCGCGCGGTCCTCGACCAGCGCGGAGGAGCGGATGGCGCCGAGGCCGCCGGCGGCGCGCTGGGCGCGCCAGGCGGCGAGTAGGGGCTCCAGGATCGCCGGGGCAATCGGCTGCTGGTAGAGCGCGAGGCGAATCTGGACGGAAATCTTTCGGGCGGCCGGCGAATCGGGATGGTCGAGGCCCGCGGCGAGCTCATTGAGGCCGAGCGTCGCCATCTGCAGACGGTAGGCTTCGGCGCTGAGGCAGAAGCCGCCCGGCGTGGGCAGGCCGGCACGCGTCAATTTTGCGAGATTGGCGGCCTTCGGCCCGACGCGCTCGGGGTCCATCGCCTCCGGCGCGGACAGCGGGAGAATGAAATCGGCGTCGGCCGACGCCGCTTTGGCGGCAGAGGATGCAGTCATACGCTTGCACTACCTCGCTGCGCGTCCCGCGGGGAGATGCGGCGCCCGGGACTGGTTCGTGGGTCGTTACCTCACGTGGTCGCCGTAGCCCGGCAGCGGGTCGACGACCGTGATTTCCTTCACCGGGAAGTTGGACACGATCTCGATCGAGTCCTTGTGCACGATCAGCATCTCCTCGATGCGCACGCCGTAGCGGAACGGCTTGCCGTGCTGGGTCTCGAGCGCGAAGGTCATGCCCTCCTTGATCTCGACCGGATGGTCGAGCGACCAGATGCGCGAGATCACCGGCTGGTCGTACTGGGCAAGGCCGAGGCCGTGGCCCCAGAAGTTGGCGGCCGCGCGGTCCTCGTCCGGATAGCCCCAGGTCTCCATGGCCGACGGCCACTTCTCCGCGATGTCGCGGGTCGTGGCGCCGACCTTCACGGCGTCGATCGCGGCATAGAGCCAGTCGAGCGCCTGCTTGTAGGTGTCCTTCTGCTCCTGGGTCGGCTCCTTGCCGACGCAGTAGGTGCGGTAGTAGCAGGACTTGTAGCCGTTCCAGGTGAGCGCGGCGAGGTCCATGAAGACGATGTCGCCGGGCTGGATGATGCGGTCGGAGAAGTTGCGCCAGTTCGGCCAGGTGTTCGGGCCGGACGAGACGATGACGTCCTCCACGTCCTCCATGCCGGGGAACGAGTAGAGGAACTCCATCAGGTGCGCCGTGACCTGGTTCTCGGTGATGCCGGGACGCAGGATCTTCATGCACTCCCAGTGCGTGGCGTCGCCGATGGCACCGACGATGCGCATGCACTCCTGCTCGTCCTCGTTCTTGATCGCGCGGGCCTCCATCATCGGCGTCATGCCGTCGGCCCAGTGGATCCCCTTGTCCTTGAAGATCTCGATCATGTTGATGTCGATGAAGTCGACGCCGAGCTTCTGGCCCCAGACGCCGTGGCGCTTCATCTCGTCAACGATCGCGTCGGCGAACTTCGTCACCTGCTGCCGCGAGGCGGGGCCCGCCGCGCCCTTGATCCAGGCGTAGGACCAGCGGATGTTCTCCTTCGGCAGCCAGGGGGAATGCCGCTCGACCTGCATGCCGATGTCGCCCTGCTCGAACAGCACCGGCCGGCCGTCGCCGCACAGCAGCGCATAGCGCAGGCCGGGCTTGAGCCGGTTCCATCCCGGGGTCAAGGTTCCGGTGATGTAGCGGCAGTTCTCGTCGTACATGCACAGGAGCGCGCCAAGCCCATGCTTCTTCATCATCTGGCGCGCCCGCTCGATACGATATTCGCGCAGCCGATCCCAATTGATCCGCTGCTGCCAATCCATGCCGGCGATGCCGAAATTCGCGCCCATTCAGTCCTCCGGGATTCTCCGATGGCGGCCGGCCTTTAAAGGTCCGAGCCCGAAAATGCTGCAAGCAGGCTTGAATGTACCTGGACCCCGCCCGCAGATGAAATAATATGTTTGGCGTGACCGCATAAGGAATTTTAATGGCCGAAGTCACTCTGCGCCAAATCCGGGCAGTCGTCGCCGTCTGCGAGGAGGGCTCGTTCACGCGGGCCGCCCAGCGCGAGGCGGCGACACAGTCCGGCATTTCCCAGCACATCGCCGCCCTCGAGCGCACGCTCGGCGTCAAGCTGTTCGAGCGCTCCAACGTGGGCGTGCGGCCCACGCCGGCGGGCATGCGCTACTATCGGCGCTGCATCGAGGCGCTCGGGACGCTGAAGGCCGGCAGCGAGGAGATGCGGGCGCTGGCCGGGCGCGTGACCGGCCATCTGCGCATCGGGCTGATGCCGACCTTCACCCGGGCGGCGCTCGCGCCCGTGCTCAAGCGCTACGTCGCCGAGCATCCCGACGTCAAGCTGAAGATCGTCGAGGGCTATTCCAGCGTCCTCACCGACCAGGTTCTGGCGGAAGAGCTCGATTTCGCGGTGGTGCCGACCTTCGAGGGGCGGGTGGGCCTGCGCTCGCGGCTGCTCGCCCGCGATCGGGAAGTGCTGGTGTCCGGTCCGGCGCGCGGCCTTTCGCCGCTCAAGCCGGTGCGCCTGCGCGAAATCGTGCCGCTCAAGCTCGTGGTGCCCGGACCGCCGAACATCCGCCGGCGCAACCTCGACACCTATTTCCAGACCAACGGCATCCCGGTCGAGGACGTGATCGAGATGGACGCCATGATCGGCACGTTGGAATTCGTGGCCGCCACCGACTGGGTCGCCGTGCTGCCCAGCATCATCTGCGTCAACGATATCGGCCGCAGCGATCTCGTCATCAGCCCGATCGTCGATCCGCCGCACTACGCGGAGTTCGTCGTCATCGAGCCGGCGCGGCGCACGCTCAGCGTGCAGGCCCAGCTTTTCCTGGAAGGGCTTCAGGCCGAGGTCGCGCGCATCCAGTCGGTGCTCGCGCAGGCGACGCGGGAGCGCGAATTGGCCTGACGGCCGGGCCGGGCGCTTCGGCGGCGCGAACGCGCCTCGCGCGCCCGATAAGCGTTCAGCCGCCCGTCCACCAGCAGCGCTGGCTCGCATAGAGCACGCGGCCGCCCCACTGCGGGATCCAGCGTTCCTCGAACACCGGCACGCAGGCGCGGTGAAGCGGGCCGCGCAGCGGGCGGACCTCGATGCGGGTCGGAGCCCGGCGCCGCTCGCGCCGAGCCTGCGACGACAGGTCGCCGACCGCGGCCTGCGGGCCGGCCACGTTCGGGCGGCCGAGAGCGAGCACCGGTCCGCCGGCCTGCGCCGGCGCGGTCGCGAGCACCCAAGGGACGGCAAAGAGCAGAGCGCTCAGGACGAGCCAGCGTTTTCCGATCATCGTGCCCCCGCTTGCGTGCCCAGCCGACGACGCCGGGCCGAGCCTTCTGCCGGCTCCGGCCGGTTCGCGCCCATTGGCCCCTGCGCATCGCCTGCCTATGCTGACCGCATGAGCGATGCAAGCCGCAAACCGCCTTCCGCGGGCCCGGGCTCCCGGCGCGAGCCGGCCCGCCCGGCCGGCGGCGCGCAGCCGCTGTTCGCCTCGGCGATGGCGGCCGCGGCGCGGCGCGCGCTCGCGCATTTCGCGGGCCGCAACGACGACGAGCCCAACGGCCCGCCCGACACCGTCGAGCTGTGGGGACGCCGCATCGGCCGCGCGCTCGGCCTTGCGGCTTGCATCGCCCTGGGCATCTATCTGTACGTTGCCTATCTGCGCTGAAAGTGAAGTTGGATTGCGCCCGCCATGCCCGAGAGTCCGCCGGATCTCCGCGCCTTGCGCCGTCTCAAGGCGCCGGGGCTCGCAGACATCGAGGCCATCGCCTGGGAGGAGTTCGCGCGACTGCCCGCGGAATTCCGCGCGCTGTGCGCCGACCTCGTCATTCGCGTCGAGGATTTTGCGAGCGACGATGTGCTGAGCCGCATGGGCATCGAGGATCCGTTCGAGCTGCTCGGCCTGTTCGCGGGCGTGGGCCTGCCGTTCCGCTCGCACGCGGACGTGACCACCATGCCGAACATGATCTGGCTCTACCGCCGGCCCATCCTCGACTACTGGGCCGAGCATGACGAGACGCTCGGCGCCATCGTGAGCCACGTGCTGATCCACGAGATCGGCCACCATTTCGGCTTCTCGGACGCCGACATGGAGGCGATCGAGGCGCGCGTCGCCTGAGCCGTCCTCGTCCCGAACGCGCCTTCCTGTCCCGAACGCGCCTTCCTGTGCTGAACGCGCCTCTCCGCTCCAGGTGAAGGTGCACTGCGCGGAGACCCGCGCGCAGAAAGAAAAGGCGCCGCGGCATCGTCTGCGCGCGGCGCCCTCGCATGCCTTTCGGCCGGCTTGCTTTCCGGCTACTTTTTGGCCTCGGCGTACGGATAGATGAGTTCGCCGGACTTGTACTCGGCCGGCGTCACCACCACGTGCGTCGACAGGTTCTTGAACTGGGCGACGTCATTGCCCTTGACGCCCTGGAACTGCACCTGGAGCACGCGGCCCTTTTCCCACTCGCCGTCCTTGCCGAACTTCACGTCCCCGACCACGGTCTTGAACGTGTTCGCGCGCATGTAGTCGGACAGCTTCTTGTCATCGAGGCTCTTGGTCCCCTCGACGGCGAGTTGCAGCACCTGCATCTGCGCATAGGCGAACGGCGCCATGTAATAGCCGAGCGGATCGACGCCTTCGGCCGCGGCGCGGGCCTGGTACTTGTCCATCAGCTCCTTGACGCCCGGGAACATCATCTTCGGCACCGGCAGCCAGAAGTCGTAGTTGACGATGCCGTTGAGCAGCGGCCCGAGCTGGGTCTTGAACACGGTCGCCTGCAGGCCGACCATGGCGCCGCCGATCATCTTCGGCTTGAAGCCGATCTCGTTGATCGCCCGCACCATGCCGACGGAATCGAGCGGGTAGGAGCAGATCACCACGATGTCGGGATTGGTCGCCTGCATCGCCCGCACGATGGGGCCGAAATCGGTCGTGGCGGGCGGATAGGTGCGATCATAGACGATCTTGAGGCCGGCCTTCTTGGCGTTTTCGCGCGCGCCTTCGGCGCCGTTGCGCGAGAACTCGGCGTCGGCCGCGGCGATCGCGATCGTCTGCGGCTTCGGGTTCTGGGCCATCGCGAGTTCGAAGAAGCCCTTCGTGAACTCCGCCTTGGTGTCGGGCCCCGAGGGGATCATCGCGAAGTAGTTCGGATAGTGGAACTCGCTGTTCACCGCGAGCCCCAGAAGCCCGATGAAGTTCTTGTTGCGCTGGATGACGACCGGCATCGCGGGCGCGAGCATGTTGGTCGCATAGCCGCCGACGATGAGGTCCACCTTGTCGACGTCGAGCAGCTTGGTGTAGATGCCCGGCACCGTCGCCGGGTTCGACTGGTCATCGTAATAGATCAGCTTCACGGGACGGCCGAGCAGTCCGCCCTTGGCGTTGATGTCTTCCTCCCAGATCTTGTGCGCCAGCAGGGCCGACTTGCCGTTGGGCGAGAGCGGTCCCGTCAAGGCCATGCCGAATCCGATCCTGATCGGTTCGCCGGACTGCGCGAAGGCCGGCGCGCTCGCCGCCGCCAGTGCAGCGGCTGCAGCCGCCATCATCCATCGTCGTGTCGGTGCGACCATTCATTCCTCCCGTTTGCTTTCGTTTCGCGGGGCGCGGCCCCGACTTTTAGGCTTGCTTGGATAATCCGAGAGCGGGGGGTGACGCAACCGCGCGCATGAAAGCGCCGCGCACGGGGCGCGGCGCTCGCGGTGCGGACGGGGCCGTCCGCGGCCTTGCGCGAAGTCGAAAGTTCCGCCCCGGTCTACTTCTTGGCGTCGGCGTACGGATAGATGACCTTGCCCGAAGCATATTCCGCGGGCGCCACGACGATCTGCGTCGACGTATCCTTGAATCGGGCGACGTCGCTGCTCTTGATGCCCTGGAACTGCACCTGCAGCACGCGCGACTCCGCCCATTCGCCGCCCTTGCCGAACTTCACGTCTCCAAGCACCGTCGTGAACGTCGTCTTGCGGATGAAGTCGGCGAGTCTGGCGTCGTCGAGGCTGTTCGTTCCGGCGATCGCCTGTTCGAGCACCTGCATCTGCGCATAGGCCTGCGGCGCCATATAGTAGCCGAGCGGATCGACGCCCGCCGCTCCGGCGCGCGCCTGGTACTTGTCCATCAGCTCCTTCACGCCCGGGAACATCATGCTCGGCACCGGCAGCCAGAAGTCGTAGTTGACGAAGCCGTTGAGCATGGGCCCGAGCGCAGTCTTGATCGCGGTGTTCTGCAAGCCGACCATGCCGCCCCCCATCAGTTTCGGCTTGAATCCGAGCTCGTTAACGGCGCGCACCATGCCCACCGAGTCCGGGGGATAGGAGCAGATCACGAAGACGTCCGGATTGGCGGCCTGCACGGCGCGGACGATCGGCGCAAAGTCGGTCGTCGCCGGCGGGTAGGTCCGATCGTAGACGATCCTGAAGCCCATGGTCTTGGCGGTCTCGCGGGCGCCGTCGGCGGCGTTGCGCGAGAACTCGGCGTCCGCGGCCACGATCGCCACGGTTTGCGGTCGCGGGTTCTGCGCCGCCGCGATCTGGAACAGGCCCTCCGTCAGCGCGACCTTCGGATTGGGCCCGGTCGGGATCATCACGAAGTAGTTGGGATAGCTGAACTCGGTGTTGACCCCCAGTCCGAGCAGTCCGATGAACGTCTTCTTGCGCTGGATCACGAGCGGCATCGCCGGCGCCAGCATGTTGGTGCCGTAGCCGCCGATGATGAGGTCGACCCTGTCGATGTCGAGCAGCTTCGAATAGATGCCCGGCACCGTCGACGGATTGGTTTGGTCGTCGTAGTAGATGAGCCTGACGGGGCGCCCGAGCAGACCGCCCCGGGCGTTCACGTCTTCTTCCCAGATCTTCTGCGCCAGCAAGGCGGACTGCCCGTTGGGCCCCAGGCCCCCCGTCATCGCCATGCTGTAGCCGATCTTGATCGGTTGGCCCGACTGCGCCGCGGCCGGGGCGGCCGCCGACGCCGAAAGC
This sequence comes from Variibacter sp., assembly GCA_019689555.1. Classification (GTDB taxonomy): domain Bacteria; phylum Pseudomonadota; class Alphaproteobacteria; order Rhizobiales; family Xanthobacteraceae; genus JADGHE01. Next base: position 30,559 of record JADGHE010000020.1, on the reverse strand, counting down.
GCCAGCGTGGCAAGGCACGCCAGCGCGCTCACGCGCATCCCTGCGCTCATCGCCCGTTCCTCCCTGAAGTTGTTGTCTTGATTATTGCAGGACGATCTTAAGGCATGGGGCGCAAAAACGGGACCGCCTTTCCTTCAGCAATTGGTGATCCGGCTCCGCGCGGCGCCGCCTCCCCGCCCGCGACGATCACGTTCTCGACCTCGCCGGCGCCGTCCTTGCGCCGAAAGGCGGCCGCCGCCTGGTATTCCGGCGAGTTGAAGCAAGCCACCGCCTGCTCGAAGGTCGGAAATTCGACGACGACGAAGCGGTGGAACGTCTCGGGACCCTCCATGATCTGGTAGCGGCGCGCCGCGCGCCAGCAGCTTGCCGCCGAACCGCGCGACGATGTCGCCGGCGAGGTCGGCGTATTTCTTGTAGGCCGCGGGATCGTTGATCTTCGAACGCGCAACCCAATAGGCCGGCATGTCGGCTCCTCCCGCGCGCGGCGTCGACGGGCGTCCTCAATAGGCGTATTCGACGAAGGCCGGCTCCACGGATCCGCCCCACGGCCCGTGGAACTTCTCCAGCATCTCCTCCGCCGGCGTCACCCCGCTTTCGACGATCGCCTCGAGCGGCTCGAGATAGATCGTCTCGTCGTCGCCCTCCCGATCGCGCCGCGCCCGGCGCCGCAGGCCTGCGCGGGCGAGCGCGAGGCACTCGCGGGCGAGCTCGCGCACGGTGCGGCCGCGGATTTCGGCGCGCAGCGCAAGGCGCGGAACGTCGTCGCGCAGCTTCTGCCGTTCGGCGGCGGACCAGCCCTTGACCATGTCCCAGGCGGCGTCGAGCGACTGGTCGTCGTAGAGCAGGCCGACCCACAGCGCCGGCAGCGCCGCGAGCCGCCGCGAGGGCGCCGAGTCTGCGCCGCGCATTTCCATGTACCGCTTGAGCCGCACCTCCGGGAAGATCGTGGTGAGGTGGTTGGCCCAGTCCGACAGCGTCGCGCGCTCCCCCGGGCGCGCGGCGAGCTTGCCCGCGAGCAGGTCGCGGAACGATTCCCCGGCGACGTCGATGTATTCGTCGCCGCGCTTGAGGAAATACATCGGCACGTCGAGCGCGTAGTCGACATAGGCCTCGAATCCCATGCCGTCCTCGAAGACCCAGGGCAGCATGCCGGTGCGGGCCGCGTCCGTGTGGCGCCAGATCTCCGAGCGCATCGAGAGGAAGCCGTTCGGCTTGCCCTCGGTGAAGGGCGAGTTGGCGAACAGCGCGGTCGCAACCGGCTGGAGCGCGATCGCGACCCGCATCTTCTTCACCATGTCCGCTTCCGAGGAGAAGTCGAGGTTCGTCTGCACCGTGCAGGTGCGGTACATCATGTCGAGCCCGAGGGTGCCGACCTTCGGCATGTAGCGGGTCATGATCTCGTAGCGCCGCTTGGGCATCACGGGCATGTCGGCCCGCGTCCAGCTCGGCGTCATGCCGAGGCCGAGGAAGCCGATCTTCAGCGGCTCGGCCACCTCCCTGAGTTGCGCCAGATGGGCGAGCAGTTCGCTGCAGGTTTCGTGGATCGTCTCGACCGGCGCGCCGGAGAGTTCGAACTGCCCGCCGGGCTCGAGCGAGATCGCGCCGCCCTTCGTGACGTCGAGGAGGCCGATGATGTTGTCCCGGTCGAGAATCGGCTCCCAGCCGAGCAGGGCCTGCATGCCCTCGAGCAGGGCGCGGATGCCCCTCTCGCCGCCATAGGGGACGGGCTTGTGGCTCTCGAGCGCGAACGCGAACTTCTCGTGCTCGGTGCCGATGCGGAACTGCGACTTCGGTTTGCAGCCGGCCTCAAGCCACGCGACGAGCTCGTCGCGCGTTTCGATCGGAGTCATGTCAACTTGGTCGCGGGCCATAGGAAATCCGGTAGGCGGCGGGCCGGCGACCTTACACAAGCTCCAACCGGCAGGGCAATGCGGGGCCGGCCGCGCGGCATGGGCCCGCAGCCCGAATGTTAGCGCGCGCGGCCGGCGGGACCAGGGGCGCCGGCCAAGAAACCTCCTTGTGGCCGCCGCCGGCGCAACGCATGATGGGCGCCACCGCGGCGGGGGACAACGACAAGACGCGGGATAGGGGGGATCGTGGCAGAGGCGGCCGAGCGTCAGCCCGGAGCGGCAGCGGTTCATGCCGGCGCGGAGGCGCCGGAAATGATGGTCGAGGAATTGGCGGGGCGCGCTCTCGCGGGCCCCGCACGCGTGGTTTTCATCGCCGCGGCGCTGCTTGCGACCCTGCTCGCCCTCAACCAGCTCCTGAACCTGCAGCTCTTCGTCGGCGTCGTCTTCATCGAAAACCGCTACCTGTATCTGCTGGCGGCCGTCCTGTTTCCGCTGATCTTCCTGGTGCTGCCCGCCCACGGGCGGGCGCTCGGGCCCGCGCCGCCGTGGTACGACTGGCTGCTCGCCGCGGCGGCCTGCGGCCTGCTCCTCTGGTTCGCCTGGGAGGCCGAACGCATCCTCGCCGAAGGATGGGAGTACAGCGCGCCCGTCTCCGCCAAGCTGTGCGCGGCCCTCCTCTGGCTCCTCGTCATCGAGGGGCTGCGCCGCACCAGCGGCTGGCCGATGACGATCGTGGTCGCGCTCATCTCCCTCTACCCCGTTGTCGCCGAATCGATCCCCAACCCCCTCAAAGGCACGGCGCAACCGCTCGCCGATACCTTGGCCTTCCATTTCGCGAGTGCGGAATCCGCCTTCGGCATCCCCATGCGGGCGTTTGCGGAGATCGTCGTCGGCTTCATCGTCTTCGGCGTCGGGCTCAATTTCACGGGCGGGGGCAAGTTCTTCAACGATCTCGCCTTCGCGCTCGTCGGCCGCGTGCGCGGCGGCGCCGCGCAGGTCGGCATCATTTCGAGCGCGCTGCAGGGTTCGATCAGCGGCAGCGTGATCTCGAACGTCATCAGTTCGGGCGTCGTGACCATTCCGGCGATGAAGCGCACGGGGTTCCGCGCCGACTATGCGGGGGCTGTGGAGGCGGTATCGTCCACGGGCGCGGTGCTGATGCCCCCGGTGATGGGCTCGACCGCCTTCGTGATGGCCTCGTTCCTCGGCCGGTCCTACGGCGAGATCGCGCTCGCCGCGACGGTGCCGGCGCTCCTCTTCTACCTCGCGCTCGCCGTCCAAGTCGACGGCTACGCCGCCCGGCGCCGACTGATGGGCCTGCGCGCCGAAGAGCTCCCACGGCTCGGCGCGGTCATGCGCGAGGGCTGGTTCTACCTCCCGGTCTTCGGGCTGCTGGTGTTCCTCTTGGTCTCGCTGCAGCAGGAGGCGCTGGCGCCCTTCTATGCGACGGCGCTCCTGCTTGCGATCAACCAGGCGCTGCCGCAGCACCGCATGGGCTGGCGCAAGCTCGGCGACTTCGCGGTCGCGGTGGCGCGCGCGCTTGCGGAGCTTGCGGCGATTCTGCTCGCGGTCGGCTTCATCATCGGCGCGCTGTCGATGACCGGGCTCGCCGGAACGCTCGCCAACGACCTCGTCTATCTCGCCGGCAGCGCGCCGCTGCTGCTGCTCGTCGCGGGCGCGATGACGAGCTTCATCTTCGGCATGGGGATGACGGTGACCGCCTGCTACATCTTCCTGGCGATCGTGCTGGCGCCGCCGCTCGTCAAGGCCGGGCTCGACCCGCTCGCCGTCCATCTCTTCATCATGTATTGGGGCATGGTGTCCTTCATCACGCCGCCGGTCGCGCTCGCGACCTTTGCGGCGGCGCCGCTTGCGGGCGTCTCGGCCATGCGCATCGGCGTCCAGTCGGTGCGGCTCGGCGCCGCGATCTATATCGTGCCGTTCTGCTTCGTGCTCAACCCGGCGCTGCTGCTGAAGGGCGATGCGGCCACCGTCGCGCTGTCGGTCGCCGGCGCGTTCGCAGGCGTCGTGCTCATGGGATCGGCCCTGCAGGGCTACGTCGCCGGCCTCGGGGTCGTTCCCGCGAGCGCGGCGGGCTTCGCGGCGCGGCTCGTCCTGCTCGTGGGCGGCCTGCTGCTCGCCGCGCCGGCGCCGGTGCTGACCGGGCTTCCCTTCGCCGCCGGCCTCGCGCTCGGCGTCGCCTTCGCCCTGTTCGGCCTGGCGCTGATATGGTTTCTTTGCAAGCAAAAACCGATCGGGAGGAATTCGCCGTGACGGGACGTTCCGCCTTCGTGGCCGCGGCCACGGTGTTGCTGTCTTTCGCGCCGGCTTCGGCGCAGTCGATCAAGCTGCCGCAGACGTTGACCTGGACGGCCTACGATGTGGGCTCGGGCGGATACAACCAGGCGGTGGCCATCGGCAACGCCCTGAAGAACAGGCTCGGCATCAATCTGCGCGTTCTGCCGGGCAAGAACGACGTTTCGCGCACCGTGCCGCTGCGCGACGGCAAGGTGCCGTTCTCCGCCAACGGGGTCGGCGGAAGCTATCTCGCGCAGGAGGGCGTTTTCGAGTTCGGGGCGCGCGACTGGGGCCCGCAGCCGGTGCGCTCGCTGCTTCTCAACAATTCCGATGCGCTCTTGACCATCGTCACCGCCAAGGACGCGAACATCCGCACCATGGCGGACCTCAAGGGCAAGCGCGTGGCCTGGGTGGTGGGGGCGCCGTCGCTCAATCAGAACATCACCGCGATGCTCGCCTCCGCCAACCTCACCTGGGACGACGTGAAGAAGGTGGAGTTCGGCGGTTTCGGGCAGGCCATGGACGGTATCGTCAACAATCAGGTCGACGCCGCCTGGTCGTCGTCGATTTCGGGCTACGCCTACAAAATCGCGTCCTCCCCGCGCGGGCTCGCCTATCCGGTGGTGCCGCACAACGACAAAAGCGTGTGGGAGCGCATCCACAAGACCGCGCCGTTCTTTGTGCCGGCCTGGGGCACCGAGGGCGCGAATCTCTCGCCGGAGAACAAGGTGGAGGCGGCGACCTATCCCTATCCGGTGCTGATGACCATGGCGGGGGTGGACGAGGACCTCGTCTACCAGATGACGAAGGCGATGGTCGAACTGTTCGACGACTACAAGGACGGCGCGCCCGGCAATGTCGGCTGGGACATCAAGCGCCAGGTCTTCGCCTGGGCGATCCCGGTCCACGACGGCGCGATCCGCTATTTCCGGGAGAAGGGGTTGTGGAAGGCCGAGCACCAGAAGCACAACGAGGCGCTGGTGCAGCGGCAAAACGTGCTCGCCGAGGCCTGGAAGAGCTACAAAGCGACGGCCCCCTCGTCGGAGGAGGAGTTCGCCAAGGGCTGGATGCAGGCGCGCGCCGCGGCGCTGACGAAGGCCGGGTTGGAGCCGGTCCTCACCTCCTGGTGAGGCCGGCGAAGCGCTGGGGTGTCGCGCCGGGCGAAACGCCGTTCACGCCGGGCCCCGCGGCTGCGCGCCGGCTCGTAACCGGTTCCCGCCGGCACATCGACGCGGGATCAACCGCGCAGTTCGCGCGCGATCGCCTCGCGCGCGGCGTCGCGGTGCTCGGGCCGGATATGGGCGGCGACCATGCGGATTGCGGTCGCCAACACGGCCGCGTCGTCGGCGAAGCCGAGCGCCGGCATGACGTCCGGCATGAAATCGAGCGGCGCCACGAAATAGGCGAGCGCCGCGAGCAGCGCCGCCTTCACCTGCAGCGGCGTGTGGTAATCGAACGCGCAGTAATAGGCGGCGAGGAGGTCCTCCGCGAACGGCAGGCTGGCGGCGACGCGGCGCACCTTGCGCCAGAATCCGCGCCGCACCGTCGCCTCGTCGCGGGCCCCCTGCCGGGCCGCGTCCGGGTCGAAGCCGCCGCCGTTCCAGGATGCGGTGCGATCGTGCGCCATCATGCGCCTCCGTCCCCTCCGTCGAAATCGACGCCGTGAATGTGGTGTGCAAAAGCGGCGGAAGGAAGGGCGGCCCGGGAGGGCCGGCGCGAATCCCGCCCTCCGGCAAGGACGATCGGCTCACCCCTCGGCGGCGATTGCGTCGATCGCGCGCGCAAGCTCAAGATCGCGCGCGGTGACGCCGCCCGCATCGTGGGTCGAGAGCGTGACCTCCACCGTGCGGTAGACATTTCGCCATTCGGGGTGGTGGTCGAGCTTCTCGGCCACCAGCGCGACGCGCGCCATGAACCCGAAGGCGGCGTTGAAATCCTTGAACCGGAACGTCTTGGTGATCGCGTCGCGGCCCGCCACTTCGCTCCAGCCGGAAAGCTGGGCGAGGCCCTCCCTGCGTTCCGCCGCGGACAGCTTCGCCGCCATTTGATGCCTCCCGGACTATGCTCACGCGGCCAGCGGATAGGCGGCCTCGACGACATAGGGACCGCCCCCGACCGAGGCGCGCGACGAGTAGAGCACGAATTGCCCGACCTTGAAGGGCGGGGAGCGATAGGGCGCGCGCGCGGCCAGGTAGTCGGCGACCTGCTGGCTCGAGGAATCGCGCAGGCGCGCAAGCGTGACGTGGGGCGTGAACTTGCGGCCGTCGGGCTCGAGCCCGATCCGCTGCATCAGGCGCTCGTGCTCGGCCTGAAGCTCGAGCAGGGCAGGGACGGCGGCGATGGTCGCGACCACGGCGCGCGGCCGCCGCCCGCCGAACGAGGCCAGCCCGTCGAGCTGCAGCTCGAAGCTGCGGCGGTTCACCTGGTCGAGCAACGAATCCACCTCCCGCGCGACCCGGTCGTCGACGTCGCCGATGAATCGCAGGGTGATGTGATAGTCCTCGGGATCGACCCAGCGGGCGCCCGGCAGGCCTCCGCGCAGCAGCGACAGCGACTGGCGGATCTCGGGCGGCAGCTCCAGTCCGGTGAAAAGGCGCGGCATCCGGCACCTCCTCTCACGGCCCGGGGGCGCGTTGCGGACCCCTTCCGCCCAGGAAGGGAAGATTCGCAGGTCCGCGCAACGCGGCCGGGTTCTCGGATGTCCTGGTCATAATTTTCGAATTTTACGGTCAAGGCTTGCGCTTCTCCAGGGCGCGGCGCACCAGCTCCTCCGCCTTCGGCAAGATGGCGCGGACGATCACGTCGACCCCCTCGGCCGTCGGGTGAATGCCGTCGTGCTGGTTCAGGCCGGCCTGGGCCGCGACCCCTTCGAGGAAGAAGGGGTGCAGCAGCGCACCGTGCTTGGCCGCAAGCTCCGGATAGATCGCGTCGAAGCGCCGGGCATAGTCCTCCCCCATGTTCGGCGGCGCGCGCATGCCGGCGAGCAGAACGGGAATATTGCGCCGGCCGAGCCGGGCTAAAATATCGTCCAGCGCCTTGCGGGTCACCGAAGGGTCGATGCCCCGCAGGGCGTCGTTCGCCCCGAGTTCGACGATCACCGCTTCGGTATCCGGGGGAACCGACCAGTCGAGCCGCGCGAGCCCTCCCGAGGCGGTGTCGCCGGAGACGCCCGCATTCGTGATGCGCACCGCATGGCCCGCGGCCTGCAGCGCCCGCTCGAGCTTGGCCGGAAAGGCGTCCTGCGCCGCGATCCCGAACCCCGCGGTGAGCGAGTCTCCGAGCGCGACGATGCGCACGGGCTCGTCCGCCGCCGGCGCCGTTCCGGGGGAGGCCAGAACGAGGAGCGCGACGAGCCATGCCTGCAGCGTCCTTAGAAAAGACATCAGGACCGTCGAACCCTCTACGTCGCGCCGGACGAACCGGCATGATCGGGGTCGCGCGCTGCGCCGCGCCGCCGCAGGGGCTGTTGGGGAAGGGCCTATGAACGATTTTTCCGCAAGGGAGCGCGAGCAGCCCGCCATTGCGCTCGCAGGAGTCAACCTCTCGCTCGGTCGCGGAACGGCGCGCGTGCACATTCTCAAGGACATTACCCTCCATATTGGCCAAGGTGAGGCGGTGGGGCTGCTCGGGCCGTCGGGTTCGGGCAAGTCCACACTGCTGATGGTGATGGCGGGCCTCGAAAGGCCGGACACCGGCACCGTCACGGTCGCGGGGACGCGGCTCGACGACCTCGACGAGGACGCGCTCGCGCGTTTCCGCGGGCGGCATGTGGGGATCGTGTTTCAGTCCTTCCACCTTATCCCGACGATGACGGCGCTCGAGAACGTCGCTGTGCCGCTCGAGCTTGCGGGCGCGCCGGACGCCGCCGCGCGGGCCGAGCAGGAGCTCGCCGCGGTCGGCCTCGCCGACCGCATGAACCACTATCCGGCCGAGCTTTCGGGCGGCGAGCAGCAGCGCGTCGCCATCGCCCGCGCGCTCGCGCCGAACCCGGCGATTCTCGTCGCCGACGAGCCGACCGGCAACCTCGACGAGGCGACCGGGCGCGGCATCGTCGACCTTCTCTTCGCCGGCCACGTGGAGCGCCGCACGACGCTCGTGCTGGTGACGCACGATACGGCGCTCGCCGCCCGGTGCGACCGCGTCGTCCGCATGCGCTCGGGCCGGATCGAGGCGCCCGCGCCGGCGAGGGTCGAAGCATGACGGCGCTCCCCGCCGCGGCCGCCCCGCGCCGTGGCGCACGCGGCCTTCTGCCGCTGCGGCTGGCGCTGCGCGAGCTGCGCGGCGGCGTGCGCGGCTTCCTCACATTCATCGCCTGCATCGCGCTCGGCGTGATGGCGATCGCGGGCGTGGGCTCGTTTTCCGGCAGCCTCGCCGACGGGCTCGCCCGCGAAGGGCGCACGATCCTCGGCGGCGACATCGCCTTCTCGCTGATCCACCGCGAGCTCGGGGCCGACGAGCGCGCCTTTCTGGCCGCCCGCGGCACGCTCGCCGAATCCGCGACCATGCGCGCGATGGCGCGGGCGGACGGCGGGCGCTCCGCCCTGGTCGAGCTCAAGGCCGTGGACGCGCGCTATCCGCTCTACGGGCAGGTCGCGCTCGACCCTGCCGGCGACCTGTGGGACGTTCTGGCAGCGAGGGATGGCGTCTTCGGCGCCGCGGCCGATGCGGGGCTGCTCGCGCGTCTCGGGCTCGCCGTGGGCGCGCGCATTTTCGTTGGGGCCGCGGCGATCGAAATCCGCGCCGTGCTGAAGAGCGAGCCGGACCGGCTCGCGAGCGGCGTCGGCTTCGGCCCGCGGCTCCTCCTCACCGTCGAGGCGCTGCGCGCGACCGCGCTCCTGCAGCCCGGCAGCCTGGTGCGCTGGCACTACAAGCTGAGGCTTCCCGCCAACAATGCGGGCGACCGGGCGACCGAGGCGGTCGCGGCCGCGGCGCAGGCGGCCTTCCCGCAGGCGGGGTGGGAGGTGCGCACCCGCGCCAACGCCGCGCCGCAGCTCGAACGCAACATCGAGCGCTTCACCCAGTTTCTCACGCTGGTCGGGCTCACGGCGCTGCTCGTGGGCGGGGTCGGCGTCGCCAATGCGGTGAAAAGCTATGTCGACCGCAAGCGCGACGTCATCGCGACCATGAAGGCCCTCGGCGCCACCGGCTCCGCCGTGGTCGTCCTCTATCTCGTCCAGGTCCTGCTGCTGGCGGGGATCGGAACGGCGATCGGTCTCGTCGCGGGGGCGGCGCTGCCGTTCGCCCTGGCGGGCGCCGTGGGCGCGCTCGTGCCGCTGCCTCTCGCGCCCTCGCTTCATCCCGGGGAGTTGCTGGTCGCCGCGGCCTACGGGGTTGCGACGGCGCTCGCCTTCGCGCTGTGGCCGCTCGGCCGGGCCCACGACGTGCCGGTCGCGGCGCTGTTTCGCGACGCCGTCGCGCCGGAGCCGCGCTGGCCGCGCCGGCGCTACATCGTGGCGACGGCCCTTGCGGTCGGCGCGCTCGCGGCGCTTGCGGTCGGCTTCGCGTTCGATCGGAAGGTCGCCTTCATTTTCGTCTGCGCGGCCGCCGCCGTGCTCGCCGGCCTGCGCCTGGTCGCGACGGGCGTGATGCTCGCGGCGGCGCGCCTGCCGCGCCCGCGCTCGACCGTGGCGCGGCTTGCGATCGCGAACATCTATCGGCCGAGCGCGTTGACGCCGACCGTGGTGCTCTCCCTCGGCCTCGGGCTCGCGCTGCTCGTGACCGTGGCGCTGATCGACGGCAATCTGCGCCGGCAGTTCGTCGCCTCGCTGCCCGAGCGGGCGCCTGCGTTCTACTTTCTCGACATCCAGCAGGACGACGCGGACCGCTTCGCGGCCTTCGTCGCCGCGCGCGCGCCGGGCGCCCGGATCGACCGGGTGCCGATGCTGCGCGGACGCATCGTCGCCGTGAAGGGCGTGTCGGCGCAGGACCTCAAGCCCTCGCCGCAGGCGGCCTGGGCGCTGCAGAGCGACCGCGGGATCACCTACGCGGCGACGGTTCCCGAGGGCTCCCGCGTCGTCGCCGGCGCCTGGTGGCCGCCCGACTACGACGGCCCGCCCCTGGTCTCGCTCGAACGGCGGATCGCCGAAGGGCTGGGCCTCGAGGTCGGCGACGCGCTCACCGTGAACGTGCTCGGCCGCGACATTACGGCGCAGGTTGCGAATCTGCGCGCCGTCGACTGGCAGTCGCTGGGCATCAACTTCGTGCTCGTCTATGCGCCCGGCGCCTTCCGCGGCGCCCCGCACACGGCGATCGCGACGCTGACCTATCCGAACGGCGCGAGCGAGGCGGAGGAGACGGCCCTGATCAAGGCCGTGGCCGAGGCCTTCCCCGGCGTCACGGTCGTCCGCGTCAAGGAGGCGCTCGAGGCCGTCGGCACGCTGGTCGGCAATCTCCTGGTCGCGGTGCGCAGCGCGAGCCTCGTCAGCATTCTCGCCGCCGTCCTGGTGCTCGGCGGCGCGCTGGGGGCGAGCCATCGCCACCGCGTCTACGACGCCGTCATCCTGAAGACGCTGGGCGCGACGCGCCGGCAGCTGCTCGCCGCCTATGCGCTGGAATATCTGGCGCTCGGGGTCGTGACCGCCGTCTTCGGCGTGATCATGGGATCGCTCGCGGCGTGGTACGTCGTCGCCGAGATCATGAATCTGCGCTTCGTCTGGCTGCCGGCCTCGGCGCTCGTGGCCGCTGCCGGCGCCGTCGTGCTCACGGTGGGCTTCGGACTCGCTGGAACGGTGACGGCGCTGAGCCAGCGGGCGGCGCCGGTGCTGCGGCACCGCTGAGCCGCTTTGCGACAATCCGCCGCCGCCGGCTGCGTCGACGCCGTGGGCGCAAAGCGATTATATCTTGAGCGGGGAAACACGTATCCCATATGAAAATGCCGGGATCGACATCAGGCTCCCGCGGAGCCGCCCCGGTGTGGAAAGAAAGGTTTCGACGATGTCGGACTTCGATCGCAACGCCGCAGCCTCGTATGGCCGGCCGCTGACGCGGGCCGAAACGACGGTAATCGATGCCGGCCTGCGCGCGTACATGCTGCGCATCTACAACTACATGGTGCTGGGGCTGGCCATCACCGGCTTCGCCGCGCTCGGCATCTACATGCTGTCGGTGACAGGCGATCCCAGCGCCGCCGTGCAATCCGCCTCCGGGACGCCCCTGCGGGTTGCGCAGGGCATGTATCTGACGTCGTTCGGATATGCCCTGTTCGTCAGCCCGTTCAAATGGGTGGTGATCCTGGCGCCGCTCGCGCTGGTGTTCTTCTTCAGCTTCCGCATCGAGAGCATGCGCCCGGCGGCCGCCCAGGTGCTGTTCTGGGTGTTCGCCGCGCTCATCGGCGCGTCGCTTTCGTCGATCTTCCTCGTCTACACGCACACCTCGATCGTGCGGGTGTTCTTCATCACCGCGGCGGCCTTCGGCGGTCTCAGCCTCTATGGCTATACGACCGGGCGCGACCTGTCGGGCATGGCCTCGTTCCTCATCATGGGCCTGTTCGGCGTCGTCATCGCCTCGCTGGTGAATCTGTTTCTGCAGAGCTCGGCGCTGCAGTTCGTCGTCTCGGTGGTGGGCGTTCTCGTGTTCGCCGGCCTGACGGCGTGGGACACGCAGCGGCTCAAGAGCGAGTACATCTACGGCACGCTGAACGGCGACGTGCTGGAGAAGTCGGCGATCCTGGGCGCGCTGTCGCTCTACCTGAATTTCATCAACATGTTCACACTGCTCCTCAACCTGTTCGGGCAGCGCGAATAGCGCCACGCGCCGCGCAGGACGCGCAAGGCAGGGCCCCGGCATCGTCCGGGGCCTTTGCGTTGGTGGGACCGCCGGGTAGAAATGAACGGCCGGGGAGCCTCAGACGGGTCTCGCCCATGTCCGACATTCTGATCCGCCCGGCCACGCCGGTCGACATTGCTGCGATCACGCGAATCTACGAACACGCGGTGCGCTACGGCACCGCCTCCTTCGAAATCGATCCGCCCGACGAAGCCGAGATGGCCCGCCGCCAGCGCACGCTGCTCGACGGAGGCTACCCCTATCTCGTGGCGGAACGCGGCGGCGCCGTCGCCGGCTACGCCTATGCCGGGCCCTACCGGCCCCGGCTCGCCTACCGCTACAGCGTCGAGGATTCGGTCTATGTCGCGCCGGAGGCGCAGCGCCTGGGCATCGGCCGCGCCCTGCTCGCGGAGCTGATCGCGGCGAGCGCGGCGCGCGGCTTCCGCCAGATGATCGCCGTTATCGGCGATTCCTCCGCGCAGAAGCCCTCGATCGAGCTGCACCGCGTGCTCGGCTTCCGCATGATCGGGGCGATCGAGGCGGTGGGCTACAAGTTCAACCGCTGGCTCGACACGGTGATCATGCAGCGTGCCCTCGGCGAGGGAGCCGCGACGCCCCCTTGAAGCTCCGCCCTCGCCGCCGGCCTGGCGGGGCCACGCAGCCCCGGGGGGCGCGTCGCCGCCGGCCGGCCGGGCCTTCCTTAACCGGCGACCAGCCGCAGCGGGCGGTCGAGCGCGCGCAGCACGCGGTCGAGCTCGTGCCCGCGCTTGAGAATCATGCCCGTGACCGAGACCACGCTGTAGGCGCCTTGGCGGCGCGCGAGCCGCGGGTTCTTCTCGATACGGTAGATCGGCATTTCGGACGCCCGCCGGAACACCGAGAACACCGCGCGATCCTTGAGGAAGTCGATGGCGTAGTCGCGCCACTCGCCCGCGGCGACCTTGCGGCCATAAAGGTTGAAGATGCGGTCGAGTTCAGCGCGATCGAAGGTGACTCGCTGGCGGGGGGCTGCTGGCGCGGCGACGCCGTGGGGTTCGCCCCCCTTCCATTCGCTTGGTTCGATTTCGCCGGGCCCAAACGTCATGCGGCGCCTCCTGTCATGGGAGCTGCATGATTGCGCCGCCGCTCCGCCCCCGCAAGAGCCGCCGCGGCCATTGGACGCAGGCGAAGCAAGGACTCCCCGCGCGAGGAGCGCGCCGCGCGCGAACCGCCCGTTTGACCGACGATCCGTGCGCAGCCGCTCCGCGCGGCGGCCTTGCGGCCAGCGGGGTCTGCGCAGCGCGTCGGCTTCGACGGAAAAAATCATAATCCGGCCTGATTTCGGCCCACGCCGCGCCGCGCTTGCCTGCGATAAACCAAGGCTCAGGGCCCGGTTCGTCGAGCACCGGATTCCTCAGCCCCCCAAGCCCCCCGGGGTTCGAAGGAACCGGGCCCTTACACTTCAGTCCTCACGCCCCGATCATTCTTTGGGGTTAGCCGGCTTCGCGCCGGCTTTTTTTTTGCGCGCGGCCGTGCGGCCCGTGCGGCATTTCCCAACCAGCGCGGGGTCTTGCGCGGCCGTGCCCGCGCCGCCGGAGCGCCGCAGCGCCCTCAGCGTAGCGCCATCGTCGCCGCGCCGAAGATCGGCCCCGGATTTTCGACGTTGCCGGCCTGGACCAGCACCGCGACGGAGTCGATGCCGGCGCCGTCGACCTCGTTCTTCGCGACCGTGAAGCTCTGCCCCGCGCCGGACCACTTGCCGAGGCGGACCCAGCGCCGCACCACGTTGTGGTAGGTGACGGTGCGTCCGCGGTTCTCGCCGCGCGCAATGGCGACCGGAACCGCTTTCGCGAGCGCGCAGATCCACACCTCGCCTTCGTTGCCCGTTTCGTCCTTCGGGCTGATTGTCACTTCCATCTGATCGCCCTTCGCGGCGATCTTCACCGGCACGGTCAAGGTTCCGGGGCGCGCATGGCTGACCACGATCGCCTCCTCGATCGCCTTGCGGTCGCTGCCGAGCGCCTGCGTGACGCCGTTGACGACGACCTGCGGCGTGTAGACCTCGCGGTCCCCGCGCCGCGCCGCATAGCCGCGCTGGCGCGCGGTGTGGCGCGGAGAGGCGAGCGTATCCTTCCAGCCGAGATAGTCCCAGTAGTCGATCGGCACGCTCATGGCGATGAGCGAGCGGTCAACGGCAAGCTCGGCAATCATCTGGTCGGCGGGCGGGCAGGAGGAGCAGCCCTGGCTCGTGAACAGTTCGATGACCGCGCGCGGCTCCGCCGCGCCGGTCTGCATCAGGCCCGCATTGGTGGAAGGGTCCGCGTGTCCCGAGCCGAGAAGGAGCCCCAACAGGCCCGCGGCGCCGGCCACGGCCAGCGTCGCAGAACGACGTCCTTTCGCGATTCCACCGCACGCCGCCGCGCGAGGCATGGCTCGCCTCATTCTGCGTTTGCGATTTCATTAAATCCGGTTCGCCGCGTCAGCCACTCACTTTGCGGTGAGAGGAGGACGCCGCAGGCCGGCCCGCCGGGGTCGCAAATACTCCGATACCTCGGCCCGCCGACAGGCGCGCGTCTAGAGAGCGAATTGCGAATGAGCAAAAACGCGCGATCTGCGTGCCCCGGATGCGGCGCGGCACGGGAGCGCAGCGCCATGGCGCGCCGCTGATCCGCCGCCCCGGTTTTGGGGTATCCGCTGCATCGGGTCCCCGTTTCTGGGCGACTGGTGAAGCGGCGTCCCGCATCTGCGGCGCAGCGCTTGCGCGTTGTGCCGCGTGCGGGAGGCGCCGCCTCCACTCGAGGCGAAACGCTCTAGGCTGCGAGCTGGCGCAACACGTAGTGCAGAATGCCGCCGTGCTTGAAGTATTCGAGCTCGTCGAGCGTATCGATGCGGCAGATGAGCGGCACGCGCTTGAGCCCGCCGTCGGCCGCGACGATCTCGGCGATCAGCCGCTGCCGCGGTCTGAGGTCGTGCGCGAGACCGCGGATGGTCACCACCTCGTCGCCCTTGAGGCCGAGCGACTGCCAAGAGACGCCTTCCTCGAAGACGAGCGGCAGCACGCCCATGCCGACCAGGTTCGAGCGGTGGATGCGCTCGAAGGACTGGGCGATCACGGCGCGCACGCCGAGCAAGGCCGTTCCCTTGGCCGCCCAGTCGCGCGACGAGCCCGTGCCGTATTCCTTGCCGGCGAAGATCACGAGGGGCACGCCTTCCGCCTTGTAGCGCATCGCCACGTCGTAGATCGGCATGCGCTCGCGCGACGGATAGTGGATCGAATAGCCGCCCTCGACGCCCGGCAGCATCTGATTCTTGATGCGGATGTTCGCGAACGTGCCGCGCATCATCACCTCGTGATTGCCGCGGCGCGTGCCGTACTGGTTGAAGTCGACCGGGCGCACCTGGTGGTCGCGCAGATACCGCCCCGCCGGGCTGTCCTCCTTGATGGAGCCGGCCGGCGAAATGTGGTCGGTCGTGATCGAGTCGAGGAAGAGGCCGAGAATGCGCGCGTCGATGATGTCGGTCACCGGCTGGGGCGTCTTCGTCATGCCGACGAAGTACGGCGGGTTCTGCACGTAGGTCGAGCGCCGGTCCCACTTGAAGGTGGAGGTGGGCTCGACCTTGATCTTGCGCCAGTGCGCGTCGCCGGTGAACAGGTCGGCGTATTTGCGCGTGAACATGGCCTTCGACAAGGTCTTGCGGATCACCTCGTTGATCTCGGCGCTCGACGGCCAGATGTCCTTGAGGAACACCGGCTTGCCGTCCGCGCCTTCGCCGAGCGGCTCGCGCGTGAGGTCGACCTGGAGCGAGCCGGCGATGGCGTAGGCGACGACGAGCGGCGGGGAGGCGAGATAGTTCGCCCGCACGTCGGCGTTGACGCGGCCCTCGAAGTTGCGGTTGCCCGAGAGCACCGCGGCGGCGACGAGGTCGTGCGCGTTGATGGCGGCCGAAATCTCCTCGGGCAGCGGCCCCGAATTGCCGATGCAGGTCGTGCAGCCGAAGCCGACGAGATTGAAGCCGAGCGCGTCGAGATCCTTCTGCAGGCCGGACTTGGCGAGGTACTCGGCGACCACCTGCGACCCCGGCGCGAGCGAGGTCTTCACCCAGGGCTTCGTCTTGAGCCCCTTGGCGACGGCGTTGCGCGCGAGCAGGCCCGCCGCGACCATGACGCTCGGATTCGACGTGTTGGTGCAGGAGGTGATGGCGGCGATCACCACGTCGCCGTGGCCGAGGTCGTGCTTGCGCCCGACGACGGGAACGCGCTTGGAAATCTCGCCGCCCTTGCCGAACTCCTTCTCCAGCGCGGCCGTGAATCCCGCCTTGGCGTCGCGCAGCAGCACGCGGTCCTGCGGCCGCTTGGGCCCGGCGAGCGACGGCTCGACGGTGGACAGATCGAGCTGCAGCGTGTCGGTGAAGACCGGGTCCGGCGTCGACTTGGTGCGGAACATGCCCTGCGCCTTGGCATAGGCCTCGACGAGCGCGACCCGCGCGGGCGGCCGGCCCGTCGCCTCGAGATAGCGCAGCGTCTCGTCGTCGATGGGGAAGAAGCCGCAGGTCGCGCCGTATTCCGGAGCCATGTTGCTGATCGTCGCGCGGTCCTCGAGCGAGAGGTGGTCGAGCCCCGGCCCGTAGAACTCGACGAACTTGCCGACCACGCCCTTCTGCCGCAGCATCTGCGTGACGGTGAGCACGAGATCGGTGGCCGTCACGCCCTCCTTCAGCTTGCCGGTGAGCTTGAAGCCGATGACCTCCGGCAGCAGCATCGAGATCGGCTGGCCCAGCATCGCGGCCTCGGCCTCGATGCCGCCGACGCCCCAGCCGAGCACCGCGAGCCCGTTCACCATCGTGGTGTGCGAGTCGGTGCCCACCAGCGTGTCGGGATAGGCGAGCTCGGTGGTCACGGTCTTGCCGTCGACCTTCTCCTTCTCCTTGCTGGTGAAGACGGTCTGCGAGAGATATTCGAGATTGATCTGGTGGCAGATGCCGGTGTCGGGCGGCACGACGCGGAAATTGTCGAACGCCTCCTGCGCCCATTTGAGGAAGCGGTAGCGCTCCTCGTTCTGCTTGTACTCCTCCTCGATGTTCTTTTTGAAGGCGGAGTTCGAGCCGAAGAAGTTGACGATCACCGAATGGTCGATGGCGAGGTCGACCGGCACCAGCGGGTTGATCTTGGCCGGGTCGCCGCCGAGATTGCGCATCGCATCACGCATCGCCGCCAGGTCCACGACCGCAGGCACGCCGGTGAAGTCCTGCATCAGCACGCGCGCCGGGCGGAACGCGATCTCACGATCGGAGGTCCTGGTCTTCAGCCAGGCGGCGACGGCCTTGATGTCGTCCTTCGTGACCGAGCGGTCGTCTTCGTGCCGCAGCAGGTTCTCGAGCAGAACCTTCATGGAGAACGGCAGCTTGCTGATGCCACGCAAACCGTTCGTCTCGGCCGCCGGCAGGCTGTAGTAGGTGTAACTCTTGGACCCGACCTGGAGGGTTTTTCGGCACTTGAAACTGTCGAGCGAGGTCATGGCTGTTCTTTCGGTCTCGGGGGAGCCGCTGGCGACATTGATGCCATGCGCCAGCCGTCTCGCTCCCCGCGCCAGGCGCGTGTTTGTCCTGGACTGGAGAAGCGACGTGGCGACGCACCGGCTTATAAGGTCTTTTTGCGCCCTCTGCTATATGTCTGACGCGCGGCGCCGCCGCCGCTTCACGTAAAAAGAATTGAACCGCGGTTCAAGGTCCCGGCGATCGACGGATTCGGGGCTTTCCGGCGGTCAATAAGGAGTTATCGCTTACAATGGAACTGGTGGCCGACCGGTTGCGCTGCGTCCGCGGAGGGCGCGAGGTCTTCGCCGGGATCGGCTTCAGGGTCCGCGCCGGCGAGGCGCTGGTGGTCACCGGCCCGAACGGGGCGGGAAAGTCCTCGCTGCTGCGCGCGCTCGCGGGCCTGGTGCGGCTCGCGGAGGGGCAGGCGGCGCTCTTGGGCGCGGACCCCGAGCTCACCCTTGCCGAACAGGCGCACTTCGTCGGCCACCTCGATCCGGTGAAGCCCTCGCTCACGGTCGCCGAGAACCTGGCGTTCTGGGCCCGCTTTTACGGCGGCGTGCAGGGGCGGGACGTGCACGATTCGCTCGCGGCCGTGGGGCTTGGCGGGCTTGCGCATCTGCCCGCGGCCTATCTTTCGGCTGGCCAGCGCCGGCGCCTGTCGCTCGCGCGGCTCGTGGCCGTCGGCCGCCCCGTCTGGCTGCTCGACGAGCCCACGGCGGCGCTCGATGCGGCCGCCCACGCGCGCTTTGCCGGCCTGATGCGGGAGCATCTCGGCCGCGGCGGGCTGATCGTCGTCGCGACCCACGTGCCGCTCGGCCTGGAGGGGGCGCAGGCGCTGCGCCTCGGGGAGGCGCCATGATCTCGCCCGCCGGCCCGAGCCTGGCGTCGGCCCTGGCCGCGCTTCTGGTGCGCGACCTGCGTCTTGCGGTGCGCATCGGCGGCGGCGCCCTGATGGGGGTTTTGTTCTTTCTGGCGGTCGTGACCCTGGTGCCGTTCGCGGTCGGGCCCGACCTCGCGCTGCTGAGGCGCATCGGCCCCGCCATGCTGTGGCTCGGCGCGCTGCTCGCGAACCTGCTCGCGCTCGACCGTCTGCTCGCCTCCGACTACGAGGACGGCTCGCTCGACCTCCTGCTCCTGGCGCGCCCCCCGCTCGAACTCGCCCTCGCCGTCAAGGCGGCGGCGCAATGGCTGGCCACGGGCCTGCCGCTGGTCCTCGCCGCGCCGCTGCTCGGCCTGCTGCTCGACATCGAACCCGCCGCCATGGGGGCCGTGGCTCTGACCCTGCTCGCCGGCACGCCGGCGCTTACCTTCATCGGGCTCGTCGGGGCGGGCCTTGCGGTGACGCTGCGGCGGGGCGGCCTGCTGCTGCCCATCCTGGTGCTGCCGCTCGCCGTTCCCGTGCTGATCTTCGGCGTCTCGGCCTCCAACGCCGCCGTGGTGGGCCCCGTGCCCTTCGGCCCCCCGTTCATGATCCTGTGCGCGCTCACCCTCGTGGGCCTCGTCGTCGGCCCCTTCGCCGCCGCGGCCGCGCTGCGCCACGGGATGGAGTGAAGGCGCGGGGCGCGCGGCGGCCGCTCCGCCGCATTGCGCGCCAAGCGCTGCGCCAATAAGAAGACGGTGCCCATGGCCCTGATCGACCTCGCCAATCCGACGCGCTTTCTCGCCTTCGCCGAGCGCGCGCTGCCCTGGCTCGCGGGCGCGGCGGCGGCCGCCTTCGCGGCCGGGCTCTATCTCGCCTGGTTCGTCGCGCCCGACGACTACCAGCAGGGCGCGACCGTGAAGATCATGTTCGTGCATGTGCCCGCGGCCTGGCTCGGCATGGCCGCCTGGGCGCTGATGAGCCTCGCGGCACTCGGCACGCTGGTGTGGCGGCATCCGCTCGCCGACGTCGCGGCCCGCAGCGCCGCGCCCATCGGGGCCGCCTTCACGTTCCTGTGCCTCGTCACCGGCGCCTTGTGGGGGCGGCCGATGTGGGGCGCCTACTGGGTGTGGGATGCGCGGCTCACCTCCATGCTGGTGCTGTTCCTCATGTATCTCGGCCTGCTCGCGCTGTGGCGCGCGGTCGAGGATCCCGCCCGCGCCGGGCGGCTCGTCGCGGTGCTGACGCTCGTGGGCGCGATCAATCTGCCGATCATCAAGTTTTCGGTCGACTGGTGGAACACGCTGCACCAGCCGGCCTCGGTGTTTCGCCTCGGCGGTCCCACGATCGACCCGAGCCTGCTGTGGCCGCTGATGGTGATGGCGCTCGCCTTCACGCTCCTGTTCGCGGTCGTGCAGCTCGCGGCCATGCGCAACGAAATCCTCCGCCGGCGGGTGCGCGCGCTGCGCATCATGCAGGCGCAGGCGGCGCAGCGGGCGTGACCATGGCGCTCGGGCCCCACGCCGGCTTCATCCTCGCCGCCTATGCGGTCGCGGCGCTCGTCGTCGCCGGCCTCCTCGTGTGGATCGTGGCGGATCACCGCCTCCAGCGCCGCCTGCTCGCGGAGCTTGAGGCGCAGGGCGTCCGGCGCCGCTCGGCAACGCGCGAGGAGCGCCCCGCATGAGCGGTGCGGACAAGCGCACGGGCGAAGACACGGGCGAAGAGCTGCGCGCCTCCCGCCGGCGCTGGCTGCTGGCGCTGCCGCTCGCCGCGTTTGCAGTGCTCGCCGCGTTGTTTCTCGTGCGGCTGTGGTCGGGCGATCCCTCGCGCCTTCCCTCGGCGCTCATCGGACGGCCCGCGCCGGCCACCGTGCTGCCGCCGCTGCCCGGCCTGCAGCGCGACGGCGCCGAAGTGCCGGGGCTCGACCCCGCGACGTTCAAGGGCGCGGTCACGCTGGTCAACGTATGGGCCTCGTGGTGCGTGCCGTGTCACGACGAGGCGCCGCTGCTCCTGCAGCTCGCGCAGGACAAAAACCTCCGCATCGTCGGCATCAACTACAAGGACGAGCCGGAAAACGCGCGCCGGTTCCTCGGCCGTTACGGCAACCCGTTTCAGGCCGTCGGCGTCGATCGCAACGGCCGCGCCTCGATCGAGTGGGGCGTCTATGGGGTTCCCGAGACCTTCCTGATCGACCGCGAGGGCCGCATCGCCTTCAAGCTCGTGGGACCGATCAACCCGGACAATCTCGCCCGCACGCTCAAGCCCGCGATCGAAAAGCTCCGCTAGCCCCTCCCTCCCGGAACAGACGCGGCGGCTCGCACGTTGGGGTAGGTAGTCGGCCGGGCGCGCCGCGCCGGGGCCGTTCCATTCCGCAAATCAGCACCAAGGAATCATGCCATGGGCCTGTTCTCAAGCGACATCAAAACGATGGACGACCTCTTCATGCACACGCTGCGGGACATCTATTACGCGGAGAACCAGATCACGAAGGCGCTGCCCGACATGATCGAGAAGGCGTCAGATCCGCAGCTTCAGCAGGGGCTCCGCGCCCATCTCGAGGAGACGAAGCAGCAGATCGGTCGGCTGAACCAAGTCTTCCAGATGTGCGGACGGCAACCCGAGGGCGTGGACTGCCCCGCCATCGACGGCATCATCGAGGAAGCGAGCGACGTCGCCGGCGACGTCGATGACAAGCAGGTGCTCGACGCCGCATTGATCGCGGCGGCGCAGGCGGTGGAGCACTACGAGATCACGCGCTACGGCACGCTCATCGCCTGGGCGGAGCAGATGGGCCGTCGCGAGCTCGTCGCTCCGCTGCAGAACAATCTCGACGAGGAGAAGGCGGCGGACAAGAAGCTGACCGACATGGCGGAATCGAAGATCAATCGCCGGGCGGCCTGATTGTCGGCGCCGCCGAGCTACTCCGGCAGCGAGGACTCGCGAGTCCTCGCATGTCGCTGCAGCAGCGGATACTGCAGGGCCGCGAAGACGAAGGTCAACGGCAGGACGGCGAAGGTCTTGAAGCTCACCCACACGTCGGTCGACTGGGTGCGCCAGACGAACTCATTGAGCGCCGCGAGCGCGAAGAAGAACAGGGCCCACCGCAGCGTGAGCTTGCGCCAGCCGTCCTCGTCGAGATCGAACACGGCGTCGAGCACCATCGCGAGCAGCGGCCTGCGCATCAGAAGCCCCGCGAGCAGCACCGTCCCGAACAGCCCGTAGATGATCGTCGGCTTGACCTTGATGAAGGTCTCGTCCCGCAGCCACAGCGTGAGTGCGCCGAAGACGAGCACCACGGCCGCCGAGACGACGGTCATCACCGGCAGGCGCCGCGTGAGATGGTAGGAGACGGCGAGCGCGATCAGCACCGCAGCCATGAACAGGCCCGTGCCGGCGTAGATTCCCGCCCGCGCATTGCCGAGAAAGAACACCAGGAGGGGCCCGAAATCGAGCGCGAGCTTGAGGCCGGGAGACAGGTTTCGCGTATCGCTCATGACGCCTTCCGTTAGCCGAGCGGCGGGCGATTGTCATTCGCGCGGCACGCCGCGCCGTGTTATAGAACGCGCGCAACGCAAAAGCATGACACGAAAAGCGGACGTTACGATGACCGCCCCGCTGAAAGCGATCGAAGGTTCGGCCGACATCGCCGCGGCAATGCGCGAGCTGGGATTGCGCGCGCGCAAGGCGGCCCGGGCGCTGGCCTTGACCCCGAGCGCGCGCAAGGACGCCGCGCTCGCCGCCATGGCGCAGGCGCTACGGGCGCGCGCCGACGAAATTCTCGCCGCCAACGCCGAGGACGTCGCCGAGGCGAAGGCCGCCGGCGCGACGGCGGCCTTCGTCGACCGCTTGGCGCTCGACGGGAAGCGGGTCGAGGCGATGGCGGCGGGGCTCGACGTCATCCGGGCGCTGCCCGATCCGGTCGGCGCGGTCATGGACCGCTGGACGCGCCCCAACGGCATGACCATCGAGCGCGTGCGCGTGCCGCTCGGCGTCGTCGGCGTCATCTACGAGAGCCGGCCGAACGTCACCGCCGATGCCGGGGCGCTCTGCCTCAAGGCCGGCAATGCGGTCATCCTGCGCGGCGGTTCGGAAAGCTTCCGCTCCGCGCGCGCCATCCACGCGGCGCTCGTCGAAGGCCTGCGCGCGGCCGGCATCCCCGAGGACGCGATCCAGCTCGTGCCGACGCGCGACCGCGCCGCCGTGGGCGCGATGCTCGCGGGGCTCGACGGCGCGATCGACGTGATCGTGCCGCGCGGCGGCAAGAGCCTCGTCGCGCGCGTGCAGGCGGATGCGCGCGTTCCGGTGTTCGCGCATCTCGAAGGCGTCTGCCACGTCTATGTGGACCGCTCGGCCGATCTCGACATGGCAAAGAAGATCGTGCTCAACGCCAAGATGCGCCGCACCGGCGTCTGCGGCGCGGCCGAAACGCTGCTCGTCGACCGCATGGCCGAGGCGACGCATCTCAAGCCGCTCGTCACGATGCTCCTCGACGCGGGATGCGAGGTGCGCGGCGATGCCGCCGTCCAGGCCGCCGATCCGCGCGTGAAGCCGGCGAGCGAGGAGGACTGGGCGGCCGAGTACCTCGACGCGATCATCGCCGCCCGCGTGGTCGAGGGGGTCGACGCCGCGATCGCCCATATCGAACGCTACGGCTCCCACCACACGGACGCCATCGTCGCCTCCGATCAGGCCGCGGCCGAAAAGTTCCTGGCCGAGGTCGATTCGGCCATCGTGCTGCACAACGCCTCCACCCAGTTCGCGGACGGCGGCGAGTTCGGCTTCGGCGCCGAGATCGGCATCTCCACGGGCCGCATGCATGCGCGTGGCCCGGTCGGCGTCGAGCAGCTTTGCACCTTCAAGTACCGCATCCGCGGCACGGGGCAGACGCGGCCGTAGGCGCCCGCCTTGCAGTGCTCTCCCGCCAATGCGCCTGTGGGCGATGCCGCGCGCGGGACCGTCAAATCGGCAGCTTCGCGATCGCGCCTTCGTTCCGGGCCATGCCGTGGCGGGGGCCGGTCGGGAATGATCGCGCGGGCCGCTCTGATCCGCGGGTCGCGTCCTCCTCGGCGGGCTTCCGGCGAACTGGGGCGCATTGCGCCTCCTTGGGGCCGCCGGGGGCCGTTGAGGGTCCGTGCCGCGGGTGCCCCGCCGGCGCCGAGGGCCTATCATAGGCCATGAAACGGGAAGGCGAGGGGGTATGAAAGAGGGGGCGCAAGGAAAGGGCGGCCGGATCGCCCTGCCGCCCTGCGTGTCCGGCCGGCGCATCGGCCTGTTCGGCGGTTCGTTCAACCCGCCGCATGCGGCGCATCGGGAGGCGAGCCTGCTCGCGCTCAAGCGCCTCCGGCTCGACGCCATCTGGTGGCTGGTGACGCCCGGCAACCCGCTGAAGGACAATGCCGGCTTGCCGCCGCTGCCCGAGCGGCTCGCGGCCGCGCGGGCGCTCGCGCGGCATCCGCGCCTCGTGGTGAGCGACATCGAGGCGCAAATCGGCACCCGCTTCACGGTCGATACGCTGCGGTTTCTGCGGCGGCGCTGCCCGCGGGCGCGCTTCGTCTGGATCATGGGGGCGGACGGGCTGAGGGACTTCCACCGCTGGCGGAACTGGCGGGAGATCTTCCGGCTGCTGCCGATCGCCGTGGTCGACCGTGGCGACGTGGGCTTGCGCGCGTTGGCCTCGCCGGCCGCCCGCGCCTTCGGCCGGGCGCGGCTTGCCGAGGCGAAGGCGCCTCTTTTGGCCGGCCGCAGGCCCCCCGCCTGGGTCTTTCTGCACGGCCTCAAGTCGCCGCTCTCCTCGACCGCGATCCGCCGGGCGAAGCGGGGGAGGGGTGGTGGTTGAAAGCGGGCGCCCGCCGTGCCTATGTTAGCAGGGCCCGGTTATGCACTGGCCGGGTTAGACGAGAGGAAGAGGACCCCTGTCCACTCCACTATCTTATCAGGCCGGCTTTTCGCGGCCTGGACCGGTCCCCAAGGCGCGACCTGACGCCGGCGGGACCTTGCAGCTGATCCTCGCGCAGCTCGAAGACGCCAAGGCCGAGGATACGATCACGATCGACCTCACCGGCAAGACCACGATCGCCGACGCCATGGTGGTGACGTCGGGGCGCTCCAACCGTCAGGTTGGGGCGATCGCCGAGCGCGTGCTCAAGGCCCTCACCGACGCCGGAATCCGGGGCGTCCGCGTAGAGGGGATGCCGCATTGCGACTGGGTGCTGATCGACGCCGGCGACGTCATCGTCCACATCTTCCGCCCGGAGGTCCGCGCCTTCTACAACCTCGAAAAAATGTGGGCCGCCGATCTGCCGCGGGAGCGCCGGGTCGGCTGAAGGCGTGAAGGACGGAGAGCGCGCATGCGGCTCACCGTCGTTGCCGTCGGGCGCCTCAAGCAGGGGCCCGAGCGGCAGCTTGCCGGCCGTTATCAGGACCGCGCCGCCAAGGCGGGACGGGCGATCGGCTTTCGCACGCTCGACGTCGTCGAGGTGGAGGAAAGCCGCAACCGCGACGCGGCGCGGCGCATGATCGAAGAGTCCGTCGCGATCGCCAATGTGGTCCCGGAGGGCGCGGCCGTGGTTCTCCTGGACGAGCGCGGGTCCCTCGTCGGCAGCAAGGGCTTCGCCGAGCAGCTCGCCCGCTGGCGCGACGACGGGCGCGGCGATGCGGTGTTCGTGATCGGGGGGCCGGACGGCCTCGCCCCCTCGCTGCGCGACCGGGCGGACCTGCGGCTCGCCTTCGGGGCCATGACGTGGCCCCACCAGCTCGTCCGGATCATGCTGCTCGAGCAGCTCTATCGGGCGATGACCATCCTCGCCGGGCACCCCTACCATCGGGATTGATCGCAGGCGCCGCCACAAAACCGCGGGGTTTTCGCCGCCGAGATGCCGCAACCCCATGGTTAATGATGTCTTCACCATCCCCGTGGCTAGAATCCCGGCATGTGCTCCGGCCCGCCGTTCGCCTTGACGCTGCGACGTCCGGCTTCCGTGGCCTTGGCGTTCGCCGTCGCGGTGCTGGCGTGGCCGGCGCACGCGCAGGCTCCCCTGCAGATCGGCCCGGCGGCCGATCAGACGGCCGATCCGGACCCGAAGGCGGCGCGCGAGAAGGAGCTGGAGAGGCTGCGCGCCGAGCAGAAGCAGGCGCAGGAGAACGAGGCGAGGCTTGCGGCCGAGATCGCAGCCCTCGGTCAGGACCGTCGCCAGCTCAGCAAGGCGCTGATCGACACCGCGACGCGCCTGCGCGAGGCGGAAGCGCGCATCGCCGTCTCCGAGAACCGCCTCAACACGCTCGACGAGAAAGAGCGCGGCCTTCGCGCGAGCCTCGAGGGCCGCAAGGCCACCATTGCGGAACTGCTCGCCGCCCTGCAGCGGATCGGCCGGCGGCCGCCGCCCGCCTTGCTGGTGCGGCCCGAGGCGGCGCTCGAGGCCGTGCGCGCCGCGATCATGCTCGGGGGGGTGCTGCCAGAGATGCGGGCCGAGGTGGAAACGCTCGCCGCCGATCTGAAGGAGCTCGTGCGTGTGCGCGGCGAGATCGCGGCGGAGCGCGAAAGCCTAAGCCGCGAGATTGCGACCCTCGCGGCGGAACGGGAGCGCATGGCGCTGCTCGTCGAGGAACGGCAGAAGCGTCAGGCGGAGGTCGAAAAGGCGCTCGAGGCCGAACGGCAGCGGGCGGGAGCGCTCGCGCGCCAAGCCGAGGACCTCAAGGAGCTCATCGCCCGGCTCGACCAGGAGGCCGCGCGGCGCCAGGGCGCGCCGCCGGACGGCAGGCCCGATCCGGGCGCGCAGCCGCCCGAGACCCCGAAGCTCGGTCCGGCGATCGCGTTCGCGGCGGCCAAGGGCCGGCTGCCGCTGCCCGTCAACGGCGTCAAAATTCGCAGCTTCGGCGAGAGCGACGGTTTCGGCGGCGTGCAGAAGGGCATATCTGTGGCTACGCGCGCGGGCGCTCAGGTGACCGCGCCGTGCGACGGATGGGTCGTCTATGCCGGGCCGTTCAGATCCTATGGGCAACTCTTGATCCTCAATGCAGGCGGCGGGTATCATGTCCTTCTCGCGGGCATGGAACGGATTTCCGTGGATCTTGGCCAATTCGTGCTGACGGGCGAACCCGTAGCGGTGATGGGCGGGGGGCCGAGAACAGCCGCCACCGTCGCGATGGGTTCGAGCCAACCGATCCTCTACATCGAGTTCCGCAAGGACGGGACGCCCGTTGACCCGAGCCCCTGGTGGGCCACAACCGACAGCGAAAAGGTTCGCGGATGATGCGCAAGACTTCCCTTGTTCTCCTCGGCGCGGTGGCGGGCGCAGCCTTGACGCTCTACGCCACACAGCCGCGGCTCTTGCCAGGTGTCACGGCCAAGGCGGCCCCGGCCGACACCTACCGGCAGCTCAACCTGTTCGGCGACGTGTTCGAGCGCGTGCGCTCCGACTATGTCGAAAAGCCGGACGACGCCAAGCTGATCGAATATGCGATCAACGGCATGCTCAACGGGCTCGATCCGCATTCCAGCTACATGGATGCGAAGAGCTTCAAGGACATGCAGATCCAGACGCGCGGGGAGTTCGGCGGGCTCGGCATCGAGGTGACGATGGAAGACGGCCTCGTGAAGGTCGTGGCCCCCATCGACGACACGCCGGCGGCCAAGGCGGGCATTCTCGCGAACGACGTCATCACCCATCTCGACGACGAGCCGGTGCAGGGGCTCACCCTGAATCAGGCGGTCGAGAAGATGCGTGGGCCGGTCAACACGAAGATCCGGCTCAGGGTCATGCGCAAGGGGGCCGACAAGCCGATCGACGTGACGATCACGCGCGACATCATCCGCGTGCGCTCCGTGCGCTCGCGCATCGAGGGCGACGACATCGGCTACATCCGCATCACGCAGTTCAACGAGCAGACGAGCGACAATCTGAAGAAGGCCATCACCGATATCACCAACCAGGTGCCGACCGACAAGCTCAAGGGCTACGTGCTCGACCTGCGCAACAATCCCGGCGGCCTGCTCGATCAGGCGATCGCGGTTTCGGACACCTTCCTCGAGAAAGGCGAGATCGTCTCCACCCGCGGCCGCAACCCGGAAGAGACTCAGCGCTTCAATGCGCGGCCGGGCGACGCCACCAAGGGCAAGCCGATCATCGTGCTGATCAACGGCGGCTCGGCTTCGGCCTCGGAAATCGTCGCCGGCGCGCTGCAGGACCACAAGCGCGCGACCGTGATCGGCTCGCGGTCCTTCGGCAAGGGGTCGGTGCAGACGATCATCCCGCTCGGATCCGGCAACGGCGCGCTGCGGCTTACGACCGCGCGCTACTACACCCCCGGCGGGCGGTCGATCCAGGCGAAAGGGATCGAGCCGGACATCGAAGTGCTGCAGGACGTTCCCGAGGAGCTGAAGACCCGCACGGAGACGAAGGGCGAGGCCTCGCTGCGCGGCCATCTCAAGGCCGACGGCCAGGAGGCGACGGGCTCGCAGTCCTACGTGCCGCCCGACCCGAAGGACGACAAGGCGCTGCATGCGGCGCTCGATCTCCTGCGCGGTGTGAAGGTCAACTCGGCCTTCCCGCCGAAGCCGAAGGCGGTGCCGAACTGAGGTCTGCGCGTCGCGCAGCCGCAACGATCGACGGGGTGGCCCTGGCCACCCCGTTTCGATTCGGGGCTCGCGTCCGCGCCGTCGTCGCGCGGGTGACAAGAAGGGCGAATCGCTCGTGCTACACTCCGCGCTGATTCGAGAGGCGAAGCGCCCGTGACCGACGAATTCGACGTCCCGCTCGGCCAAGGGCCGAAGAAGAGCCGGCGGCTGGTCCTGCCGAAGTTCGTGCCTCACGCCGTCCTGGCGGTGCTGGGCGCCGCGGTGGCGGGCTTCGTGGGCTGGGCGCTCGTCGTCGACGACCCCCTGGGCGGCGAGCCGATGGCGGTCGCGACCATCGGCGGGTCTGCATCCGTCGCCGCGCAGAAGGAGCCCTCCGCCGCTCCCGGCGGGGTTGCGGCTCGGCCCAAGGCGGCGAACGCGGACATTCCGGCGACCCAGACCGTCACCATCATCGACGGGATGAGCGGGAAGCGGCAGCAGATCGTCATTCCGGCAAGCGGCGAGGCGGAGGACCACGGCCCCGGCGCGCCAGGCGGGATCGTCGCCTCGAGCGGCGGCCCGATGCCGGGCGCCACGGCGCCGGCACAGCCCGCGGGCGGCGGCCGGCTCCCTTCGACGGGAGACAAGCCGCCGACGCCGACGCCCGACGGCGCGGAGCTGCCGCGGCCCGACCCGCGTCTTACGGAAACGTCGCGGCACGGGCCGATCCCGCGGATCGGCCCCGACGGAACACGCCCGTCGGAGGTCTATGCGAGCCCCCTCGCGCGCGCGGGCGCTGCGCGTCCCGGCGCACAGATTGCGATCGTCGTCGCCCGCCTGGGCGTCAGCGCAAAGGGCACGGACGAGGCCCTCGCCAAGCTGCCGGCCGCCGTCACGCTGGCCTTCGCGCCCTACGGCGCCGATCTCGACCGTCTCGCCGCGCAAGCCCGCGCCGGGGGCCACGAGGTTCTGCTCCAGGTGCCGATGGAGCCGTTCGACTATCCCGACAACGACCCGGGACCGCAGACGCTGCTCACCTCGCTGTCGCCGGAGCAGAATGTGGACCGCCTGCACTGGTTCATGAGCCGTTTCCAGGGCTATGTGGGCATCGGCAACTACATGGGCGCACGCTTCGCCGGCAACGAGGCGGCCGTCTCCGCGGTGATGCGGGAGCTCGCCAAGCGCGGCCTGCTCTATTTCGACGACGGCACGGCGACACGCAGCCTCGTGAGCCAGGTGGCCGCGGCCAACGCCGTGCCCTTCGCCCGCGCCGACATCATCGTGGATACGGGGCGCAGCGCGGCCGAGATCGACGCGGCTCTCACGCGCCTCGAGGCGATCGCGCGCGAGCGCGGCAGCGCCGTCGGCGTCGCCATCCCGCTGCCTTCGTCGATCGAGCATATCGCGCGGTGGGCGGCCGCGGCCGCGGCGCGGGGAATTTCCCTGGTGCCGATCAGCGTCATCGCCAACAAGCCCAAGTCGAGCTAAGGAAGGCGCGCGGCCCATCCGCCGCAAGGCCTGGATTGCAATTCCATTCATCATGGCGCGTTTCGAAGATCTCCCGTACCGCCTCGGCATCGGCATGGCGGTCATCAACCGCGAGGGCCTCGTCTTCATCGGCCGCCGCATCGGCGGCCCGGAGCACGTGGACGCCACGCATGTCTGGCAGATGCCGCAGGGCGGCCTCGACCCGGGCGAAGACCCCTATCAGTGCGCGCTGCGCGAACTTTACGAGGAGACCAACATCCGCTCGGTCGAGTACCTCGCGGCGATCGACGAATGGCTTGCCTACGACATCCCGCGCGAGATCGTCGGCCAAGCCTGGCAGGGCCGCTATCGCGGCCAGCGGCAGAAATGGTTCGCTCTGCGCTTCACGGGGGACGACGCCGAGATCGACGTCGAGCGGCCGGGCGGTGGCCAGCACAAGCCCGAATTCGCGGCCTGGCGCTGGGAGCCGATCCAGAACCTGCCGGACCTCGTGGTGCCGTTCAAGCGCGGGGTCTACGAGCGCGTGGTGAAGGAGTTCGCGCCGCTCGCCCGCCCGTGACCCGCATGGAGCCGGCTCGGCCATACCGACCCAATGTCGGGATCGCCCTCTTCAACGCGGCGGGGCTGGTGCTGATCGCCAAGCGCCTGCGGGACGACGGCCCCGAGGTCATCGAGCCCGGCCGCGAATGGCAGATGCCGCAGGGCGGCATCGACGCGGACGAGGAGCCGCGCGCGGCGGCGCTGCGCGAACTTCACGAGGAGACCGGCGTGCGCAGCGTCGCCTATCTGGGCGAGACGCCGGGCTGGCTCTCTTACGATTTCCCGCCCTATGCGGGTCCGCCGCATCGGCTCTGCGCCTTCCGCGGCCAGCGGCAGCGCTGGTTTGCGTTCCGCTTCACCGGCGACGAGCGCGAGATCGACGTCACGCGCGTGCACGTGAACGACGCCGAGCCGGAGTTCGGCGCGTGGCGCTGGGAGCGGCTGGAGCGCGTGCCGGCGCTGGTGGTGCCGTTCAAGCGCGCGGTCTATGCGAGCGTGGCGCGCGCATTCGCTGCCTTTGAGCGCGCCTGATCGGCCTGGACCGGCGGCAGCAGGAGTGCGCCGCGGAGGTCTTGCGCTTCATGGGAGCTTCCCTCGGCCGGCGCGCGGCAACAGGGCGCCGCTTCGGAAGCGGCGGCGGTCGCCGCGTGCGCCGCGGGCCGATTGCCTTCGCGCGGGGGAGGGTGAGGAGGG
>JADGHE010000019.1 GCA_019689555.1 Variibacter sp. | reverse complement strand
TGGTGGGCGCTGCAGGGATTGAACCTGCGACCTCTCCCGTGTGAAGGGAACGCTCTCCCGCTGAGCTAAGCGCCCGACGAGGCTGCATTTAATGAGTGGGTCCGAGGGGTGTCAAGGAAACACGGGCAGCCCTCGCCTTCCCAGTCGGGCCGTCTCTTCGGCAATCCACAGGACGAGGGTTCAACGAAAGCGGCGGCCCTCGCCTTCCGGTAGACCATTTCCTCGGCGCCCCGGAGGACGAGGGTCACGGAAATCCGGCGGCCCTCAACTTTTCAGTTGGCATCCCTTCGGGAGCACATCTCAGTTGGCCCCCCCCTTCGGCGGCCCTCAAGGTCCGAGTGGGCCGACCCGGCGGCACTTCGGCGCCGCGCAGAACGAGCGGTCAAGGAAACCGGCGGCTTCCGTTAAAGATCTCCTCGGCGTCCCGGAGCACGGAAGCCGAGCGGGCCTTAGCCTTCCGGTGGGCCATCACTTCGGCGGCCCGCAGGACGAGAGGAGCAAGAAACCCGGGCAGCCCTCGACGTCCCAGTCGGGCCACTCTTTGGCGACCCGCAGGGGCTACCCGCAGGACGAGGGGGCAAGAAGCCCGGCGGTCTTCAACTTCTCGGGCCATCACTTCGGCGGCCCACTGAACGAGGGAGGCAAGAAACCCGGGCAGCCCTCAACTTTTCAGTCGGGCCATCACTTCGGCGCCGCGCAGGACGAGGGGCCAAGGAAGCCCGGCGGCCCTCGACTTTCAGCCGCCCTCGACGTCCCTGTCGGGCCACTCTTCGGCGCCCCGCAGGACGAGGGGGACCGGGAAACCTGGCAGCCCTCAGCGCCCTGAATTGCGGGGCGGCGCCATCGGCGTTGCGGAAGGCTCGGGTTCCGGCTCGGCCACGGAGGCCGGGCTCGCCGGGCGGGCCGGCGCCGCAGCGGCGGCGGGCCGAGGGGCCGCGCGCCGCACGGGCTTGCGCTTGGCGGGGGGCGGCGGCGCCGCTTCGAGCGCCACGGCAACGGGGTTGGGCACAAGCTGCACCGTCGAGGCGGCGTTGGGGTCGGCGCGCGGGTCGCCGGGCAGCCTCACCTGGACGGGAACCGTCTGCGGAAGATAGCCCTCATGCGTGAACGTGACGCTGAATTCGCCGCTCGCCGCGACCGCGAGGCTGCATGGCGTGCGGCACGTCTGGCCGCCGGATGTCTGCACCTCGGCGCCCGGCGGCTCGGACTCGAGCCGCAGCTCCGAGACGTAACCGCCCTCGAAGCCCGGCAGCCATGACGCGCAGCCAGCCAGCGCGAACCCGAAGGCCGCGCTCAGAATCACGCGAGTCATGCAATGCCCCCCTTACGGCAAGGCCCCCTGCGCCGCGACGTCAGCATAGAAGGCGGGGCCACCGGGCGCAACTGGCCGCAGCACATTCGACCGCGCCCCGGCGCAGCCCGCGCGGCCTGCTCGAGGGCGCCCGCCGTCCCCGCCCCTCAGCCGGC
This sequence comes from Variibacter sp., assembly GCA_019689555.1. Classification (GTDB taxonomy): domain Bacteria; phylum Pseudomonadota; class Alphaproteobacteria; order Rhizobiales; family Xanthobacteraceae; genus JADGHE01. The sequence continues at coordinate 51,683 of JADGHE010000019.1, read as the reverse complement.
CTTTGCGATGCGGAAGATGTAGAGCGCATCCCGTTGCTCCTGGCCGAGGAGCACGTGGCCCGACTGGTTCACGAAGTTCGGAATGTCGATCACCGTCAGCGGATCGGTGCATTCGAGCACCAGCGTTGCGCCGGCGGGCAAGGTCTTGAGCGCCTTCCTCGCCCGCAACACCGGCAGCGGGCAACGCAGCCCGCGAAGATCAAGCACCGTCTCGTTCATGGCTCGGGGTCGCTCGTGGCCTGCGAGGAAGAGGCATCCGTCCTGCCTGCGCTGGCGGACCGCTGCCGCCGCGCCGGCGGGCGGACCGTTGTTGCGCAACCGTTCTTGTCCCGCAAGCGGCCGCGGTCAAGGCGCCGAGGCGGCGGGATCGCGAGCGGCAGGCCGCGGCGTGGCAGGCCCGCCCGCGACGAGGCGCTGCAGGGCGTCGAGCATCTGCCGCGCCAGCACCGCGCGGTCGAACCGCTTCGCGGCCTCGGCGCCGGCGACCGACAGGGCGCGGCGCCGCGCGGGATCGCGCGCCAGCGCTTCGATGGCCGCCGCCAGCGCGTCCGCACTGTCCGGCGCGACCAGCTCCGCCGCGCCGACGCTTTCCAGCACGTTCCACACTTCCCCGCGCACATTGGTGATGATCGGCGTGCCGGTCGCCATCGCTTCGAAAATCTTGGACGGGATCACCTTGCGAAACAGCGGCACGTCCTTGAGCAGCACGAGCGTCATGGCGCTGAGCCGCCAGTAATGGATCGTTTCCGCATGCGGCACGCGCCCCACGAAGGTGACATTGGCGAGGCCGCGCTCCGCCGCCTCGGTTTTCAGCCGGTCGAGCTCCGCGCCGGCCCCGACGATCAGGAACTGCACCTCCGGAAGGCGCGTGCGGCAGGCTTGGGCGGCGCCGAGAACAAGCGAAAGGCCGTGCGCCATGCCGGCCGTGCCGATGTAGGAGACGACGATCTTGCCGGCGAGACCGAGTTTCTGAACCAGCTCGGCGGGCGGCGGGCCGGGCGTGAACCGCCTTGCATCGATCCCGTTGCTGACGACGACGATCTTGTCGCCGTTTATGCCGCGCGCGACGAGCGCGTCGCGGAAGGCGTGGGTCACCGCCACGATCAGGTCCGCGCGCCGATACAGGAACTGCTCGAGACGGCGGATGGCCTTGATGACGACGCCGTCCTTCATGGCGCCGACCGCGACGACGGAGTCGGGCCACAGGTCGCGCACCTCGAACACGAAGGGGCGGCGACGCAGGGCGCTCACCAGCCACCCCGCCACCGCCGTGAAGAACTGCGGCGAGGTCGCGACCACGACGTCAGGCCGGCGCACGCACAGCGCGGCGATCGTCCCCGTGACCATGAAGCTCAGAAAGTCGAGGATCCGCAGAACGGTGCCGCGATTGGGATAGATCAGCGTCGGAACGCGCACGACGTCCACCGTGTCGAGGACCTCGCGCTTGTAGACCGTCTGGCGATAGCCGCCGAACACCTTCCCCTCGGGGAAGTTCGGAAAGCACGTGACGACGGTGACGTCATGGCCCTCGGCGACCCAGCGCTGGGCGTGCGTGCTGGAGCGGATCGCGGGCGCGTTGGATTCCGGCGGATAGTTGTCCGTGAGCAGCAGGATCCGCACGTCAAAGCTCGAACAGCGTTTCGACACTCAGGGACAACGGCCCGTCGTGCCGCCACGCGAGCACGGGCCTTGAAACGCGCGCGCCGAAGGCGGGCGCGTAATGGCCCTGTTCGGTGAAGCGTTCGACAGGACCCTTGACGCGGACCCTTATCACGCGCCCGCTCGGCGCTTCAAGGCGCCAACCGTCCGGCTCGACCCCCGCCACCCGAACGGACGGATGCAGCGGAAGGCGACCGACGACATGATGACGGCCGCCGCCGGTCACGCAATCGCGCACGCGCACCTGCGCGGCGGACATCGCGATCTCGCGCCGGTGCACGGGCCTGCCGGGCAGCCACCGATAGCCGTCGTGACTCGCGGCGGCGACGGCGGCCCCCTCCTCCACGACCACGTCGAAGGGATGCGCGCGGCGCCCGACGCGGAAGCTCTCCCAGACCTCCGAGGAGTTCTGCCCGTCTATTTCGACGGTCGCATGCGCGGCGGTCGCGCGCTCCGCGCGCCTTACGGGGCCGACGGCATACGAGGATGTTCCGCTGTTGGTCACCAGGCGCTCCGCGCCCAGCGACAGCTCGAACGAGAGCACGTCGGCATGGCCGTGGCCGGGAATGTAGGACGGGCCGATCTCCGCGACGTCGAAGATCGCGCACCATGGCCCCGACTCCAGGCGGACATAGCCGCTCGCCGCGAGATGGCGCATGCCGGCCCGATCGGCAGGGGCCGGCACATCGAGGAGCGCCGCATAGCGCCGCAGATCCGCGAGCCGGCGCGCAATGCCGGTCGCCGCGTCGTTGAAGAATGCGATCTCCCCGTCGGGATGCGTCATCGCCGCAAGCCAGTCCAGCATGCGGAACGCGATCTCCTGCCAGCGGCGGACATGGCCGTCGAGTTGTCCGGGAAACAACCGCGCCGTCTGGATGAGATCGAGCACATCCTCGAGGATGGTGGCGTGATACATCGGGCTCAGCTCGAAATGACCGCCGTCGGCGAGGATCTGCTCGTCGAGCTCGGCCTCCAAAAGCTTAAGCCCGACATCGCGCCAGCGGTCGGCCTCACGCCCCGAAAAGAAGCACCCTGCGATCACCAGCGCCTTGGCGTTGGCGAACAGGTGATTGCCCATCAGATGGAACTCGAGCGCGCCGAGAAGCGTGCGCACCTGCCTCGCCAGGCTTTCCAGCGCCTCCGCCTCGAGCGGATGGCCCGCGAGCGCCCAGCCGATCCAGTTCACGATGCGCAGCGAGAGCGGGTAAGGCTCCCAGCCGTTGCCGTGCCCGGCCGGGTTCTCGGCGATCCATCGCGCGATCAGCGCGCGGTGCCAGGCGGCGCGATCCGGCGCACCGTCCGCGCGCAGATCGTCGAAGTAATGCAGATTGTAGAGCCAGAGCTTGGGCAGGCCCGGCGCGTTCCAGTCCTCGGCGCCGACGACCTCGGCTTCCTGGCCGAGAAAGCGGAACCGCGAGGGAGACACCATGCTCGGCGGCCGCCCCGGACAGTTCCGCCACGAGCCCTGCGGCGGGCGGAGCGGCGGCGCGGGCGCGGCGGGCGGAATCCTAAACGTGAACCGCCGGCTCACGCGATTGACGATCTGCCGTGCGCGCAGGTGCCGCACCGTGCGCCAGAGTCGCGCAAGACGCGCGAGCGGATGCAACGCCTCGGCGCCGATCGCGGCCACGGTCTGCCGCCCGCTCGCTTCGGTCACGTTCTCGGTGGACGCGGCAATTTCCATCTAAACCGGCGTGCGCTGGGGCTCGGCGGGGGATGCGTTTTGAGGCCGCGGCCGCGCTGCCTTAACTCTTTGCAACGCGGCGGCCTGGACCCGGAAACAAACGCGCTTTTCGAAACCGCCCTCTCATAGGGGCGCGACGATTCGCAGGCAAGCCGGCACGCTGCGCCGCGACCGCAGCGGCTCGATCGGCCGCGCGGCCTTGCTCGTCCGTCACCAGAGATCGGCGGCGGGTTCGCCGTGCAGAACCTCGGCAATGCGCGCCCGTGTCGCCGCGGTGGTGCCCGCCGGCAAATCGCCGAGAGCGAAGAAGCCGCAATCCACGATCTCGCGGTTCGGCCGCGGCGCCGCGCCCTGGCGGAACGCGCGCACGACGAAGAGGGCGACGTGATCGCAGTTCGAGTAGCGCGGATAGAAGTAGAGGCCGTGCAGCACGGGCGGCCCGGTGAGCTCGATATTGCCCTCCTCCTTGAGCTCGCGCGCGAGCGCCGCGACGAAACTCTCGCCGCGCTCCACTCCGCCGCCGGGGAAATGCCACCCGCGCGCATAGCCGTGCTTCACCAGGAAGACGCGCGACTCGGCCGACAGAACGAGGGCTCTGACGCCGAGCGTCAGCGTTCGCCCCCACCGGTCGCGCAGACGCCTCCATCGGCCGAGCATAAGGCTTCTTCTAGCAAGGTCCCGAACGCGCGCCAAACGCAACGCGCGAAGCGCATTTTGCGCGCGACACCGCTCACGAAATCGTTCCGAAACACTTTGTTGTTAACGAGACGTTTGCGAGGCCGGACGATGCTGCCGTGCGCCGCATGCCCGAACACAAGACGCGGAGGGGACGGACCGCCATGAGCCGCATTCGCGCCGTGCTGTACGCAACCTTCTTCAGACCGCGCGGCGACAGCGTGTGCTGTAAGGACCGCTTCCGGCAAGGGACGGCGTTGCGCACGGCCTCGCGGGACGCGCGCGCGGACGAGCCCCTGGGCTGCAACGGGCCGAGCGAGTCGATCGTCCACGTCGACATGGGCAACTTCGCCTGAGCGCGCACGCGGCCGCCTGCGCAGGCGTCGCGGGACAGGCCGGCCCGTGCTAAACTTCCAGCCATGTCTTGGCGACGCCACGTGGTGCTCGGCTCGGCCACGGTGGCGGCCTGCTGCGTCCTGGGGGCGAACGCGCGCGGCGACTGCACCTGCCGGGCCGCAGGGCGCAACTTTCAGCTCGGCGCGTCGGTGTGCCTTCCGGCGCCGGAAGGGCCCCGCTTGGCGACCTGCGAAATGGTGCTGAACAACACGTCCTGGCGCTTTTCCTCGACGCCCTGCCCCGACGTGAACGCCGGGCCGCCGGCCGGGACGGAGCCGGAAACCCTGCCGCAGCACGCAGCTCTGGCCGAATCCGCCCATTGAACGCCTTGACCCGGAGCGCCGGGCGCGGCACCGTCGCGCATCATCGCGCCGGAGACGACTCATGGCTCATTACGCCCACCGTGCCGCCGCCTTGCTCTTCGCCGCCGCCGTCGGGACGACGGCGCCCGCCTCCGCCGCAAGCTTCTTCGAGAAGAATTTCTGGCTCTCGGGCCCGCGCTACGAAGCTCGTCTGCCGGCCTGCGACGATCCCGGCCTGCTGCAGACCATATCGAGCCGTTTCGCGCAGAAGGAGGCCGGCTTCTGGAACTCGGCCCTGCAGATCGTGGACTTTTTGCGCATCCGCGAGGTCGCCTTCCGACCCTGGGCGGTCGACACCATCCCCCGCCGGTTCTGCACCGGGAAGGTTCTCACCTCCGACGGAATCGAGCGCCGCGTGAACTACTCGGTGATCGAGGATGGCGGGCTCATCGGCGCCGGCTGGGGAGTCGAATGGTGCGTCGTCGGCCTGGACCGCAACTGGGCCTACAATCCCGCATGCAGGATGGCCCTTCCCTGACCGGCCTTGCCCCTCCGCACCGCAAAAAGACCCGCCCGCAGGCCCCGCGCGAGACTTAAGGCGCATGCTCGCCTTCGAGGCCCCGCACGATCCGACGTTCAAACCAGCAGGGTGCGAGACCAGGTCGTCGCTGGGGCGCGGCACATGTTCTTGATTTGTTCCGTTCTTCGGGTTACTTTTTCGCAGGAGCATGCTTGGGGGGCTGAGCATGGTGCAAGAGGTGGTGCGCCTGATCGTCGCGTGGTTCTTCGCCGTCGCGGCAGCGGGACTGGCGGGGAACGCAGTCGCCCAGGACGCGCGGCAGAACACGCCGGGGCAGTTCGACTTCTACGTCCTGTCTCTGTCGTGGTCGCCCTCGTTCTGCGACGCGGCCGGAGAGCGCGCGCCGAAGCTGCAATGCGGCGAGCGCCGTTATTCCTTCGTCGTTCACGGGCTGTGGCCGCAATACGAGCAGGGCTTTCCGGAGTTCTGCCAGGTGCCGGCGCCGCGCCTCAACCGCGAGATCGTGTCGTCGATGCTCGACCTGATGCCCGCGCCGCGCTTGATCTTCAACGAGTGGGACAAGCACGGCACCTGCTCCGGGCTTTCGCCGCGGGCCTATTTCGAGACGGTGCGGAAGGCGCGCGCCGTGGTGAAGATTCCGCCGCAGTTTCTCGACCTGCAGACACCGCTCACCGTGACGCCGGACGAGGTCGAAGAAGCCTTCGTGGCGGCAAATCCCGGCCTGTCGCGGGACGCGATCGCCGTGCTCTGCGATCGCACCCGGCTGCGGGAAGTGCGCCTGTGCCTGACCCGGGAGCTGGGGTTCCGCCCCTGCCCGGAGATCGACCGCCGGGCGTGCCGCCGGGACAAGATCAGCATGCCGCCGTTGCGCGGCGGATGAGGCGGGCCTCCCTCGATGAGGCGGCGGCTCCCTCGATGAGGCGGCGGCTCCGGCCTGCCATGCCTGATCGGGCCGGCCATGCCTGATCGGGCCGGCCGGGCTTCCGCGCACGTGAGGGCGGCGCCGCGCTCGGGGCTCCGGGGCGCGGCCTCGTTCCAGACGCTCGCGCTCACCCCTCCGCTTTTTTATCGCTACTCGACGCCCGCGGACGAGTTCGCCCCGGCGGGCGGGTTCGCTTGGAAATGGGCTTTGCTTTCTTCGATCGTGCCGGCCATACCGGCCGGCAGCCATGAATTACCGCCACGCCTTTCACGCCGGGAACTTTGCCGACGTGCACAAGCACGTCGTGCTCGTGCGCATCATCGAGCGCCTGTGCGAGAAACCGACGCCGTTCCGCGTGATCGACACCCATGCCGGGGCCGGCCTGTACAGTCTGCGCGCGCCCGAGGCGGAGCGGACTGGCGAATGGCGCGAGGGAATCGGCCGCCTGCTCGAGCACCGGTTTGCGCAGGACTCCGACCGGCTGCTCGCGCCCTATCGCGACGCCGTCGCCCGCTTCAATCCGGCGGGCAGGCTCGCGGTCTATCCGGGTTCGCCCCTCCTCTGCCGGGCGCTGCTGCGGCCGCAGGACCGCCTGATCGCCTGCGAGCTCGAGCCGACGGCGGCCGCTGCGCTCGCGCGGAACCTCGGCCGCCACCGCCGCGCCAAGGCCATCGCCATCGACGGCTGGACCGCGCTCCGCGCCTACATCCCGCCGCCCGAGCGGCGCGGCCTGGTGCTCGTCGACCCGCCCTACGAGCAGCCCGACGAATTCACCCGCATCGCCGACCGGCTCGCCCGCGCCCACGGCAAGTGGCCCACGGGGATCTTTCTCGGCTGGTACCCGATCAAGGACCGCGCGGGACCCGAACTCGTCGCCTCGCGCCTCGCCGAGGCCGGCGTGCCGAAAATCCTGCGCAGCGAACTCTCCATCGCTTCGAGCGCGCCGGAGCGGCTTCAGGGCAGCGGCCTCGTCATCGTCAATCCGCCGTGGCGCCTTGCCGACGATCTCGCAACCGTGCTGCCCGCGATCGCCGCCGCGCTCGGACGCGGCGACGGCCGAAGCGCCCGGCTCGACTGGATCCGCGGCGAGGGGTGAGCGACATCTTCGCGCGCCCCTTTCCACAACAGCGGTGTTGGCCTAACCTCTCTTCGCTGGCTTTGACGTTCCGCCTCCTTTTGGGGGGGCCGGCGGAAGTGACCGAGGCCGCATGCGGCCATCGACTTTCCCCGTTTGCCAATGTCCAGCCGACCCGCCGCGCCGTGGGGGCCGGCGGCAAAGCCACTCGGGGAAAGGAGATTCCCGATGCCGATGAGCGGTACGGTCAAGTTCTTCAATGGCGAGCGCGGCTATGGCTTCATCAAGCCGGACGACGGGGGCCGCGACGTGTTCGTGCACATCACGGCCGTCGAACGCGCGGGCTTGAAGTCGCTGAACGAAGGCCAGCGAATCACCTTCGACGTGGAACCGGACAAGAAGGGCAAGGGGCCGAAGGCGGTCAATCTCGTGGTGTCGGGCTGAGCGCACCACGCGCCGATCACGTCAGGCGCGCCGGCCAGCAGCGCGGCCGGCCTGACAGGCGTGCGCAGCTTCCCGCCGGCGCCGCCGCGCGGACCCCAGCGGACCCCATGGGTGTTCAAATGGGCCTTCAAGGCGGGGGCGATAATGCGCCTGCGCCCGGGCGCGCGAGCCGCGCCGCAGGCCGCCTGTGCCGGCCCGCGAACCCTTCCGCCGGTCAGAACCGATAATTCACGCCGAAGCGCAGCAGGTTGGATTCGAAGCCGTTGTTCGTGCCGGTGAGCACATAGGCACGGTCGGTGAGATCCATGACCAGATATTCGGCGCGGGCCGACCAGTTGCGGGTCAGCCCCACTTCCATGCCGGCGCCTGCCGTCCAGCCGACATGCGTCCTTGATTCGCTCAGGCCGGCCACATGGACCTTGAGCCCGCCATAGGCGAGGCCGGCGGTCGCATAGAACAGGATGTTGTTCATGGCGAAGCCCGCGCGGCCGCGCAGGCTGCCGAACCAGGGATTGGAGAACTTCCAGGGCGCGAACAGGTCTTCCGCGCCCGAGAGCTGAACATCGCTTTCGCCGCCGAAGACGAAGGGACCCGACTGCCAGTTGTAGCCGGCCTGCGCGCCGGCCGCGACGCCCGCCGGACGCAGGATGAAATTCGTGATCCGGCCCCAGTGATAGCCGAGATTGACGCCGAAATAGCCGCCCGCCCAGCTATAGCCGATCGCAGACGGCGCCCCGTAATTCGTCCAGTCCGCTCGCGCGGTGAAATCGGCCGCCTGTGTCGCCCCGCCGCTCGCCACTGCACCCGCGAGCACCGCGCCAGCGACCCATCGCCTCATCGCAAAGCTCTCCATTACGCAATTACGCACACCCGTGACCCATCGATGAAGCGGACGTCAAGCCGTCCCCCTCCCCCACGCGGCCGCGCCCATGATCGGGGACCGCGGGGCGAACGGTCCATAGCCGCGCCAGAAAGGTGACATTTTCATGGCTGTCTTATGCCCGAATTCTGGCCGCAAGCCCCTCGAAAGGCTGGGAGAACGGAAACGCGCCCGAATTTGTGCGCAGGCCGCGGCCGCGCCCTGATGTGGAAAACCCGGCGCGGCCCCCCAAGCCGGCAGCGGCGGCCTTATAGTGCACGCCGGCCCGCTCGCCGGAATCGCGCCTCACTTCGCTGCACCCATGCCGACGCGTCCCCATGCGCAGACCCGCGCCTCCGCCGCGCCGCGCCGGAAGGGGACCGCCCTTGTCACCGGCGGCGCCGCGCGCATCGGACGGGCCATCTCGCTCGCCCTCGCCCGCGCCGGCTACGGCGTCGTCATCCACGCCCGGCGCGCGAGCGAGGCGACCGAGACGCTCGCCCGCGAGATTGCGGCGCTCGCCGTGCCGGCCTATGTCGTCCTTGCGGATCTCAGCGACCCGGAGAGCACCGCCGCCCTGATCCCCACGGCCGTGGCGACGGCGGGGCCGCTGAGCCTGCTCGTGAACAATGCCTCCGCGTTCGAGGCCGACGGGGTGGGCGAGCTCGACCCGGCGCGCTGGGACCGCCATTTCGCCGTCAATCTGCGCGCGCCGGTGTTTCTCGCCCAGGCCTTCGCCGCCCAGCTCCGCGACGACGAACACGGCGGCCAGGACGCGAGCACCGCGGGCTCCGCCGGCAACGCCAGCATCGTCAACATCACCGATCAGCGCGCCTTCAAGCCGGTGCCGCGCCAGTTCTCCTACACACTGACCAAGAGCGCGCTCAACGCCGCCACCGTCATGCTGGCGCAGGCGCTCGCCCCGCGCGTGCGCGTCAACGCGGTGGCACCGGGGCCGACCCTGCCGAGCCCGCGCCAGGACGCGGCCGAGTTCGCGCGGCAGGCGGCGGCGCTGCCGCTCGGGCGGGGCCCGCGGCCGGAGGACATCGCGGCGGCGGTCCTGTATCTTGCCGAGGCCGAGGCCGTGACCGGCGTCACGATCGCGGTCGACGGCGGCCAGCACATCGCCTGGCAGACCCCCGACGTCGCCGATATCCGGGAATAGCGCCCTCGCGCCGGGGGGCTTGACGCCCTATCTGCCCCGGTGTGTGTGCGCCAGAGCCAGCGCACGGCCGGTGCGCGAATGCGCGCCGCGCCCATTCCGCGCCCGCAGCGATCATCGCATGACGCGCCCGAAGGACATCGAGCCCGAGATCAATCTCGCCGAGGAGGACGAGGACCAAGCCCTTCCCGAGGCGCAGATCGACAGCCTGATCGACCTCGCCTCGAGCGAGAGCGCGGGCCTGCTCGCGGCCGGCCGCGCGGCGCTCGCGCACCATGCGAGGCTCGCGCCGACCGCGCCGGGCGTCTACCGCATGCTCGACGCCGCCGGCGACGTGCTCTACGTCGGCAAGGCCAAGAACATCCGCCGGCGCCTCGCCTCCTATCTGCGCCCCACCGGCCACGACGCCCGCATCAGCCGCATGATTGCGGCGACCGCGAGCGTGGAGTTCATCACCACGCGCACCGAGACCGAGGCGCTGCTGCTCGAGGCGAACCTCATCAAGCGGCTGCGTCCCCGCTTCAATGTGCTGATGCGGGACGACAAGTCGTTCCCCTACATCCTCATCACCGCGGACGAGCGCGCCCCGCAGATCCTCAAGCACCGGGGCGCGCGCAGCCAGCCGGGCGACTATTTCGGCCCCTTCGCCTCCGCCGGCGCGGTGAACCGCACCATCACCGCCCTGCAGCGGGCGTTCCTTCTGCGCTCGTGCTCGAACGCGGTGTTCGACAGCCGCACCCGCCCCTGCCTCCTGCACCAGATCAAGCGCTGCTCGGCCCCCTGCACCGGCGAGATCGCGCCCGCGGACTATGCGAAGCTCGTCGCCGAGGCGAAGGCGTTTCTCTCCGGCCGCAGCGCCGCCGTGAAGGCCGAGCTCGCCGCCGACATGGAGAAGGCCGCGGCCGCGCTCGACTTCGAGCGCGCCGCCATCTACCGGGACCGGCTCGCCGCGCTCTCGGCGATCCAGACGCAGCAGGGGATCAACCCGCGCAGCGTGCAGGAGGCGGACGTTTTCGGCGTGCACCAGGAGGGCGGCTTCACCTGCATCCAAGTGTTCTTCTTCCGCACCGGGCAGAACTGGGGCAACCGCGCCTACTTCCCCCGGGCCGACCGCTCGCTACCGGCGGGGGAGGTGCTGGGCGCGTTCCTCGGCCAGTTCTATGACGACAAGCCGCCGCCGCGGCTCATTCTGCTCTCGCACGGCTTTCGCGACTGCGCGCTGCTCGCCGAGGCGCTGAGCGTGAAAAGCGGCCGCAGGGTCGAGATCGCGACGCCGCAGCGCGGCGAGAAGAAGGAGCTGGTCGACCACGCAGTCGCCAACGCGCGCGAGGCGCTCGGCCGCAAGCTCGCCGACGTCTCCTCGCAGCGCAGGCTTCTGGGGGCGCTGGCGCAGGCCTTCGGGCTTTCGCGGACGCCGCGGCGCATCGAGGTTTACGACAACAGCCACATCCAGGGCAGCAACGCGGTCGGCGCGATGATCGTCGCGGGGCCCGAGGGGTTCCGCAAGAACCAGTACCGTAAGTTCAACATCCGCACCGCCGCGCTCGCGCCCGGCGACGACTACGGCATGCTGCGGGAAGTGCTCACGCGCCGCTTCAAGCGCCTGCTGGACGAGGCGCCGCGGCCGGCGGCCGCGCAGGCCGCGCCCGGGGCGGAAGCCGTCTCGGACAGGCGCGCCCCCTCCCCTGCGGCGACCGCCCTAGCGCCGCCGCCAGAAAAGAAGGGCGCGGCCGACGTTGCGCGCGACGACGAGGATTCGCCCTGGCCCGACCTCATCATCATCGACGGCGGCCAGGGGCAGTTCAACGCCGCACGCGAGACCCTCGCCGCTCTGGGCGTCACCGACGTGCCCGTGGTCGCGATCGCCAAGGGGCCGGACCGCGACGCGGGCCGCGAGACGCTGTTCGTTTCCGGCCGCCCGCCGTTCCGGCTGCCGCCCCGCGATCCGCTGCTCTACTTCCTGCAGCGCCTGCGCGACGAAGCGCACCGCTTCGCGATCGGCTCGCACCGGCAGCGGCGGGCCCGCGGCCTGCGCGAGGGCGGGCTGCAGGAGATCCCCGGCATCGGCCCCTTGCGCAAGCGCGCCCTGCTGCTCCACTTCGGCACCTTGAAGGCGATCGAGCGCGCCTCGGTCGCCGACCTCGCCAAGGTGGACGGCATCAGCGCCGAGATCGCCCGCAAGATCTACAACTTCTTCCACGAAGGCGGCCCCGAGACGCACGCCGGCGCAAGCCCGGAGCCGCGACAGTGAGCGCGGGCGAGCGCGGGCGCGCTCCGGCTCGGCGCCGCGGCCGCCGGAGCCTCCGGGGGCGGTTTTTGCACAGCTGCGGAAGCGCCCGTTGCGATCGCGTATTACGATTGCGCTCCTGAGTCGCCGATTCGCTCCCTTCGCCGCGGGAGGCTTCGCCTTCCGGCGAGACTTTCGGTGAAGCCGACCGCGTCGGCGCCGCTCGAGCCATTCAGCGCGCGGAGATCGGCTATGCCGATTTTCTCAGGCGCTTCGAGAAAGCCGGCCGTGCACACTGTTTGCGTCATCATCCGGGGTGGAAAGGTTATGTCGGTCGGCCCGTGACGGCGTTTTGCATCGAACGTTTTCGGAAGTCGAAACCATGGCTTCCGCATCCGGAACGAGGGGCCCTTTTTTCGATCCTTTGCGGAGCGGCTCGATGGGTGGAGCAGGACCAAGCCTCATGGCAGAATTCACCGATTTCACCGGACGATCCGCCGACACCGGCATTGCAAGGGTTCGATCAACCATGCGGTCCGATGCGCGCCCCTCGCGGTTGACCTCGCCGCCCCACAGGTGTTCCTTCGCGTCATGACTTTCGTCGGCCGCTCGGCCACGCACGCGCTGGCGCTGCCAAACCTCCTCACTTACGGCCGCATCGCCGCGGTGCCGGCCGTCGTGGCCTGCATGTTCTGGTCGCAGGTGTTCCAGGGCGGGCTGTGGCTGCGCTGGGTGGCGCTGGTCATCTTCATCACCGCCGGCCTGACCGATCTTCTCGACGGCTACTTCGCCCGGCTGTGGGCGCAGCAATCGCCGCTCGGGCGCATGCTCGACCCGATCGCCGACAAGCTCCTCGTCGCCTCCTGCCTGTTGATGCTGGCGGCCGACGGCACCATCTTGGGGTGGTCGCTGTGGGCCGCGATCGTGATCCTCTGCCGCGAGATCCTCGTGTCCGGTCTGCGCGAGTTCCTCGCGGAACTGCGGGTCAGCGTGCCGGTGACGCGGCTCGCCAAGTGGAAGACGACGGTGCAGCTCGTCGCCATCGGATTCCTGATCGCCGGAGAGGCAGGAGACCTCATCCTGCCGGTCACGACGGACATCGGGCTCGCGCTTTTGTGGATCTCCGCGATCGTGACGCTCTACACCGGCTGGGATTACATGCGGGCCGCCGCCCGCCACCTGATGCTGGATTAGCCGCCTTGAAGATTCTCTATTTCGCCTGGATGCGGGAACGGGTCGGGAAGGCGGAGGAGGACGTGACACCGCCGGCCGAGGTCGCGACCGTCGCCCAGCTCGTCGAATGGCTCGCCGGCCGCGGCGAGGAATATGCCCATGCCTTCGCGAACCCGAAGATCGTCCGCGCGGCGATCGACCGCACGCATGTGAAGCCCGACGCGCCGATCGCGGGAGCGCGCGAAATCGCGTTCTTTCCGCCGATGACCGGAGGCTGAGCCCCGTGCGCGTGCGCCTGCAGACGGAGCCTTTCGACGCCGCGGCCGAGGTGGCGGCGCTGACGGGCGGGCGCACGGACGTCGGCGCGGTCGTGACCTTCACCGGCATCTGCCGGGCAAGCGAGGGCGGCGAGCCGGTGACGGCGATGACCCTCGAACATTATCCCGGCATGGCGGAGGCCGAGATCGCCCGCCATGTCGAGGAGGCGGAGCGGCGCTGGCCGCTCCTCGGCGTCAGGGTGATCCATCGCTACGGACGGCTCGTCCCGGGCGAGCCGATCGTGCTCGTGGTCACGGCCTCGGCCCATCGGCACGACGCCTTCGCCGCGGCGGAGTTCCTCATGGATTATCTCAAGACCCGCGCGCCCTTCTGGAAGCGGGAGGAACGTCCCGACGGCGCCCGCTGGGTCGAGGCCAAGGCCGCGGACGACGACGCTGCGGCGCGCTGGAGCGCGCCCGCCCCGCCCCGCCGCGACGCCGCGGCGGAGTAGCCTCTCCCTTCCATCCGCGTCCCTTGCCCTGCGCACCTTGTTGCTGCGCGGGCGACGGGCTTGGGCCCCCGCTCGCGCGGGGGCGAGCCGGGCCGGGCTCGCGCGAACGCGAGGGACGAAAATCGAAAAAAACGCTCGCACGGGCGACCGGACGCCCGAGCGGACGCCGAAGCCGCGTCGCAAAAAGCGGACGCCAAATCGCTCTGCCGACAAAAGAGCCCGGAGGGCCGCACCGCCGCGACGAGCAGAAAAGGGCAACAAGCTCCGCCCACGCCGAATGGCCGCGCCGGGCGGGGCCGCGCCCGCGCCGGCGAGGCGGGGGACGGGTCAGGCCGCCGCCTTCTTGCCCTTCGGCGTCACCTCGGCCGTGTAGTCGTCCATGAGCTGCTGGGTCAGGGCGCCGGGCGTGAAGCGCCACTCGGCGATCTCCGACACCGGCGTGACCTCGGCCGCGGTGCCGGTGATGAAGCACTCGCTGAACGACGACAGCTCCTCCGGCATGATGCGGCGCTCGATCACCTCGATGCCGCGCCGACGCGCAAGCTCGATCACGGTCTGGCGCGTGATGCCGTCAAGGAAGCAGTCGGCGATCGGCGTGTGCAGCTTGCCGTCCTTCACGAAGAAGATGTTGGCGCCGGTGCACTCGGCGACGCGGCCCTGCCAGTCGAGCATCATGGCGTCCGCGTAGCCCTGCCGCTCGGCCTTGTGCTTGGAAATGGTGCAGATCATGTACAGGCCCGCCGCCTTGGCGAGCACCGGGGCGGTGCGCGGGTCCGGCCGGCGATACTCGGCGAGCGCGATCCGGATGCCCTTGAGCCGCTCGGCCGGGTCGAAATAGCTCGGCCACTCCCAGGTGGCGATCGCGAGGTGGATGGTGTTGTGCTGCGCCGAGACCCCCATCATCTCGCTGCCCCGCCAGGCGACGGGGCGAACATAGGCGTCGGAGAGGCCATTCTTCTCCAGCACCAGCCGCTTGGCGGCGTCGATCTCGGCCACCGAATAGGGAATCTCGAAGTCGAGCACGCGGGCCGACTGCTTCAGCCGCTCGGAGTGCGCGGTGCACTTGAAAATCTCGCCCCCGTAGGCGCGCTCGCCCTCGAACACGCAGCTCGCATAATGCAGGCCGTGGGAGAGCACATGCAACTTGGCCTCCGCCCAGGGCACCAGCTTGCCGTCGTACCAGATCACGCCGTCGCGTTGATCGAAGGTTAAAGCCATGGCATTCCCTCCTCAAACGGCATGACACAACCCTGGGGTTCGGCGACCGTTGCTTTGCCTCTCGCCCGACTCCCGGTATTCTGTTCGGAATCTCTGGCAAACGGCCGCGGCCGCCGCAATGGGGAACCGGAAATTTCTGGGCAGAGCGTAGCCAGCGATGCAAAATATGTCAACATGACTGACATAACTGCACCACCGGAGGCGGAGCGCGAGGCCGGATCGGGGGGCGGCGACCCGCCGGCGCCCGAGCCGATCTGGGACATCATCGAGCTGCTGTTCTTCGCCTATCGCGACTTCGTCGGCGATCCGGACCACGTCCTCGCCGCGCTGCGCTTCGGCCGCGCCCATCATCGCGTGCTGCACTTCGTCAACCGCAATCCGGGCATGAAGGTGGCCGACCTGCTCGACATCCTGCGAATCACCAAGCAGTCGCTGGGCCGCGTGCTCAAGCAGCTCATCGACGAGGGCTATGTCGTGCAGCAGGAAGGGCCACAGGATCGCCGTCAACGCCTGCTCTTCGTTACGGCGAAAGGGGAGGCCCTGGCGATGCGGCTCGCGCGGCTGCAGACCGCCCGCATCACGCGGGCGCTCGAAGAGCTCGGCCCGACCGGGCACGACAGCGCGCGCCGCTTCCTCTCCGCCATGATCGACCCGCGGGAACGCGAGCGCGTGCTGCGGCTGATCGGGCGGAGCGACCGCCTCCGCCAGGCCGCAGTTCGAGGTTAAAGCCGACGATGATCCAGGCGCCGACCGCACCCGCCGACGACGCCCCGCATCTTTTGCTGGTGGACGACGATCGGCGCATCCGCGACCTTCTCTCCCGCTATCTCGCCAACGAGGGCTACCGCGTCACTACCGCCGAAAGCGCCGCGCAGGCGCGCGCCAAGCTCGAGGGCCTCGCCTTCGACCTCATCGTGCTCGACGTGATGATGCCGGGCGAGTCGGGGTTCGAGCTCGCCCGCTCGATCCGCGCCTCCTCGCGCGTGCCTATCCTGATGCTGACCGCGCGCTCGGACATCGACGACCGCATCACCGGGCTCGAACTCGGGGCCGACGACTACGTGCCGAAGCCGTTCGAGCCGCGCGAGCTGTCGCTGCGCATCGCCAACATCCTCAAGCGCGCGCAGCCCGCGCCGCAGCCGGCGCAGGAGAGCGTGCGCTTCGGCGACTTCGTGTTTCACATCGCCCGCGGCGAGCTGCGCCACGGCGACGAAATCGTGCATCTCACCGACCGCGAGCGCGAGATGCTGCGCATTCTCGCCGAGCAGGCGGGCCAGACGGTGCCGCGCATGGCGCTCGCCGGCAACGGCACGACGAACGAACGCGCCGTCGACGTGCAGATCAACCGCCTGCGCCGCAAGGTGGAGCGCGATCCGGCCAATCCCCTCATCGTGCAGACGGTGCGCGGCATCGGGTACCGGCTCGTGACCGCCCCATGACGAGCCTGGAACTCAACCTCTCGGCTCTGCGCTCCGTCGCGGGGAGGCTCGCGGGGCCCTGGAACCGTATCGGCGCCTGGCTCAACAGCCGGATGCCGAAGGGCCTCTACGCCCGCACGCTCCTCATCATCGTCACGCCGATGGTGCTGCTGCAGTCGGTGGTGGCGTTCGTGTTCATGGAGCGGCACTGGAACACGGTCACGCGGCGCCTCTCCGCCGCCGTCACGCAGGACATCGCCGCCCTCATCGACATCTACGAGAATTTTCCGCAGGACCCGCAGCACACCGTTCTGCGCCGCATCGCGCAGGATCGGCTGCGCCTTTCCGTCGACTTCCTGCCGCCGACGGAAATGCCCGGGCCGCGGGCGAAGCCGTTCTTCTCCCTGCTCGATCAGACCTTGTCGGTCGAGCTGATGCGCAAGGTCGGCCGGCCGTTCTGGATCGACACGGTGGGGCGCTCCTCGCTCGTCGAGATCCGCATCAAGCTCAACGACGCCGTGATGCGGGTCTTCGCCCAGCGCAGCTCCGCCTACGCCTCCAACTCGCACATCTTCTTCCTGTGGATGTTCGGCACCTCGATGGTGCTGCTACTGCTCGCCATCCTGTTTCTGCGCAACCAGATCCGGCCGATCCTCGCGCTGGCGGACGCCGCCGAGAGCTTCGGCAAGGGACGCGAGGTGCCGAGCTTCAAGCCGCGCGGGGCGCGCGAGGTGCGCCGGGCCGCGCAGGCCTTCATCGAGATGAAGCGGCGCATCGAACGCACCGTGGATCAGCGCACCACGATGCTCGCCGGCGTCTCCCACGACCTGCGCACGATGCTGACGCGCTTCAAGCTCGAGCTCGCGCTGCTCGGCGAGAGCCCCGAGGTCGAAGCCCTGAAGAAGGATGTCGGCGAGATGGAGCGCATGCTCGAAGCCTATCTCGCCTTCGCGCGCGGCGACGCGGGCGAAGCCTCGGTGCCGACCGACATCGCCAAGCTGCTCGACGAGTTCAAGGCGGACGCGGAGCGCGCCGGGCGCACGGCGAACGCGACCTTTTACGGCCAGCCGATCGTCACCGTGAAGCCGGCCGCCTTCCGCCGCTGCATCGGCAACCTCGTGTCCAATGCGGCGCGCTATGCGCAGTCGATCAATCTAACCGGCCATCGCGACCACCGGTGGCTCACCATCACCGTCGACGACGACGGCCCGGGCATCCCGGCGGCGATGCGCGAGGAGGTGTTCAAGCCGTTCCTGCGCCTCGACGACGCCCGCAATCAGGACGAGATCGGCACCGGACTGGGCCTTGCCATCGCGCGCGACATCGCGCGCTCGCACGGCGGCGAAATCTCGCTCGGCGACAGCCCCCTCGGCGGCCTGCGCGCGACCGTGCGCGTGCCCGTGTGACGGCGCCGGCGCCTTGCAACCGGGCGGTGTAGAAGACGGTCAGACGACCGCGGGCTGCTCGCCCGGCTCGGCCCCGCGGCGCCGCTCGCGCTCGCGCGCGCGCCAGCGCTCCGCGCGGCGGGGACAGGGCACGATCCAGAACAGATCGTCGAGGCAGTGCGACCAGCGCGCGCCGCGCGCAAGCTGGCGGTCGAGCGCCGCCATGGTGCGCGACAGGCCGGGATCGTCGTCATAGAACCAGACGCGCAGCACGTCGGCATAGAGGCAGGCCATGCCCTGGGCACGAATCGCGCCCCTGAGCCCGCCGGTCGCAATGCCGGCGGCTTCGAGCATCCAGGCCTGCGACCGCACGACGAGCCCGTTGATCGCGAGCGCAAGCGGCGGATTGAAGCGGGCCGATCGCGCGAGCGAGCGCAGCGCCGCCTTGTGCGGCGCCAAAGCCTCGAGCCGGCGCATCAGGATGTCGAACAGCCGCTCGCGCGGCGGCTCGGCCGCCATCTCGGGGTCCTGCGCGGCGAGTACGGCGCGGTCGATTTCTTCGATGTGCGCGGCGAGCACCGCGAGCAGCGAATGGAACTCGGCCCGGCAGCGATGCAGCGGCACCTCGGCGCGCTCGGCGACGGCGGCGAAGGTGATTTCTTCGAAGCGCTGCTCCGCGAGCAGCGCCATGAAGGCGTCGATGATCTTTTCGCGGTCGGACCTTTCAGGAGCGGGCGCTGTGGATTCGGGCGTCTCGGCCATGGCGGCCTCCGTGCAGCGTTGCGAACGCGTTCATGTCAGAGCGGCCGTTCTCGGGCCATTCTCTCGGGCCATTCTAGAGCCGGGTTTGCGGCCTTCCAACGGCGGCGAGGCCCCCTACCCTGCGAGCTCGCGCGAACGGCGGGTCGCCTCGGCAACGGCCTCCCGCAGCAGCGGATCGAGCCCCTGCGGGCCCATCAGCACCGCAAGCGCGGCGGCCGTGGTGCCGCCGGGCGAGGTGACGTTCGCGCGCAGCGTCGCAGGATCAAGCGTCGAGCGGTGCAGGAGTTCCCCGGCGCCCGCAACCGTTTCGCGGGCCAGGCGCGCGGCCAGATCAGCGGGGAGGCCCGCGGCGACGCCCGCGCGCGCCAGACATTCGGCCAAGAGGAAGACATAGGCCGGCCCCGACCCCGAAACCGCCGTGACCGCGTCCATCAGCCCCTCGTCGCTCACCCACTCGACGGCGCCCGTGGCGGCGAGGAGCGCGTGCGCGAGATCGCGCTGGCTTCCGCAGACCCGGGGATTGGGGACCGCAACCGTGATGCCGCGGCCGATCGCCGCCGGCGTGTTGGGCATCGCGCGCACCGCCGCCGCGCCCGCCGGCAGAGCCTCGGCGAGGAAGCGCAGCGTCCGCCCCGCCATGATCGAGACCACGAGCGTCTCCTCCCCGACGAGCGGCGCAAGGCCCGGCACCACCTCGGGCGCGATCTGCGGCTTGATCGCGAGGACGATCACGGTCGCGGTCGCCTGCCCTTCGATCGCCGGGTTGAGTTGCAGGCCTCGCGCGCTCAGCGCCGCGATCTCGGGCGAAGGCTGCGGCTCGATGACGACGACCCGCGCGGGATCGAGACCGAGGCCGAGCCAGCCCTGGAGCATCGCGCTGCCCATTTTGCCGGCGCCGACCAGCACCAGCGTGCCGGAGAAACCGTCGAGCGTCCGCTCGCGCGTCGTCGTCATCCTGCGCCCTCGCGCTTGATCGGAAGCGGCGGCCACACCCTTCCGGAGACAGGAATCGTGCGCACCAGAGAAACCAGAGCGGCGTTCGATGCAACGGGAAAACGCGCCGCCCCGCGGGTGCGCGGCGGCGCACGGCCGGTGCCGATCTTCCGGGACCGTGCCTTGGCGACATCGAACAACGAGAGGGATTGCGAGAAAGACTGCGGCTTCAGACCGCGCGTCGGCGCGAAGCCGCGCGGCGCGCCCGTCCGGCGCGCCCGCTCCCGATCAGGCCTCGCCCGCGGTCTCGAACATCGCAGCGTCGATCGCCTCGCGCGCCGACTTGCCCGCCCAAACGACGAACTGGAACGCCTGGTAATAGCGCTCGCAGGCGTCGAGCGCGGCATCGAGCAGCACTTCGCACTGGCGGCCCGACGGCTCGAGCCCGCCGGAGAGAACGAGCGCGTGACGGAACATGATCACGCCGTCGCGACTCCACAGGTCGAAATGGCCGATCCAGAGCTGCTCGTTGACGTGCGCGATGAGCTGCAACATCTCCGCGCGCCGGTGCTCCGGCACGCGACAATCGAACGCGCAGGCGAGATGCAGCGCCTCGATCTCGTCCATCCAGGTGAAGGACACCTGATAATCGGTCCAGCGGCCGCTGATGGAGATCGCTATCTCGTCGTCGCCGAAACGATCGAACGACCAGTCCTTGATCGCGGCAAGATGCTCGACAACGTCGACCGGATTGATCTGCCGCTCATCGGAAACGTCGATCAAGGACATGCTGCCTCCAAGTTCCGTGGCGAAGACGCTCACGCCACCCCTGTCATGTGCGTCCCTGTGGACAAACTCGCAGCACAGCCGAAGGCCGAATCACTTTCCAATTCGACTATAACCGCTTCGTGCAACGAGACCAAAGCTCGCGCGCATGCATCGGGCCGGATTCGCGGCGGGTCCGCAACGGCGCCACGCTTTCATCCACATCCAAGATGCGTGCGAGAAACGCGCGCGCGGAAGGCGACGCAAAGCGCTCTGGCCGTTCTTGTTCGCGAGCAATGCGCGCGCGCTCCCCGCCGCGCGCGCAAGCGCAAGAAGCCGAAAGTCATGAAAGGCCCGCGCGCGCCGGGCGGAAACCTGGGCCGCGACGCAGGCACGGAGCGGCGGCGCGGCTGCGCGCGCGCCATGGCGGCGCAGCCGCCTTGGCCTTGCGGGCCGGTGCCGCGTCAATCGAACAGGCTGGAGACGCTCTCCTCCGCGGCGGTTCGTCCGATCGCCTCGCCGAGCAGGCTCGCGATCGAGAGAACGCGGATGTTGCGCGCGACGCGCACGGCCTCGGTCGGCTGAATGGAGTCCGTGATGACGAGCTCCTTGAGCCGCGAAGCGGTGACGCGCGCCACCGCGCCGCCCGACAGCACGCCATGGCTGATATAGGCGTAGACGCTCGAGGCCCCGTGCTCCAGCAGCGCGTCGGCGGCGTTCACCAGCGTGCCGCCGGAGTCCACGATGTCGTCGACCAGGATGCACGTGTAGCCGGCGACGTCGCCGATCACGTTCATCACTTCGGATTCGCCGGGGCGCTCACGGCGCTTGTCGATGATGGCGAGCGGCGCGTTGATGCGCTTGGCAAGGCCGCGCGCGCGCACCACGCCGCCGACGTCGGGCGACACCACCATCACCTTCGACAGGTCGAAGCGCTCGCGGATGTCCCGCACCATGACGGGCGAGGCATAGAGATTGTCCGTCGGGATGTCGAAGAATCCCTGGATCTGGCCGGCGTGCAGGTCCACCGTCATGACGCGGTCGGCGCCGGCGCGCGTGATCAGATTGGCGACGAGCTTGGCCGAAATGGGCGTGCGCGGGCCGGGCTTACGGTCCTGCCGTGCATAGCCGAAATAGGGAATCACCGCCGTGATGCGCCGCGCCGAGGCGCGCCGCAGCGCGTCGATGATGATCAAAAGCTCCATCAGATGGTCGTTGGCGGGATACGACGTCGACTGCAGCACGAAGACGTCCGCGCCGCGGACGTTCTCCTGGATCTCGACGAAGATCTCCATGTCGGCAAAGCGCCGCACCACAGCCTTGCTCAGAGGTATAGCCAGATAGGCAGCCACGGCATCGGCGAGCGCGCGGTTGGCATTGCCGGCGACCAGCTTGATCGCACCGTTTTTGGCCGCCATCCCCTGCTCCTTGCCCCAAATACAGGGCGGTCCTGATAACAACCCGCCGGGAACTGGGCAATATGTCGCAGGCGTTGTCCCCGCCGGCGTGAGGCCGGGCGGTCCCGCCCCCGCCCCTATTCCGCGAGCGCCACCGCGTTGACGTGGCGGCCATAGTCGGGCTCGCCGCGATGAGTGGCGCGCCGGTAGCTATAAAATCGGGCCGGGTCCGCATAGGTGCAATGACCCAAATCCTCGATCGCCGCAACGCCGGCGGCGGCAAGGCGCGACGCGATGTAGCCCGGCAGGTCGAACAGGCTGCGCCCCGGCCGCGGCGCGGGCCGGAAGAAGGCGACGTTGCCCGCGTCGGAGGCGCAGAAGCGCTCGACCAGCTCGGGCCCCACCTCGTAGTTCGGCTGCCGGATCATCGGCCCGATCGCGGCCACGATGCGCGCGCGGCGCGCCCCCAGCCGCTCCATGGCCGCAACCGTCGCCTCCACCACGCCGGCGAGCGCCCCCTTCCAGCCGGCATGGGCCGCACCGACCACGCCGGCCTCCGCATCCGCGAGCAGCACCGGGCCGCAGTCGGCCGTCGTCACGCCGACGGCGAGGCCCGGCACCCGCGTCACCACGGCGTCCGCGCGCGGCGCGTTCTCGGGCGTCCAGGGGCGTTCGGCGACGACCACGCCCGGCGAGTGGATCTGGTAGGCGGTGACGAACCGGTCCGCGCGTACGCCGAGCGCCGCCGCCATGCGCGCCCGGTTCTCGCTCACGTTCTCGGCGGCGTCTTTCGAACCGAGGCCCCCGTTGAGGCTGGCATAGAGACCCAAAGACACCCCGCCTTCGCGCGTGAAGAAGCCATGCCTCACGTTCGGCAGCGCGGACAGCGAGGTCGCGCAAAGCATCGGGGCATGCATAACGGACTGCGGCATCTCTCGCGCCCTGTCGCCCGACGGCGGCCCGGGGCCGAATCGGGGCGGATGGCCCCGTATGTGCGCGATCCCCCGGTCTTGCGCAATCCGGTCCCGATCGATTCCGCGGCACCGGCGGCTCGGCCGGCCCGGTCGCGCAAGCGCACCCGAACGGCTCGCCGGGGGACGAAGGCGGGAGCACCGCGATCCCGACAGCGCGGAGGGCGCATCCGGGGCGCCCGTTCAAATGGAGGATGAAGACTTGGCGGAGGGGGGACGACTTGCGGAGGAGGAAAAACTGCGCCGAAAAGCTTGCAATTTAAGATGCAAATTTTCGTATAAATAATTGATAGAATGACATATTTAATCGTCGCGAGAGCGAAGCGGAGCCGGCGGCGGGAAGGCGACGACGGGAGGAGACGTTGACGGGAGGAGACGTTGGGGGGACAGGACGTGGCAGCTTCCCGTTGCCTCCATCGCTTGCCACGGGAGGTGAAGAGGCGCGGAGACTTCAGGTGCGCATCAGTCCGCAAGCCATTCCTCAGAAACAAAAATTTGCGATGGGAGCCGCACCGTCGGAAGGAGCCGGCGAGTCTTTTCGAGGAGGCGCAGTGGACCGCTTCGTGCCGGGGCGACTCGCGGGGCCGCGAGCCGAGGACGCGCTAGGGAATGACGTCCGTCAGGCCGAGCCTCGGGTCGCCGAGCACCAGCACCTTGAAGAGCTCGCCCATATTTTCGCGTCCGCCGCCGGTGAGGCGTAGCAGCGCCGCGTCGATCGCTTCGCGCTGCGCGGGCGTGGCCGAGGCCTTCAGCCGCGCCGCCCGCAGCTCGATTCCGAGCCGGCGCAGGAACTCGCCCTGGGTCACGGGGCCGAGCGCCTGCGCCCCGGCGCGCTCGGCCGCCGCCGCGATGGCCGCGAAATCGACATGCGCGGTCAGGTCGGCCTCGCCCGGCGCTTCCAGGGGATCGGCGTAGGCGTGCCCGCGCACGGCCTGCAGCGTGTCGCCGAAGGCCGAGGGCGCGTGGCCGTAATCGACGATGAGCGCAGCTCCGCCGAACCGGACCAGGCGGCGCGCAAGCTCCGTCACAACCGCGTCGGAGCGCCATTCGAACACCGCGCCGACCGGCGCCGGGCGCAAATGCGCCGGGAGCAGAGCCTCGAAGCGTGGCAGCGGCGCCGGATCGAGCGCGCGCACGAGGCGTCCCGATTCGTCGAGCCCCACCATGCGCTCGTGCCAGCCGTCGGCCGTCTTCACCGCCTGATGCACCGGAAGGGCGTCGAAGAACTCGTTGGCGAAGACGATGAGCGGCCCCTCCGGCAGCGTGGCGACGTCGTCGTGCCAGGCGATCGCGACGCCGCTTGCGGCGAGCGTCTCCTGCTGCCGGCGCCGCAGCGCCGGGCTGATCTCGACGAGATGCACGGCGAGCGCCGCGCGGAAGGCGGGCACGATCCGCGCCGCGCGCAGCGCGTCCGCCATCAGCGTGCCCCGGCCGGGCCCGAGCTCCGCGAGCACGACCGGGTGCGGCGCGCCCATCCGCTGCCAGACGCCGGCCGCCCACAGGCCGAGCAGCTCCCCGAACATCTGGCTCACCTCCGGCGCGGTGACGAAATCGCCCGCCGCCCCCAGAGGATCGCGCGTGCGGTAATAGCCGTGCACCGGATGCGCGAGGCAGAGCGCCATGTAGTCGGCGACCGAGATCGGGCCCTCGGTCGCGAGGATGCGCCGCAGCTCGCGCGCGAGCGGGGTCGGCTCGCTCACGTCGCGGCCGCCGGCCTGCGCCGCAGCGCGACGGCGATGAAGACAAGGCCCGCCACGATCATCGGCGCGGACAGCAGCATCCCCATCGTCAGGCCGCCCCATAGAAAGCCGAGCTGAGGATCGGGCTCGCGGAAGAACTCCCCGGTGATGCGGGCGACGCCGTAGCCGAGCGCGAAGGCGCCGACGATCAGTCCGGGCCGGCGCAGCGCGCCGCAACGAATTAGGACGGCGAGCACCGCGAACAGCACCACGCCCTCCAGAAACGCCTCGTAGAGCTGGCTCGGATGGCGCGGCAGCGGCCCCGCTCCCGGAAACACCATCGCCCAGGGCACGTCGGCGGGCCGCCCCCACAGTTCGCCGTTGATGAAGTTGGCGATGCGGCCGAGAAACAGCCCGACCGGCCCGACCGCACAGGTGATGTCGCCCAGGGGGAGAATCGGCACGCCGCGGCGCAGAGCGAACAGCGTCACCGCGAGGACGCAGCCGATGAATCCGCCGTGGAAGGACATGCCGCCCTTCCAGAGCTTCAAGGCTTCGAGCGGATGCTCAAGGAAATAGCCGGCATTGTAGAACAGCACGTAGCCGATGCGGCCGCCGAGAATGATGCCGAGCGTGATCCAGAGCACGAAGTCGTCGAAATCGACGGTCTTCAGCGGCGCGGGCCGGCCCCACAGCCGCTCCGAGCGGATGAGCGCGCGGCCGTAAAGCCAGCCGATGACAATGCCGCCGATATAGGCGAGCGCATACCACCGAATGGCGAAAGGCCCGATCTGCACCAGCACCGGATCGAAGGCCGGAAAGGGAATCGCAAACAGCGGCATGAAGGGGTCCCGGCGGCGTTCGGCGCCTCATGCCGCCGGCGGCGCCGCGAAGTCAAGCGCGACGGCCGCGCGCCCGCCTTCGGCTTGCCTTTTCGCCCGCGCTTTCGCGCGCGGCGCGGCCTCGATTCCTCCCCGCGGGCGCTTCGGTCGGACAGAGGGCGAGCGGCCGATTCCGCAAAATCAGTCCGCGATTGCGGAGCTGCGGGTGCGGCCGCGAGGCGATCTGCAGGACGAGGCGGTCTTGAAGGACAAAGCGATCTTGCAGGACTGCGAGGCCGTGACCGGTTTAACGGAAATAGGTCACGATGTTCGCGATCATGCGAGCTGCGCTTTGCGCGTAGCGCCCGTTGCAGAGGGAAGCGTCCAAAGAGGTTGCCAGCGCGAGCAAGGCAACCGCGCAAAACAGTGCCTGCATATTCTAAGGATCGCACGCATTTCTTAACATCGGGTTCACGGCATGGAATTCATGCGCTCACGGACGGGCCGCGCCCCCGCGGGCCTCCAGCCGTCCCTGAGCGGACCGGCAGGGCTTGCGCGGCGTCGCCCGAGTACCCATTGTCGGCGGAAGACGAGGGCGACGCAGGATGCGGGAGGTCGCGATATGGTGCAGACCACGAACCGGTTCTTGGACGAGCTGGCGCGGCTGATGAACGATGCGGCCGGCGTCGCTCAGGGCGTACGCCGCGAGATCGAGACTCTGGTGCGCAATCAGGCCGAGCGCTTTCTGCGCGACCTCGACCTCGTCAAGCGCGAGGAGTTCGAGACGGTCAAGGACATGGCGCGGCTTGCGCGCGAGGAGAACGAAGCGCTGAAGGCGCGCCTCGCGGCGCTCGAGGCGAAGCTCGCCTCCGCCTCCGCGTCGCCCGCGGCGGCTCAGTCCACGCCCTCCGGCGAGTCGCCCGCCTCTGAGCCGCCCGCCGGGTCGCCCGCTGCCGAGTCGCCCGCCTCGCCCGCGCAGGACAGCGCCTCGGCGTCGCGCCGCCGCGAACCCCCATTCTTGTAATTCGCGCGCGCCGCCGCTATAAGGCCGCACGAACGCCGTGGGCGCTCAGCGCCCGTGGCTCCTGTGGTCGCGCCGGTGCCACCGCACGCGCGGCCTGCGCCTCCTGGAAGGCCGATACGGAAACCAGCACCAACGCACTGTCGGCCGTCTCCGCGGCCGCCGTCGTTGCCGCGAGACGAGGACTTGGGATCATGACGAGCGTCAGCGTGATGAAGGCGACCGTGCGGGCGAAGGCCGGCAAGGGAGCGGCCCGCGCAGAGCGCCGCAAGGGGCGGGTCCCCGGCATCATCTACGGCGACAACAAGGAGTCGCTCAGCATCTCGCTCGACTACAACGAGTTGCGGCAGAAGATCTACGCGGGGCACTTCCTCACCACGATCTACGATCTCGAGATCGACGGCACCAAGCACCGCGTGATCCCGCGCGACTACCAGTTCGACCCGGTGAAGGATTTCCCGATCCACGTCGATTTCATGCGCCTCGGCGCGGGCGCGACCATCCGCGTCAGCGTGCCGGTGCATGTGCGCAACGCCGAGGCCTCGCCCGGCGTCAAGCGCGGCGGCGCGGTCAACATCGTCACGCACGCGCTTGAGGTGCGCTGCCCGGCCGACGCGATCCCGGCGTCGATCGACGTGGACCTGACAGGCCTCGAGATCAACCACTCGGTCCATCTGAGCAATATCGAGCTGCCGCCGAATGTGCGGCCGGTGACGCCCGGGGACGTCACGCTGGTGACGATCGTGCCGCCGTCCGGCTATCTCGAAGAGCAGCGCGCGGCGGCCGAGGCGGCTCCGGCGGCGGAGGCGGGTGCTGCGCCCGCGGCTCCGGCGGCCGGCGCGGGGACGGCCGCCTCCTCGGGCGAGGCGGCGAAGAAATCATAAGCCCCCTTCCGCGTGTCTGGCATGGTCCTGTTCGTCGGGCTCGGCAATCCGGGCCCGCGCTATGCCGGCAATCGGCACAATATCGGCTTCATGGCGGTCGACGCGATCGCGCGCCGGCACTGCGCCGGGCCGTGGCGTCGGCGCTTCCAGGGCGAGACCGCCGAAGGGGCGATCGGCGGCCGCCGCGTGCTCTTCCTCAAGCCGCAGACCTATATGAACGAATCGGGCCGTTCGGTCGCCGAGGCCGTGCGGTTCTACAAGATGCCGCTCGCCGACGTCGTGGTGTTCTACGACGAGCTCGACCTGCCCCCGGGCAAACTGCGGGTGAAGGTCGGCGGCGGCAACGCCGGCCATAACGGGCTGCGCTCGATCAGCGCCCATGTCGGCAACGACTACCGCCGGGTGCGCTTCGGGATCGGCCATCCCGGTGCGAAGGAGCTTGTGCAGCAATACGTTCTCAGCGACTTCGCCAAGAGCGAGCGCGGCTGGGTCGACGCCATCTGCGACATCGTGGCCGAGCACGCCGAGCTGCTGGCGCGGGGGGAGGACGCGACCTTCCAGAACCGGGTCCATCTCGCGATGGAGGCGAGGGGCTTCGCGGCGCCGGCGGCCAAGGGCGCCAAGCGCGCCGGGAACGACGGTTCGGCACCGTGACACGGGATTCGGCGAATTTTCGCGCCTATTTTCAGGTCTAGCGAGCGGTACATATGGGCTTCAAGGCTGGCATCGTCGGCCTGCCGAATGTGGGCAAGTCGACGCTCTTCAACGCATTGACCGAAACCGCCGCCGCGCAGGCGGCGAACTATCCGTTCTGCACCATCGAGCCGAATGTCGGCGAGGTGGCGGTGCCGGACCCCCGGCTCGCCACGCTCGCGGCGCTCGCGAAATCGGCGGAGATCGTGCCGACCCGCCTCACCTTCGTCGACATCGCCGGCCTGGTGCGCGGGGCCTCGAAAGGCGAAGGGCTGGGCAACCAGTTTCTCGCCAATATCCGCGAGGTCGACGCCATCGTGCATGTGGTGCGCTGCTTCGCCGACGGCGACGTGACCCATGTGGAAGGCCGCGTCGACCCGATCGCCGACATCGAGACCATCGAGACGGAGCTGATGCTCGCCGATCTCGACAGCCTCGAACGCCGCGTCGACGCCTTGGAGAAGCGCGTGCGCGGCGGCGACAAAGACGCGAAGGACACGCTCGCGCTCATCCAGCGCGCGCTTGCGCTCCTGCGCGAGGGCAAGCCAGCGCGCCTCGTCGAGCGCAAGCCGGAGGAGGAGAAGGCGTTCCGCATGCTCTCGCTCCTTTCGGCGAAGCCCGTGCTCTACGTCTGCAACGTCGACGAGACCTCGGCCGCGACCGGCAACGCCTTCTCGCGCCTCGTCGAAGAACGCGCGGCCGCGGAAGGGGCGAAAACGGTGGTGATCTCGGCCAAGATCGAGGCCGAAATCGCCGTGCTACCGCCGGCGGAGCGCGCCGAGTTCCTGGCAACGATCGGGCTCGAAGAACCGGGCCTCAACCGGCTGATCCGCGCGGGCTATGCGCTGCTCGATCTCGTCACCTTCTTCACCGCCGGGCCGAAGGAGACGCGGGCCTGGACCATCCGGCGCGGCACGCGCGCACCGCAGGCGGCCGGCGTGATCCACAGCGACTTCGAACGCGGCTTCATCCGCGCCGAGACGATCGCCTACGAAGACTACGTGGCGCTCGGCGGCGAGGCCGGCGCCCGCGAGGCCGGCAAGCTGCGGCTCGAAGGCAAGGACTACGTGGTCGCCGACGGCGACGTGATGCACTTCCGCTTCGCGACCTGACGCGCCGGGCTTCGGGGCCGCCCCCTCCCCGCCCTGCGGTTGACGGGCGTCCCCACGGCCTTTACCCAAATGGCGACGGCGTTTTCGCGAGACGGGACGGCCGATGCCTCGAATCTACTGGGAAGACTTCACCCCCGGCAGCGTCGACACCTACGGGCCGCGGCGGGTGACGCGCGAGGAGATCATCGCGTTCGCCTCCGAATTCGACCCGCAGCCGATGCACCTCGACGAGGAGGCCGCGCGCGGCTCCCTGCTCGGAGGGCTCGCCGCCTCGGGATGGCACTCGTGCTCCATCCTGATGCGGATGATGTGCGACTGGTTCCTGCTCGAATCGAGCTCCATGGGCTCGCCCGGCGTCGACGAGGTCCGCTGGATGCGGCCTCTGCGCCCCGGCGACGAGGTGACCTTGCGGCGCACCACGGTGGAGACGCGCGCATCGAAGAGCCGGCCGCACATGGGTACGGCCAAGTTCGCCTTCGAGCTCATCAACCAGGCCGGCGAGACGGTGATGACGCTCACCTGCACCATCATGTTCGGGCGGCGCGAGGCCGGCTCCGTCGCCCCCGCCGCCGCTTCAGCCGCAGCCGCGTCATGACCTATCTCGAGGACATCCGGATCGGCGCGCGCCGCGAGATCGGCCGCCATACGTTCACGGCGGAGGAGATCAAATCCTTCGCCTCCCGCTACGACCCGCAGCCCTTCCACCTCGACGAGGAGGCGGCGGCGCGGTCGCATTTCGGCCGCCTGTGCGCCTCCGGCTGGCATACCGCAGCCGTGTGCATGCGGCTCCTGATCGAGGACCGCAAGCGGCAGGTCGCCGCGATGCAGGCGCGCGGCGAACCGGTCGCCGCCTGGGGCCCCTCCCCCGGCTTCCGCGACCTGAAGTGGCTGAAGCCCGTCTATGCCGGCGACACCATCACCTTCGAGACGGAGCCGGTCGAGGCCCGCCCCTCGCAGAGCCGGCCGGGCTGGGGCGTGCTGACCCTGCGTCACACGGGCACCAACCAGCACGGCGAGATCGTGTATTCGATCCTGGTTTCGGCGTTCGTGCCGCGCCGCTCCGTGTGAGACGCGGCATGGCGCTGGCCGACCCCTCCCGCACGACGGACAGCGCCCCGCCCGCCGCGACCAAATCCGAGCAGCGCCGCGCACTCGGCGTCGGCTGCGGCGCGCACGCGCTGCACGACGGCTATGTCGACCTCCTCTACATCATGCTGCCGCTGTGGCAGGCGGAGTTCGCCCTCTCCTACGCCGCCGTCGGCGCCCTGCGCTCGACCTACACCGGCACGATGGCGAGCCTGCAGATTCCGGCGACCCTGCTCGCGGAGCGGATCGGGGCGCCCGCGGTGCTGGCCGCCGGCACGGCGCTCGCCGGCCTCTGCTACGCCCTTGCGGGAGCGAGCGCGGGCTTTGCGGCTCTCGTCGCCGCGCTGTTTCTCGGCGGACTCGGTGCGTCGGTGCAGCACCCCATCGGCTCCGCGCTCGTCGCCCGCTCCTTCGAGGGCCCCCGCACCATCACGGCGATCGGCACCTACAATTTCGCCGGCGATCTCGGGAAAATGGCGCTGCCGGCCGCGGCGACGCTGCTGCTGTGGCTCGGGCTCGCCTGGCGGCCGGCGGTCGCGCTTCTCGGCGCGCTCGGATTCGCGGCGGCGGTGGCCATTCTCGCGCTGACGCCGCGCTTTGCCGCCGAGGCGCAGGCGCGGCCCGCCGCCGGCGAAAGCGCCGGCGCGGCGGCGCCCGCGGCGGGCGAGGCCGCCCTGCGCCGCGGTTTCCGCCTGCTTCTTGCGATCGCCGCCCTCGACAGCTTAAGCCGCGCGGGGTTCATGGTGTTCGTGCCGTTCCTTCTGATCGGCAAGGGCGCGAGCGTCGCGACCGCGGGCTTTCTCGTCACGCTGATCTTCGTGGGCGGCGCGGCCGGCAAGCTCGTCTGCGCCTGGATCGGCGCGCGCTTCGGCATCATCGCCGCGATCGTGCTCACCGAGCTGCTCACGGCGGCGGGAATTCTCGGCGTGCTTTATCTTCCGCTCGCGGCCGCGCTGTTCGTTTTGCCGCTTGTCGGCGTCGTCCTCAACGGCACCTCGTCGCTGACCTACGGATCGGTGCCGCAATTCGTCACGCCGGCCGCGCGCAGCCGCGCCTTTAGCATTTTCTATACCGGCACGCTCGGCACGGGCGCGCTGTCGCCGGCGCTGAGCGGCGCGCTGGGCGACCTGATCGGCCTCAAGGGCGCCGTCCTCATCATCGCCGCGGCCACGCTCGCGACCTTGCCGCTCGCGCTCGTGCTGCGCCGGCACATGCGCGCGCATGCGGCATGAAGGGCGCGCCGCGGGCGAGCCCCGCTGCGCCGCGCCCGGCTCGCTCCGCGAATCGCGATCCGCCCGGCGCGGAACCCGGGCGGCACCTGCCCGGAGGGGCCGCGCCCGCGGCCATCCGGCGTCCGCCGCCGGCCTTCCAGTCTGCGCGGCGCGCGCTTGCGCGCCGGCGCGCCTTCGCGCCCCGTCCCCGCGCGGCGGAGGCGCAAGAGTCTGCGGCCCGCGAACGGCGCCCAAGCCACTTTGGAACGGGTGCGATCCGGACTTGCACTCGCAGGACAAGGGTGCCAATAGAACCCCGCCGGATCGCGCCGCGTGCCGCCTCCTTGAAAGGCGTTACGCGCGGCCGTGTGTGTTCGCCGCCGGCTCGGGCGTCTGAGACCTCGGAGACGGTTCAGCGCGAAGAAGCTCGGACCCGGCAAGAGGGAAAGGATCTTTGCACGTGACGACCATGTCTTCGGCCGAGCCGACACGCCGCGATTTCCTCTACATCGCGACTGGAGCCGTCGCGGCGGTCGGCGCCGCAGCAGCGGCGTGGCCGCTCATCAACCAGATGAACCCCGACGCTTCCACCGTCGCGGCGGGCGCGCCGGTCGAGGTCGACCTCGCGCCGATCGCTGAAGGACAAGTCATCAAGGTGTTCTGGCGGTCGAAGCCGATCTTCATCATGCATCGTACGAAGAAGGAGATCGAGGAGGCGCGCCGCGTCGATCCTGCGACCCTGCCCGACCCGCAGCCCGACCAGGCGCGCGTGAAGGAAGGGTACGACCAGTGGCTGGTGCTCATCGGCATCTGCACCCATCTCGGCTGCATTCCGCTCGCGCACCAGGGCGAATACGACGGCTTCTTCTGCCCCTGCCACGGGTCGCAATACGACACGTCGGGACGCATCCGCCGGGGCCCCGCGCCCACGAATCTCGCCATCCCGCCGTACCAGTTCGTATCCGACACCAAGATCCGCATCGGCGCCGCCTGACGCCAGCCTGATCCGCCCCAAGGTCCGACCATGAGCGCACATTCGACCTACCAGCCGCGCAGTCCTTTCATGAAATGGCTGGAAGCCCGGCTGCCGATCGCGGGACTGATCCATTCCAGCTTCGTCGCCTATCCTACGCCGCGAAACCTGAACTACTGGTGGACGTTCGGCGGCATCCTGAGCTTCATGCTCGCCGTGCAGATCGTGACCGGCATCGTGCTGGTCATGCACTACACGCCGCACGCCGATCTCGCCTTCTCGTCCGTCGAGCAGATCATGCGCGACGTGAACTACGGGTGGCTGCTGCGTTATTTGCACTCCAACGGCGCCTCGATGTTCTTCATCGCCGTCTACGTCCACATCTTCCGCGGCCTCTATTACGGCTCGTACAAGGCGCCGCGCGAGGTGCTGTGGATTCTCGGCGTGATCATATACCTCCTGATGATGGCGACCGGCTTCCTCGGCTACACGCTGCCGTGGGGCCAGATGAGCTTCTGGGGCGCGACCGTCATCACCAACTTCTTCTCGGCCATCCCCGGCGTCGGCGAGTCGATCGTCACCTGGCTGTGGGGCGGCTATGCGGTCGGCAATCCCACCCTGCAGCGCTTCTTCTCGCTGCACTACCTGCTGCCGTTCGTCATCGCCGGCGTCGTCGTGCTGCACATCTGGGCGCTGCACGTCGTCGGCCAGAACAATCCGACCGGCGTCGAGCCGAAGTCGAGCCAGGACACGGTGCCGTTCACGCCCTATGCGACCGCGAAGGACGCCTTCATGCTGGTCGTCTTCTGCATCGTGTACGCTTGGTTCGTCTTCTACGTCCCCAACTATCTCGGCCACGCGGACAACTACATCGAGGCCAATCCGGGGGTGACGCCGTCGCACATCGTGCCTGAATGGTACTATCTGCCGTTCTACGCCATTCTGCGCGCGATCCCCAACAAGCTCCTGGGCGTGATCGCCCTGTTCGCCTCGATCCTCATCCTCGCCTTCCTGCCCTGGCTCGATACTTCGCGCGTCCGCTCCGCGGCGTATCGCCCGCTGTACCGGCAGTTCTTCTGGGTGTTCGTCGCCGTGTGCCTCGGCCTCGGATGGCTGGGATCGAAGCCCGCCGAAGGCGGCTACGTGATCGCCGCGCGGATTCTCACGGCCTGGTACTTCATCCACTTCCTCATCATCATGCCGCTGCTTGGTCTGATCGAAAAACCGAAGCCGCTGCCGAACTCGATTTCCGAAGCCGTGCTCGGCAAATCCGGCGGCGCCCACCCGTCGTTCGCCGCCGCAACCGCCGCGTCCGAGAAGCGCAGCTGAGGTGCGAGGAAAGATCATGAAGCCTAAGTCCCGTCCCCTCGCCCTCACCCTGCTCGCGTTTTCCCTGCTGCTGCCGGCCGCGCATGCCGGCGCGGCCGAAGCGGAGCAGCCCCCGCGCCAGAAGTGGTCGTTCTCCGGGCCGTTCGGCCTCTTCGACCGGGCGCAGCTCCAGCGCGGCCTGAAGGTCTATCGGGAGGTCTGTCAGACCTGCCACGGCCTCACCCGCGTGGCCTTCCGCAACCTCGCCGAGCCCGGCGGGCCCGGCTTCACCACCGCCCAGGCGGCGGCAATCGCCGCCGAGTACCGGATCAAGGACGGCCCCAACGACCAGGGGGAGATGTTCGAGCGGCCGGGCCGGCTCGCCGATTACTTCCCGGCCCCCTTCCCCAACGCGCAGGCCGCACGGGTCGCCAACAACGGCGTCGCGCCGCCCGACCTTTCGGTGATCGCCAAGGCGCGCACCTACGAGCGCGGCTTTCCCTGGTTCCTCTTCGACATCGTCACGCAGTACCAGGAGCAGGGGCCCGACTACATCGTCGCCCTGCTGACGGGATACGAAGAGCCGCCGGCGGGCTTTCAGCTCCCGCCCGGCACGCAGTACAACAAGTACTTCCCCGGCCACGCGATCGCCATGCCGCCGCCGCTGAGCGACGGCCGCGTCGAGTACACGGACGGCACGCCGCAGACCGTCGAGCAGTACGCCAAGGACGTGACCGCGTTCCTGGTCTGGGCCGCCGAGCCGCACATGGAGGCGCGCAAGCGCATCGGCTTCCAGGTGATGGTGTTTCTGATCGTGTTCGCCGGCCTGCTGTACTTCGTGAAGAAGAAGGTGTGGTCCGGCGTGCCCGAGCACGCCTGAGACGAAAACGCCCTTGGCGCGGCCACGGTCCGCCGGGCCGCCCGCTTCGCCGCGATGCCCGGGGCTTGACCCGGGCATCTTTCTTTTCGAGACAGGCGCTTGCGTGACCAGCAGCCGGGCGCGGGCCCGGCGACGAGGCGAAAAGGGCGTTGCCATGACCCAGGCCGTGCTCGGCATAATCGGCGGCTCCGGGATTTACGATCTGCCGGGGCTCGAGAATGTGCGCGAGGAGCGGATCACCAGCCCCTGGGGCGAGCCCTCCGCGCCGCTGCGCCGCGGGGAGATCGCCGGGCTGCCGGTCGTGTTCCTGCCGCGCCACGACAAGGGCCACCGGCTCTCGCCCTCCGACATCAACTACCGCGCCAATATCGACGTGCTGAAGCGCGCCGGGGTGACCGACCTCGTCTCGCTCTCCGCCTGCGGCTCGTTCAAGGAGGAGCTGCCGCCCGGCACGTTCGTGCTCGTCGACCAGTTCGTCGACCGCACCTACAAGCGCGCATCCTCCTTCTTCGGGAGGGGGTGTGTCGCCCACGTATCCATGGCCCATCCGGTGAGCCCGCGCCTGCGCCTGCGCCTCGCCGAGGCCGCCATGGCGGAGGGCATCGAGGTCGTGCGCGGGGGCACCTATGTCTGCATCGAGGGCCCGCAGTTCTCGACGCTCGCGGAAAGCCTGACCTACAAGCAGCTCGGTTACGCGGTGGTCGGCATGACCAACATGCCGGAGGCAAAGCTCGCCCGCGAGGCGGAGATCTGCTACGCGACGGTCGCCATGGTCACCGATTTCGACTGCTGGCACCCCGACCACGACGCCGTCACCGTGCAGGACATCCTCAAGGTCCTGACTGCGAACGCCGAGAAGGCCCAGCGCCTCGTCGCCCGGCTCGCACGCGACTTCCCGCGCGAGCATGAGCCCTGCCCGATCGGGTCCGACCGGGCGCTCGAGACCGCGATCATCACGGCGCCGGAGGCGCGGGACCCGGAGCTCCTGAAGAAGCTCGACGCCGTGGCGGGACGGGTGCTCGGGCGCTGAGGGTCTTCAGGGCGGCGAGAGCGAATTCCGCCTGAGCGGACTTGCGCGACTCCCCTGCCCCGGCTGCGGTGCAGCGCAAACGCTGCGGTGCCCCGCCGATCCGGGGCCCCGGTTCTTGAAGCATCGGCTGAATTGAAACCTCGGGCGCGGCTCGGTTGTAAAACGGGGCCCGCGTCTGCAGCGCACCGCTCCGCTTTTTCGTGCGGCCGCCGCGACATGTGGGTGCCCCGAGATGCAATCCGCTCTCGAAATCCGGCGCCGCGGTGTTTCGCGCTGTTTCGAGCCCTTTCCTGTCCTTGTGCGTGTCCTCGTGCGTGGCCAGCCGGCCGGCGGACGAGAACGCCCTGCGGCGCAACGCGACGCTGCGGAGGCCAGCCGCGCTGGCCTCCCGGCTGCCCACAGCCCTACCAGCGCCGGTGCCACCCGCGCCGGCTCTCCCACCGGCGGTGCCATCCCGGCCGCCGCGGGCCATGGCACACGGTGCGCCAGGCGCGCCTGTGGCAGTGCCAGTAGCGGCGCCAGTGCACCGGCTGCACGCCCGCATCCTGCGGACCCGCATGATCCATGAGCGCGGCCGGCCCGGAGAGCAACGTCGCCGAAGCGTCCGTCGGCATCACCGCAAGCCCTGACGTGAACAGCACGGCGAACAGGAACTTCCTCATGAGCCATCCTCCAAGTATCGCCCCACCGCGCAACTCGCGAAACCGGCGAAAGGTTTCACGCGGAGCGACGGCGGCCGGAGAAGCGGCCGTTCCGCACCGCACGCCCCTGCCCGCCCGGCGCCTGACCGGAGCGCTTCTCACAGGCGATCACCAGGCGTGCATCCACCACCCGAAACCGAAGATCGCGCCCAGGATGGCGCCCACGATCATGAGGATCAGCCATACGATGATCACGGCGGGGATGGCGGCGAGCGACGCCTTGATGAAGAACATCACCAGCCGGCCGAAGGGAACGTCGATATCGGTGAGGATCGTCCGCTGTTCCGATGGAAGGCGCTGTTCCGATGGGACGGTGCCTTGCGTGCTCATGGAATTCTCCTAGGTTGCGTCAGGCTCTATGCTTGGCCACAGTGACGGGTGCCACAAACCTGCGCGCCGTCTTGCAAGCGAGTCTCATATGAGTTCGTCCGCGCTTGAAAACGATCTTCGCGCTGCGATCCGCACGATTCCGGACTACCCGAAGCCCGGCGTCATGTTTCGCGACATCACGACGCTGCTCGGCAGCGCGCGCGCCTTCCGCCGCGCGGTCGACGAACTCGTGCAGCCCTGGGCCGGGATGAAGATCGACAAGGTGGCCGGCATCGAAGCGCGCGGCTTCATCCTCGGCGGCGCCGTCGCGCACCAAGTCTCGGCCGGCTTCGTGCCGATTCGCAAGAAGGGCAAGCTGCCGCACCAGACGGTGCGCATGGCCTATCTGCTCGAATATGGCACCGACGAGATGGAGATGCATGTGGACGCCGTGACCCCGGGCGACCGCGTCATTCTCGTCGACGACCTCATCGCCACCGGCGGAACGGCGGAGGGCGCGGTGAAGCTGCTGCGCCAGTTGGGCGCGCAGGTGCTCGCCGCCTGCTTCATCATCGACCTGCCGGATCTCGGCGGGGCCGACAAGCTGCGCAAGCTCGACGTGCCGGTGCGCACGCTGATCTCGTTCGAGGGACATTGACTGCGCCCGCCGCCGGCCTGCGCATCGCGCTCTACCAGCCGGACATCGCCCAGAACGCCGGCACGATCCTGCGCCTGTGCGCGTGCCTCGGCGCGGAGGCGCACATCATCGAGCCCGCCGGCTTTCCCACCACCGACCGCGCCTTCCGGCGCGCCGGCATGGACTATCTCGAGCACGTGGCGCTGACGCGCCATGTCTCCTGGGAGGCGTTCGAGCGCTGGCGGCGCAGCGCCGGGCTCCGCCTCGTGCTGTTCACGACGCAGGCGAGCCGGAGCTATCTCGATCATGCCTTCGGCCCGCGCGACATTCTCCTGTTCGGCCGCGAGTCCGCCGGCGTGCCCGCCGCGGTGCACGCCGCCGCCGAGGCACGGGTGACGATCCCGATGCGCCCGGGCCTGCGTTCGCTCAACGTTGCGATGGCGGTCGCCATGGCCGCCGGCGAGGCGATGCGGCAGCGGCGCGGCGCGTCCGATTGAGCCGCGCGTCCCGTCGAGGGCCGGGACTTCCGCATCGGCAGGGCGCGATGGGCACGCGACCCTCGACGGTTCCTCGCGGTGTGGGGCCCGGGTGGGAGACGGCCCTCACGGCCGCGACCTCTTACGCCCGCCTGACCTCCGCTTCGCCCGCCCTTCTCGCCTGAGAAATGACGCGCGCGTGCGTCCGCGCGTGGCCCCGCCGCGGAAGCCCGCCGGGGGCTCCCCCGCCCTTGAGGGATCGCGCGCGCCCGCGCCACGCGCCGGGCCGCGAAAATCCGAGGCGCGCGGCTCGCAAGTCCGCGCGTGGCCCCGCCGCGGAAGCCCGCCGGGCGCTCCGCGAGCCTTGAGGTCGAGCCTTGAGGGATCGTCCGCGCTCGCGCCACGCGCCGGGCGTGGCCCGTCCGCCGCTTTCTCCGGCGCGGCGCACCGCGATGGCGGATGTGTTGCTCTCGTCGCGAATGTAACACTATAACGTAGCGTTACACTATAACGTTGCATCAGAGGTCGACATGCATTTCGGAAGAGGCGTGTGGAAGGCCGGCGTCGGCGGGGTGCTCGCGCTCGCCGCCGCGCAAGGGGCTTCGGGCCAAACCGCCCTGCCGCAGATCGTCGTGACTGCGCCAAGTCCCATTCAGCCGAGCGACCAGCCGGCGTACGGGAGCGCCGCCGCCGGCACGCAGACTCTTCCGCCCATCGTCGCCGGCTCGTTCGCGCCGACCGCGCTCGTTCTCTCCCCGGACATCCAACGCAGCACGGGCGCGACGCTCGGCGACGTGCTGCTCACGCTGCCGGGCACGACCGGCAGCACCTTTGCGCCCGGCGCGAGCCGGCCGATCATCCGCGGCCTCAACAATGCGCGCGTGCGCGTCCAGGAGAACGGCATCGGCGCCATGGACGTGTCGACGATCAGCGAAGACCATGCCGTGTCAATCGACCCGCTCGCCACGGAAAGGCTCGAGATCATCCGCGGGCCGGCGACGCTGCGCTGGGGACCGCAGGCGATCGGCGGCGTCGTGGCCGCCAGCAACGCTCGCATCCCCGATCCCACCACTCCGTTCGGCGTGCACGGCTTCATGAAAGGCGCGCTGAGCTCGGTCGACCAGGGCCGTGAAGGAGCGGTCGGCGTCAGCGGCCGCGCCTCGAATTTCGCCATTCACGCGGACTATTTCCGCCGCGCGAGCGGCGACTACGCCATTCCCGGAGGCCGCCAGGCCAATACCGCGGTCGACGCCCAGGGCGTTTCAGTCGGAGCCGGCCACTTCTTCAGCGACGGCTTTGTCGGCGTCGCCGTCTCCCATTACGGGAGCCTCTACGGCGTCCCCGGAACCGCGGCCGCCGCCGCGCGGACGCGCATCGACCTGAACCAGACCAAGCTCATGAGCCGCGGCGAGCTCGTCACGGGCGGCTTCGTCGACACGATCCGCTTCTGGCTCGGCGCCACCGACTACCGGCACGACGAGCGCGCGCTCGACGGTGGCTTCGACACGGTCGCGGCCACGTTTCGAAATCGCGAGGTCGAAGGGCGCACGGAGCTCCAGTTCGCCCCGGTTTCGACCGGTCTCGGCCCGCTCAGCACGGCACTCGGCATTCAGGCAGGCCGCCAGCGCCTCGGCACCTCGGGAGAGGCCGGCAGCCTGCTCGCCCCGAGCGAAACGACGAGAGCCGCCGCCTACCTGTTCAACGAGCTCGCCCTGTCGCCGACGCTGCGCCTGCAGGCGGCGGGGCGCATCGACGCCGTAGGGGTGAGCGGCGCCGCCGCCCTTTTCCCGCGCGATCTCCTGCCCGACGGCAATCCGCCGGCCGAGGAGGCACGTCGTCGCAACTTCGCGCCGGCGGCCGCCAGCTTCGGCGTGCTGAAGGATCTGCCGGCGGACCTCGTGGCCAGCGCGACGGTCAGCTACTCCCAGCGCGCGCCCGAGGCGCAGGAGCTGTTCTCCAAGGGGCCGCATGAAGCCTCGGGCACATTCGAGATCGGCAACCCCGACCTCGGCAAGGAAAGCGCAACCTCGTTCGAAATCGGCCTGCGCCGGCCGCGCGGCGACCTCCGCTTCGAGGCGACCGCCTTCCACACGCGCTATCGCGGCTTCATCTACAAGCGGCTCACGGGAAACTCCTGCGGCGAGGACTTCGAGAGCTGCGTCGCCGGCTTCGGCGAAGCGCTCAAGCAGATCGCCTTCGACCAGAAGGACGCGACCTTCACGGGCGCCGAGCTCGCGGCCCAGGTCGACCTGATGCAGCTCGCCGGCGGCACATTGGCGGTCGAGGGGCAGTACGACTTCGTTCGCGCCCGATTTGCCGACGCAACGCACGTTCCGCGCATCCCGCCGCACCGGGTCGGCGGCGGCCTCTCGTGGCGCGACGGCCGCTGGCTCGTGCGCGTCCATCTGCTGCACGCCTTCGCGCAGAACGACGTCGCCGCGGAGGAAACGGCGACGCCCGGCTACGACCTGCTCAGCGCCGCCGTGAGCTACACCCACCGCTTCAAGACGGCCGAGGGCGCGAGCGAGCTCACCCTGGGCATCGCGGGCACCAATTTGCTCGACGACGACGTGCGCAACCACGTCTCGTTCAAGAAGGACGAGGTGCTGCTCCCCGGCCGCAGCGTCCGCGTTTTCGCGAGCTGGACCTTCTGACCCCGAAAACCTCGTAGAAGGTAGGAAGGTAGAAGGAGGACTGCCATGCGATCACCGGCCCCCCTTCACCGGCCTCGCCGCGGCGCTGCTGCTGCCGCGGAGATGGGCCGCTCCGCTTGAGGCGCCCGGAACTTGAGGCGCCCGGAACCGACCGGGCGTCGCCGCCCGCGCAGGACGAGCGGGGCGCAAAGGCTCCTGCGCGACAGGACGGGCGGCCGGGCGGGCAGTTTCGCGCAGCCGGTCCCGAGCGTGGACCGGCGACCGACAATCCGGAGCGGAGCCGCGACCGGTGATCAGACGCGCGCGCCTTCGCGCGCCGTCATGAGGCCGATGGTGTCGAGCTCGGCCTGCTCGCGCGCGCCCTGCTGGGCGCGCTCGCGCAGCTGGTCACGCTCGCCGAGCAGCTCGACCTTCTTCAGCTCCTCGAAGGCCTCGGCCAGGGCCTCCTTGGCCTCCGCGAGCTGGCTCTTCAGCTCGTTCGCCGAATGCTTGAGATTGTCGCGGCGGACCATCGCGGCCTTGGCGTAGGTGGGATAGGCGAAGTGGGCCGGGTCGTGGATGCCGGCGCGCTCCTGCTCGATCTGGATTTCGCGGTCGAGCTCCATCGCCATGCGTTCGAATTCAGCGATCATGGCCTCGATCTGCGCGACCCGCCGGCGCTTTTCGTCAACCTGAAACTTCTTCAAGCGGATCAGCGTCTCACGCGACTTCATCGAGCAATTCTCCCCCGAACCCCACGTTCGTGCGACCGCGTTCGGCCCGCGCGCGGCGCGCCGGAGGCGCGCGCCGAACCGCAATCGCGGGGGATGCTGGCATCACAGTGTTAGTTTTCGGTTTCCTTGGACCCGAGGATTTGTGCCAGCCGCGCATAGCCCTCGGCCAGGGAAGTCGCCTCGTCCTTGCCCTGGGCGAGGAACGCTTCGAGCGGCCCGTGGAGCGCGATCGCCTCGTCCACCTCGGCGCTCGAGCCCGGCCGGTAGGCGCCGAGCCGGATCAGCTCCTCCATGTCGGCATAGGTCGCCATGACCTGGCGGGCGCGGACGATCACCGGCCAATAGGCGGGGTCGGCGGCGCGCGGCATGGTGCGGGAGACGGATTTCAGCACGTTGATGGCGGGATAGCGCCCGCGCTCGGCGATCGCGCGCTCCATCACGATGTGTCCGTCGAGGATGCCCCGCACGGCGTCGGCGATCGGCTCGTTGTGGTCGTCGCCGTCCACCAGGACCGTGAAG
Organism: Variibacter sp.; assembly: GCA_019689555.1. Classification (GTDB taxonomy): domain Bacteria; phylum Pseudomonadota; class Alphaproteobacteria; order Rhizobiales; family Xanthobacteraceae; genus JADGHE01. The sequence goes on along the minus strand of JADGHE010000019.1, from coordinate 10,239 downwards.
ATGCCCGTGATGGTCCCCTCCCCCGTTCCCGGCCCGGCGCGTTCGAGCAGGCGGGGCAGCTCGGTGAAGACCGTCGGCGTGTACCCTTTGGCGGTCGGCGGCTCGCCGGCCGACAGGCCGATCTCGCGCTGGGCCATGGCGAAGCGCGTGACGGAATCCATGAGCACCAGCACGTTCTTCGACTCGTCGCGGAAGTACTCGGCGATGGCGAGCGTGAGATAGGCCGCCTGGCGCCGCATCAGCGCCGGCTCGTCGGAGGTCGACACCACGACCACCGAGCGGGCGAGCCCCTCCTCGCCGAGATCGTCCTGCAGAAACTCCTGCACCTCGCGGCCGCGCTCGCCCACGAGGCCGATCACCGCGACGTCGGCCGCGACATGGCGCGCGAGCATCGACAGCAGCACCGATTTGCCGACGCCGGAACCCGCGAAGATGCCCATGCGCTGGCCGCGGCAGCAGGTCGTGAACGTATTGAGCGCGCGCACGCCGAGATCGAGCGGCGGGCCGATGCGGCGCCGCGCGTGCGCCGGCGGCGGCGTCGCACGGAACGGATAGGGAGATGGACCCGGCGGCAGCGGGCCCTTGCCGTCGATCGGCTCGCCCATCGCGTTGATGACGCGGCCGAGCCAGCCGGGGGAAGGCCGCACCGCGCCGGGAACCGTCGAGACGATGGCGCGGCAGCCGCGCCGCACGCCTTCCAGCGGCGCGAACGGCATCAGCAGCGCGTGGGCGCCGGAAAAACCCACCACCTCGCAGGGCACCGTGCGGCCGCGCCCGATATCGATCACGACCCGCGCGCCGACCGACATCGCATGCAGCGGCCCCGCGACCTCCACCATCAGGCCGCGAACGCCGACGACGCGTCCGTAAATCTCGACGCCGTCGAGTTCGGCGATCTGCTCCGCCAGCGCCTTCATTGCGGCACACTCGTTAAGAAACGGCGAGTCCGTGCGCAGCGCTTAACCTCACATTTACCCGCCTCGTTAATCATCGCCTCACCGTTCCTGGGAACGAACCCGTCACTCCCGCCAGAATGGAGGGTGAATCGGGAGAGTCGCTTAACATCGACTCTTAAAGTGAAACATGAGCCGGCACGTGACCAGAATCCGAGGCCCCCGCAGCATCTTACGGCGATTCGACCGAATCTGCCCAGGGAATGCTTGCGCGGGAGAATCAGGTTCTGTTAACCATTCCGTAGTACTGTTTCGAATCGGTTCTTCCCAAGAAGATTCCGGGGCCGCCTTTGCGGTGTGCCGACCTTAAGCCTGGAGCGGCGGCGAGGAAGGGGACTGGCATGCGCGTATTGCTCATCGAAGACGACCGCGCCACGGCGCAGTCGATCGAGTTGATGCTCAAGTCCGAGAGTTTCAACACTTATGTCACCGACCTGGGCGAAGAAGGCATCGACCTCGGCAAGCTCTACGACTACGACATCATTCTGCTCGACCTGAACCTGCCCGACATGTCGGGCTACGAGGTGCTGCGCGCGCTCCGCGTCTCCAAGGTGAAGACGCCGATCCTGATCCTGTCCGGCCTCGCCGCCATCGAGGACAAGGTGAAGGGCCTGGGTTTCGGCGCCGACGACTATCTCACCAAGCCCTTCCACAAGGACGAGCTGATCGCGCGCATCCACGCCATCGTGCGCCGCTCGAAGGGGCACGCGCAGTCGGTCATCCAGACCGGCGACCTCGTCGTCAATCTCGACACCAAGACCGTCGAAGTGAACGGGCAGCGCGTGCATCTGACCGGCAAGGAATACCAGATGCTGGAGCTGCTCTCGCTCCGCAAAGGCACCACGCTGACCAAGGAGATGTTCCTCAACCATCTCTACGGCGGCATGGACGAACCCGAGCTCAAGATCATCGACGTGTTCATTTGCAAGCTGCGCAAGAAGCTTGCGAACGCCTCCAACGGCAAGAACTACATCGAGACCGTATGGGGCCGCGGCTATGTGCTGCGCGAGCCCACCGAGACCGACGAACGCGTCGCCGTCTGAGGTCCGCCGTCTTTCTGCGGCACGCCGGAGCGACCTTTCCTTCCCCTCCCAGGATCGTCCAAGCCGCGCGAGCCCGCGCGACCGGCGGGGTCACGGCGCCCCTTTCGCCGCCTCGCACCGCGCGGGCGCGGCGGGCAGCGCGTTCGGCCGGCATCGCTTGCAGGGGCCGAAGCCCGCCGCCTCCGCGGCGGCGCATGTCGCATAGAAGCGCACGTTTTCGCGCCGCGGCCGCCGCGACGCGCAGGACGGACGGCAATAGACGCCGGTCGTCGTCACCGCATAGCAAAAGACGCCGTCCGCCTCGCGCGCGCGGCGGACGACCGCCTGCCAGCGCGCGGCGTCGCCGGCAAAATTCCACCCGGTTTCACGGGTCATCGCGCGGAGATCGGTTCCGGTTGCCGCTTGCGAGGGACGCATGCTCCCGCCTCGTCGTCTGTGGGCGCCGACCAGCAAATCTCACGCATGGCTTTGCAGCGTGCCACCCGAATTCCGGGCGCGGCCGGATCGGCGCGCGAGGCGCGCGGAACGGACGCGGAGGCGCGCGAACCGGGCGCCCCGGCTGTTAGGGAACGACGGCGACCGGCGTCGCATCCGCCGCGGCCGGCTGCGCAAGCCGCAGCCTGGGGGCGGACGCCGGCGCGCAGGGCCTGTAGAGCCCGCGCCTGTCGTCGCACGGCTTGAACACGTCCGTGAGGCCGACGACGGTTTCCGCCGCGCCCAGCACCAAATAGCCGTCGGGCTCGGTGACGCGCGCGATGCGGGCGAGCACGTCCATCTTGGTCGGCTGGTCGAAATAGATCAGCACGTTGCGGCAGAATACGACGTCGAACGCGCCGAGATGGCTGAACGGGTGCAGCAGGTTGAGCGGACGGAACTCGACCATGGCGCGCAGGTCCGCCGCGATCTGCCACATGTCGCCGACCTGCGTGAAATACTTGAGCAAGAAATGGATCGGCAGCCCGCGCTGGACCTCGAACTGCGAATAGACGCCCGTTTTCGCCTTCTCCAGCATTTCGGTCGAGAGGTCCGTCGCCAGAATGTCGACGCGCCAGCCGGCGAGGCTGCCCGACATCTCCTTGAGGATCATCGCGAGCGAATACGGCTCCTGACCGCTCGACGCCGCCGCGCACCAGATGCGAATCCGGCGGCGTGAGGCCCGAGCCTCGCGCAGGGCCGGCATGATCGTGTCGCGAAAAAGCTCGAACGGGATCTTGTCGCGGAAGAAAAACGTCTCGTTCGTCATCATGGCTTCGACGACGTCGGTCGCGAGCTTTTCCGCGCCCGGCGCGCGCAGCTTCTGCACGAGTTCGCTGAGATTTGCGGCGCCGACGCGCCGCGCGACGGGCAGCAGCCGGGTTTCGAGCAGGTACTGCTTGTCCGCCGCCAAGGCGAGGCCGGACCGCTCTTTCAACAGCCGGCGCAGATATTCGAAATCCTGCGACGTCACAGCGCATCTCCCGAAAAGGCGCGCGCGATTTCGGGCGCGATCTGATCGAGCGGCAGGACCGCGGAACACACCCCCGCCTGCACGGCGGACCCCGGCATGCCCCACACGACGCTCGTCGCTTCGTCCTGGGCGATCACCGTTCCGCCGGCGGCCGCGATCGCGCGCGCGCCGCGGGTCCCGTCGCTGCCCATGCCGGTGAGGATGATCGCGAGCGCCCGCGCGCCCCAGGCCGCGCAGGCGCTCTCGAACAGGGGATCGACGGCGGGCTTGCAGAAGTTGATCGGCGGCCCGTCGTCGAGCCGAATGATCGGCCGGCCGCCGCGCATGGCCACGCGCATGTGCCGGCCCCCCGGCGCGACATAGATCGTGCCGCTGACGATCGCCTCCCCGTCCACACCCTCGCGGGCGGGGCGGCCGCTCGCGCGCTGAATATGCTCGGCGAGAATGGTGGTGAAGGTCGGCGGCATGTGCTGGACCACCAGGATCGGCACGCGGTCGGCGACGCCGCCGAGCTGCGGCAAAAGGGACATGAGCGCGTGCGGTCCGCCCGTCGAGGCGCCGATGAGGAGGACGCGGGGCGGCCGCGCGACGGCCGGGCGCAGGACGACCGGAGCCCTGCTCTCGTGATCGCGGATCGAGATGGGCCGCGGACCAGGCATGCGCTCGCTGCCGGGCCGCCCGCGTCCCGGCATGACCCGCGCGCGCGTGCGCCGAAGGCGGCCGCGGCGGAGGCCGATGTGGCGGATCTTCTCGACGAGTTCGCGCCGGAAGGCGGCCGCGGCCGCGGCGCCGCGGCCCGCCTCGGGCTTGGCGATGCAGTCCGCCGCGCCGAGCGACAGCGCCTTGAGGCCGATCTCGGCGTTCCGCCGCGTCAGCGTGGAGGCCATGATCACCACGAGATCGGGCTTGCGCGCGAGCAGAAGCGGCAAGGCGGACAGGCCGTCGAGCTCCGGCATGTCGACGTCGAGAACGGCGACGTCCGCGTCCCCTTGCGCGAGCCAGTCGACCGCTTGGCGGCCCGTGCGCAACGAGGCGACGATTTCGAGATCGGGTTCGTCAGCGATCCACCGCGCCATCAGCCCGCGCGCCACGACGGAATCGTCGACGACCATCACGCGAATGGGGTCGGGCGCGGGGACGGAATGCACGGATGCGCTGACGGCGCTCATACGCAGGGCTCGATGGGATTGGCTGCCGACGCGACCGCGCCGTTCAGATGAGGCCGACTTCCTGGAACTTGGCCTCGACGATTTCCTTGTCGAACGGCTTCATGATGTATTCGTTCGCGCCGGCGTGCAGCGCGCGCGCGATGTGCACGACGTCGTTCTCAGTCGTGCAGAACACCACTTTCGGCCGGTTGCCGCCCGGCAGACGCCGCAGCGCCTTGAGGAACTCGTACCCGTCCATGACGGGCATATTCCAATCGAGCAGCACCGCGTCGGGCATTTCCCGCCGGCAATGCTCCAGCGCCTGCTGGCCGTCCTCCGCTTCGGAAATCTCGAAATTCAAGCCTTCCAGGATTCGCCGCGCCACTTTGCGGATGACGCTCGAATCATCGACCACCAGACACTTCTTCATGGCCATCCCTCTTCGCCTGGCGAGCGCCTGGCTCGCACCGCCACCCCAATCAGGCCGCTGCGGCATCGGCGCCGATGCCGAGCACACGATCGACGTCCAGGGATACCAGAAGTTGCCCTTCCAATTGGTGAATGCCCGCACAGACCGCCGCGAGCCGCCGGTCGAGGTTGACCGGATTGGCTTCCAGCGCCTCGTCGGGAAGCTTGACCACGTCGCCGACGGAATCGACCAGGAGCGCGTAGGATTCGCCGCCGCAGTCGACGCCGACCGCCATCGTCTCCTCCGTTGCGGTTCGCGCCGGCAGTCCGAGGCGGTTGCGCATGTCGATCGCCGTCACGATGCGCCCGCGCAGATTGAGCACGCCCGCGACCTCGGGCGGCGCGAGCGGCACGCGCGTCAGCCGGTCGGGGACGAAGACGTCGCGCACGCGCGCGATCGGAAGCCCGAAGAGCTGGTCCGCGACCTTCACCGTCACGTATTCGGCGAGGCGGCCCCCGCCGCGGGATGGGGTCTCGTTCAACATGCCTGCCCCCTCACGCCGCCGCTTCCAGCGGCACCGCCGCCTCCTTGACCGCGGCAATCAAGCCGGGCCGATCGAATTTGCCGACGAAGCCGTTGAAGCCGGCCGCACGCACCGGTTCCACCAGGGCCGGGGCGACATGCGAGGACAGCGCGATCATCGGAATGCCCGCCGTTCTCGCTTCCCCGCGCACGGCCCGCGCGAGCGCAAGGCCGTCCATCTCCGGCATCTCGATGTCGGAGACGATGGCGGCGAAGTCCGCGTCCGCCTGCAGAATCGCGAGCGCCTCGCGCGCGCCGGCCGCGGCGACCACCGTGTAGCCCGCGGCTTGCAGCAGCGGCCGCAGCATGTCGCGAAAGAACGCCGAGTCGTCGACGAGGAGCAGCCGCAGCGCCTGCGCGCGGCCCGAACCCTTGCCGCGGGACCAATCCTCGAAAGCGAGCGGCAGGAAATGGCCGATGTCGATGATCTCGGTCGCCCGCCCCCTGACGATCGCCGAGCCCAGCACGCCCGGCCGCGTGCTTGCGAGATCGATCCGCATCGGCTCCTCGACAATGTCGACGATCTCGTCGACGACGAGGCCCATCGAGCGCCCTTCGGCGGAGAAGACGAGCACCGGCTGGGCGCCCTCGCTTCGGATCCTGACCGCCTCATCGGCGCAGAGGAGCGGCATGAGCCGCCCGCGATACTGCACAAGCGGACGGCCGCTCGCCGTCTCGATCGCCTTGCCGTCGATCTCCTCGAGCCGCGTGACCAGCGACAGCGGCACCGCCTTCAGCTCCTGCGACCCGGCGCGAAACACGAGCAGCGACACCTTCGGCTCGCCGGTCGCCTCGTGTGCCTCCGTCGCCAGCTCCGCCTCCCGCGACTCCGCGACGGCGCCCCCCAGCGCCTGCGCCACGCCATTCGGATCGATGATCATGATCACCGATCCGTCGCCGAGGATGGTGTTGCCGGAGAACAGGCCGATGTGGCGCAGCTTGCGCGCCATCGGCTTGACGACGATTTCCTCGGTATCGAAGGCGCCGTCGACGACGATCCCGAAGGTCTGGCCGTTCGCCTGCGTGACGACGACGAAGCCGCTCTCCTCGGGGGCCGATTTCTCCGTAGGCGTGCCGAGCAGCGCGCCGAGATGGACGAGCGGCAGCAGCCGATTGCGCAGCCGGAGCACCGGCGCGCCCCTGACGCGCTCGATGCGGTGTTCGGAACCGGCATTCGCGCGCACGAGCTCCACCACCGCAAGCTGCGGAATGGCGAAGCGGTGCCCGTCGCATGCGACGATCAGCGCCGAGACGATCGCGAGCGTGAGCGGAATCTTGATGACGAAGGAGGCGCCCGCGCCGGGCACCGACTTCACGTCCACCGTGCCGCCGATCTGCTCGATATTGGCCTTCACGACATCCATGCCGATGCCGCGGCCGGAAATGCTGGTGACCCGCTCGGCGGTCGACAAGCCCGGCGCGAAGATGAACCTGTGGATCTGGGCCTCGCTCATCGTCTCGAGTTCGGCCGCGGAGGCGAGCCCCGCGGCGAGCGCCTTCGCCTTGATACGGTCCGTGTCGAGGCCGCGCCCGTCGTCGGCGATCTCGATGAGGATGTGCCCGCCTTCGTGGCGGGCGGAGAGGCGGATCGTCCCCTTCTCAGGTTTTCCGCGCGCGCGCCGCTCCGCCGGGCTTTCCAGCCCGTGATCGGCAGCGTTCCGCACCATGTGCGTGAGCGGATCCTTGATCAGGTCGAGCACCTGGCGGTCGAGCTCGGTGTCGGCACCGAACATCTGCAGGTCGATGTCCTTGCCGAGCCCGGCGGCGAGATCGCGCACCAGGCGCGGCAGCTTCTGCCAGACGGTCCCGATCGGCTGCATGCGGGTCTTCATGACCCCGTCCTGCAACTCCGTGGTGACGCTGGACAGCCGCTGCAGCGGCCCATTGAACTCCGAGTCCCCGTGCCGGCGCGCGATGTCGAGCAACTGGTTGCGGGTCAGCACCAGCTCCGACACCATGGTCATGAGCTGTTCGAGGCGCTCGACGCTGACGCGGATCGACTGGCCGCCGGCTTTCGCCTCGGACCGGCGCTCGGCCACATCCTCGTCCGGATCGCTCGGCCGCGCCGGCGCGCCCGCGAGGCTAAGCCCCGGCTCCTCGCCGGCTGCGAACAGAGCCGCCGCTTTTTCCGCGCCGACGCCGGCGGGGCGTGAATCCGCCATGGCCTCCAGGAGGCCGATCAGATCCAGGTCGTCGCCCGGAGGTTCGCGCTCGGTCGCCTCCAACGCCGCGATGATCGCCTTGATGCGGTCGATGAGCTTCAGCACCAGCGTGACCGCCTCGCCGGTCACCGGCACGCCCTCGCGGAACCGGCCGATCAACGTTTCGGCGGCATGCGCCAGCGCCTCGAGCCGCGGCAGATCGAGAAAGCCGCAGGTGCCTTTGATCGTGTGAACGAGGCGGAAGATGTTGCCGAGAATGAGCGCGTTGTTGGGATCCTGCTCGAAGCGGACGAGCTCCAGGTCGACCGTGTCCAGGCTCTCGCTCGTTTCCGTCAGGAACTCACGCAACAACTCGTCCATGGAGCGGGCCTTCGTGATGGGCGCAGAAACGAGCCCTCCACGCCTTTCGGCAGCCGCTCCAGTGTCTTGACAAAGGGTTTAGGATTGGTTGCGGGGGTCTGCGCGCGGCGACCCGAAGCGCTCAACACGCGGTGACGACGACCTGCTCGGCCTCCTGCTCGATCGCGACGCGCAAACCGCAGGTGCGGGCGAGAATCCCGGTGTAGAACGGCTGCACGGCGTGCGCGTCGATGGGGCCGTCCGCGTCTCCGGCGACGAGCGCCGGCACGGCCTGCGGGATGCGGGCGTTGAGCCCCCTCACCGTGACGCGGAAGCCGGCGGAGGCCCCCTCCCCGATCATCTCGGCCGTGATGGTGCCGCCGCGCGGAATGATCTGCGTGCCGAGCAGGAGCATGTTGAGCAGGAGCTTGACGCGGTTCTTCGGCAGCAGCATGCGCGGGAGGTGCCAGCCCAGGCTCACCTTGTCGTCCTGGATGAAACCGCGCGCGACGTTCTCGGCGTCGCCGAGGTCGATTTCCGCGCCCGCCGAACCGGCCGCGCCGAAGGCGAGCCGGCAGAATTGCAGACGGGCCGACGCCTGGCTCGCGCTTTTCTTGATGAGATCGAGCGCGAAGAGGCGCGTGCTCTCGTCGTCGGTCTCCTCCAGCACCTCCATGCCGTTGACCACCGCGCCCACCGGGCTGATCAGGTCGTGGCACACGCGCGAGCACAGCAGCGCGGCAAGATCGAGTGCGTCCAACTCGACGGGACCGGCCATGCAAATCTCCGCATTCGGCAGAATCGAACGAATCGCCGACCTGCGCATGGAAGGGGTGCTTGTGATACACCTCGCGCAGCGAAACTCCAACGCGACGCGCGAGGCCCTGCGGTGGCGCACGTTTCTTCTTTGCCGGCCTTCCTCGACGAGCGGACGATGGCCGCGCTGAGCGCGCTGGCCCTGCGCGCCGCCCAGGCCGTTCTGTCGTTCCGCAAGGCGGACCTCACGGTGCGCGCCAAGCCCGACAGCTCCCCGGTGACGGAAGCCGACGAGGCCTCCGAGGGAATCATCATGGAGGGGCTTGCGCGGCTGCTGCCCGGCGTTCCGGTCGTCTCCGAGGAGCAGGCCGGTGCCGCTTCGCGCCCGCAGGCATCGGTCTTCTTGCTCGTCGACCCGCTCGACGGCACGCGCGAATTCGTGGCCGGGTGCGACGAATTCACGATCAATATCGGCGTGGTCGCCGAGGGGGCGCCCGTGGCCGGGGTGATCGCCGCGCCCGCCCGCGGGCAGCTCTGGCGCGGCGTCGTCGGCCGCGGCGCGGAGCGCCTCGCCTGCGCGGGCGAGAGAACCGGGCAGGCCCGGCGCATCCGCACGCGGGCGTGGCCCGGCGCCGAGGCGGTGGCGCTTGTGAGCCGCTCGCACCTCGACCCTGCGACGGCGGCGCTGCTCGACCGGGCTCGGATCGCGGTGCGGCGCCCCTGCGGATCGGCCCTGAAATTCTGTCTGCTCGCGGAAGGGTCGGCCGACCTCTATGCGCGGCTTGCCCCGACCAGCGAATGGGACGTCGCCGCGGGCCACGCTCTCCTCGTGGCGGCGGGCGGCGCCCTCGCGCGGCCGGACGCCACCCCCCTCCGCTACGGTGGAGCCGAACCCGCGTTCCGCATTCCGGGATTCGTCGCCGGCGGCGATCCGGCGGCGCTTATGCGCTTCACCTAGGCGCCTTTAGCGGGCGAGGCCGGCCGCGGCGCGCGCGACCGCCGCCTCCGCCCGCGCAATCGCGCCCGCCGGGTCGGCGAGGAAGGCGGCGCGCGCCTCCGGCGTGTGGAACAGATAGAGCCGGTCGCCGAACACAACCCAGATCCAGGGATTGCCGTTGAGCGTGACGCCGCGGGCGAGCGCGATGGGGTCGTTGCCCCCGAAGCGCGGCATGTAGATCTCCGGGTGGGCCGCGAAGACCGCCCGGTTGCCCTCGTTGCTGAACCGCCAGACGGCGCCCGCATAGTTCCATTCCCAGGCCTCTTGCCCCGGAACGGCCTTCTTTTCGGAGAAATAGGCGACGGGGTCGATGCCGTGGATCGCAAGGCCGGTCCGCCAATCCACCACCACCGGCGGCCGCCCCGCGGTGGGCGGGTCGGCAAGCCCGGGGGCGGGCGGGACG